>JAAUSP010000033.1 GCA_012032575.1 Anaerolineales bacterium | reverse complement strand
AAGATGGGTCGAAGTTCGCTATTCGAGAAAGGTGGGCGGACAGTCGGTGCCGGTGTCATCACCAAGATTATTAAGTAAGTCAGACAAGCCGCGACGGTAAGCGCCGCAACCTAAGCAACGGAGAAACTATGTCCAAACATAGAATAAGAATTCGATTGAAAGCATATGATCACCGCGTGTTGGATCAGTCGGTGCGACAGATTGTAGATACAGCCGAACGAACCGGAGCCGTTGTGGTAGGGCCAGTTCCGCTGCCAACCAAAATCGAGAAGTTCACAGTGCTGCGCTCACCGTTCATTGACAAGGACTCACGCGAGCAGTTTGAGATCCGCACCCACAAGCGTTTGATTGATGTGGTGGATCCAAAATCAAAAACTATTGACGCTCTGGTTCGGCTAAATTTGCCGGCCGGTGTGGATGTTGAGATCAAATAAGATAGAAATTCTTAGTTAACACGCGCCCTTACTGGCAGCGCGGATAAGAATGGGAAAGGGGAACGGGTTCCAGGAATGATGGCCGCTGAGGTTACAGTTCCTGAACCCAAACAAAAATGACGGAAATATTGGGCAAGAAAGTTGGCATGACCCAGATCGTTGATGAGAAAGGGATTATTATTCCCGTGACCATCATCGAGGCTGGGCCTTGCTATGTTACGCAAAAGAAAACTGTTGAAAATGATGGCTACAGTGCCGTTCAGTTGGGTTTTGGCGATTTGCGCCAGAAAAGCCTGAACAAACCGAAAGCGGGTCATCTGAAGAAAACGGGTTCTCCGGCAGTGAAATACCTGCGCGAATTTCGGGTGGCTAACCCTGATGATTATCAGGAAGGGCAGAAGATTGATGCCTCGGTTTTTGCAGCCGGTGATACTGTAGATGTGATTGGCACCAGCAAGGGTAAAGGTTTTGCCGGCGCGGTCAAGCGGCATGGATTTAGTGGCGGTCCTAAAACACACGGTCAATCTGACCGTTGGCGTGCGCCCGGCTCGATTGGGGCCGGCACAACGCCGGGGCGTGTCTGGAAAGGTACGCGCATGGCGGGGCGGATGGGCAATGATCGAGTCACGGTGCAGAATCTCAAGGTGGCTCTGGTAGATGCCGAGAAGAATGTCATTGCGGTTCGTGGCGCTATCCCTGGGGCTAAAAATGGCCTGGTAATTGTGCGTAAAGCGGTGAAAGGTAAGAGTGGGCAATGAAGGTAAATGTTAAAAACACCAGCGGCACGACGATAGAAGAGCTCGATTTGCGCGATGACATTTTTGGAATCGAACCCAACACTGCGGTTATGCATCAGGCATTGGTGCGCCAATTAGCCAATCAGCGTCTGGGTACACATCATGCCAAAACACGGGCTGAAGTGTCTCGGACAACGGCAAAGTGGTTCCGGCAAAAAGGGACAGGCCGCGCCCGGCACGGTTCTCGCAAAGCACCTATCTTTGTGGGTGGTGGTAAAGCACACGGACCAGTTCCGCGTGATTACACCCAAAAGATGCCGCGTAAAATGCGGCGGTTGGCCTTGCGGTCGGCCTTATCGGCTAAAGCAGCGGCGGAGCAGATTATTGTGTTGGATAAGCTGGTCTTCGATCAACCCAAGACCGTTGAAGTGTTGCAGTTGCTGGATAATCTCCAGGTTTCCGGCAGTGCGGTCATCCTGCTGCCCGAACGCAACGAGAATGTGGAAAAGAGCGCCCGCAATCTGGAAAACGTTAAAACTATCCGGGCCGGATACCTTAACATCCGCGACCTTTTAGGCCACAGCTATGTGATTATACCCAAAGATGCAGTAACTCAGATTGAAAGTTTTTTGGGTTAGATAGGCTGAGGCGGGAGAAAATTTACGATGGAAATGAATCCTTACGCGGTTATTATCCGCCCGATCAATACAGAAAAGAGTAATCTTGCGGCTGAGTTAGGGCAATATACTTTTATGGTTCATCAGTGGGCTAACAAAGTTGAAGTGGCTCAGGCCGTCTCCTATATTTTTAATGTAGATGTGGTCAAGGTGCGTATCATCAATCGAGCGCCTAAATTTGGGCGCTGGGGCCGTAAGCGTGTTCAGCGGCAGTCGGCTCAGAAGAAGGCTGTTGTGACCCTGCTCCCTGGGCAGCGCATCGAAGCTTTTGAGGGGGTATAAGCTATGCCAGTAAAATTATACAAACCGACCTCAGCCGGCCGGCGGGGAATGTCGGTTTCGACCTTTGAAGAAATTACGCATGTTGGGCCGGAGAAAAGTCTGCTTGCTCCGCTTCAAAAGAAATCGGGCCGTAATAATCAAGGCCGGATTACAGTGCGGCATCGTGGGGGTGGTCATAAACAGCGCTATCGCCTGGTTGACTTCAAACGAGACAAGCACGGGATTGCGGCTAAAGTCAGTTCGATTGAATACGATCCCAATCGGACCGCTCGAATTGCTCTGGTTGTTTACGCCGACGGCGAAAAACGCTATATTCTGGCCCCGGTTGGTCTGAAAGTGGGCGATACGGTGATGTCAGGCCCGACGGCGGAAATCCGGGTAGGCAATGCTCTGCCAATTTACCGTATTCCCCTGGGTACGCAGGTGCATAACATTGAGCTACAGCCGGGCAAGGGCGGACAGTTGGTTCGTTCGGCCGGGGTTTCGGCCCAGTTATTGGCCAAAGAAGGTTCTTACGCCCAGGTGCGCATGCCCAGCGGTGAGGTGCGTTTGATTAGCCAAAACTGCCTGGCGACTATTGGTCAGGTGGGTAATGTGGACCACAGCAACGTGGTACTGGGCAAAGCCGGACGCAAACGCTGGTTAGGTATTCGACCAGGGGTGCGTGGTACCGCGCAAGACCCGAACAGCCATCCACACGGTGGTGGTGAAGGCCGGTCGCCGGTGGGTATGGCTGCCCCCAAAACGCCGTGGGGTAAACCAGCCTTGGGCGCTAAAACCCGCACCAATAAACGCACCGAGCAGTACATTGTACGCAGCCGGCGGAATAAGAGACGGTAAGGGCAGAGGAGATTAGCCAATGACTCGTTCGTTGAAAAAAGGCCCATTTATTGAGCCGAAACTGTTGAAAAAGATTGAAACGATGAATGCGGCCGGCGAAAAACGGGTTATCCGCACCTGGTCGCGGGCAAGCACTATCTTTCCGCAGATGGTGGGACACACCCTGGCCATTCATGATGGTCGCCGCCATGTGCCGATTTACATCACCGAAAATATGGTCGGCCATCGGCTGGGTGAATTTGTGCCGACTCGATTTTTCCGCGGCCACGTGGCCAAAGAAAAGTCTACCCGTTAAGAGGTTAAGACGATGGCTGATTTTCAAGTTAGAGCAGTAAGTAAGTATATTATCGGTGCGCCGATCAAGATGCGCCGGGTGGTCAATAGTGTGCGGGGCATGCCGGCGCAGCAAGCTTTAGAAGTATTAAAGTTATTGCCGCAGGCAGCGGCTGATCCAGTTTACAAGACTGTGAAAAGCGCCCTGGCTAACGCGGAGGAAAATTTTGCCCTCGACGCGGAAGATATGGTCATTGCCACTATTTCTGTGGATGAGGGACCGCGACTGCGCCGGGCACGATATGGTGCGCGAGGCCGGTTCAAACCGATCAAAAAACGCCTCTCCCACATTACGGTGGTGTTGGAAGAGAAAAAAGGGTAGCAAAGTCGCAGGGCAGCAACAAGTAGCAGGTGCGATAAATCCCCTGTTTACGCCCTTCGGCGCACCCGAAGGGGTGCCGTTTACTGTCTACTGTTTATGAAGGAGATATAGCTTGGGTCGAAAAGTTCATCCCATAGGATTTAGATTAGGATTTGTGCAGGAACATCGGGCGCGGTGGTTTGCTGAAGGCAAAGAATACCGTGAGTTGTTAGAAGAGGACATGGCTATTCGGAAGCTGGTCTTCAACCTGCACGAACGTGGAAGTGTGGCCAGTGTTGAAATTGAGCGCCTGCCCGCGGCCAAACAAGTCACTGTAAAAATCAGTACCTCCAAACCCGGTATTGTGATTGGACGAAAAGGGGCGGCGGTTAACCAACTGCGCAAGAAACTCGAAGTGCTGACTCAGAAGAAAGTCCATATTGATGTGACCGAGATTGAAAACCCCGATATCAATGCCTTTCTTATCGGCGAGAGTATTGCCCAGCAGATTGAGAAGCGGGTTTCGCACAAGCGGGCGATGAAGCAGGCGGTTCGCCGGGCTATGAAAGCCGGGGCGCAGGGCGTGATGATTACCTGTAGCGGGCGTTTGGGCGGCTCCGATATGGCCCGTCGTGAAACGCAACGCGAAGGGCAAATCCCGCGCCATACCTTGCGGGCCGATATTGATTATGCTAATGTTGAAGGTTTAACCACCTTTAGCAAAATTGGGATTAAGGTGTGGGTTTACAAGGGTGAGATTTTGCCTAAACCCAAAGAAGAAAAGCCCGTTGGGGCTTACGTAATGCCCTGAGTTTAGACAGTAAAAGATAGAAGGTGGAGGATAGAAGATAGAATTGTTGAAGGCTATCTATTATCTTCGATCTTTTATCTTCTGTCTTGGCTGTGAAAAGGAAAATTGATTATGTTAATGCCTAAACGTGTAAAATATAGAAAGCAAATGCGGGGCAGGATGCGGGGCCAGGCGACCCGCGGGGCAGAAGTGTCCTTTGGGGAGTATGGCCTGCAAGCATTAGAGCCTTGCTGGATGACCAGCCGCCAGATCGAGGCGGCTCGCCGGGCGATTGTCCGTTATGTGCGCCGCGGTGGAAAGTTGTGGATTCGCATTTTTCCCGATAAGCCCGTAACCGCCAAAGCCGCCGAAACCCGAATGGGTAGCGGTAAAGGTTCAGTTGATCACTGGGTAGCGGTTATCAAGCCGGGCCGGGTGTTATTTGAAATTGCTGGTGTGCCGGAAGACTCAGCTAAAGAAGCTATGCGTCTGGCCGCGCACAAGTTGCCCATCAAAACCCAGTTTGTGCAGCGGAATATCGGTTAGGGGGAAGCCATGCAAGCGTTTGAAATTAGGAACTTATCTGATAGCGAAATTCAAACCAAGATGGAAGAGGCTTATGAAGAGCTTTTTAACCTGCGTTTTCAGAAAACAATTGGTCAGGTAAAAGACTCTAACCGGTTTACCGTGCTCAAACGGGATATTGCTCGAATGAAAACAATTCTCGGTGAACGTAAACGGGCCGTCGCCTAATTTAGTGGATCAGGAGCTGAACAACAATGGCTAGAGAGCAACGTAAAGTTTTGGTAGGTCGGGTGACCAGCGATAAAATGGACAAAACCATTGTAGTGCAGGTGGACCGGATCAAGCGCCATCCTCAGTATGGTAAAGTTATGCGCTATCATAAAAAGTACAAAGCGCACGACGAGCAAAATAGCGCGCACATGGGCGATATGGTTAAGATCATCGAGTCCAAACCAATGAGTAAAGAAAAGCGCTGGGCTTTGGTAGAAATTCTGGAGAAACAGGAAGCCTAGAACCTGCGGGTTGATTTATCTTGAGAGTGGTGGAGTAAAAGATCATGATACAACAAGAAAGCCGTCTGAAAGTGGCGGATAACAGCGGGGCCAAAGAAATTCTGTGTATCCAGGTAGTTGGTGGTTCACGACGCCGCTATGCAACGGTTGGCGATGTGATTGTGGCTGCGGTAAAGCAAGCGGCTCCGCAGGGTTCAGTGAAAAAGGGTGATGTGGTCAAGGCAGTGGTAGTGCGGACGACCAAAGAAATAGGTCGGCCCGATGGTTCTTACATCAAATTTGATGATAATGCTGCCGTCATTTTAGACTCGGAAGCCAAAGGCCCGCGCGGTACTCGTATCTTTGGACCTGTCGCGCGTGAACTGCGTGAAAAAGGGTTTATGCGGATTGTGTCGCTGGCCCCGGAAGTGCTTTAGCCGTTTCAGCGCCACTGGTACATTAAGGAGATTAAACATGCAGCGAATTAAAAAAGGTGATACGGTTCAGGTTATTACCGGCAATGAAATCGGCGCGCGGGGCGAGGTGGAAAAAGTTCTGGTAGATTGGTATGTTGATCGCGATAATCGCCGGGTGCGGCGTAATGCTGATGGCGATAAACTGGTCGTCAGAGGGGTTAATATTCGCAAAAAGCATCAGCGGCCCATCAGCCAGACCCGCACCCAAACCGGTATTATCGAACGGGAAGTGCCGGTGCATATTTCAAATGTAATGTTGGTTTGCCCCAGTTGTGATGAAGCCAGCCGGGTTGGCTTTCGGATTGAAGGGGACAAAAAAATGCGAGTTTGTAAACGCTGCGGCACGCCGATTGATAAAGTGTCGTAATTTTTGGTAAGGAAACAATTATGCCTCGATTAAAGGATAAGTATAAAGATGAGGTAGTGCCGGCCTTGCAAAAGGAGTTTAACTACTCCAATATCAACGAAGTGCCGCGCATTGCCAAAGCAGTCGTAAATATCGGTCTGGGAGAAGCGTTGCAAAACGCCAAAGCCCTGGAAAATGCTACGGGTGATCTGCGGATCATTACCGGTCAGCGCCCAGTGATTACCCGCGCCAAAAAGTCTATTGCTACGTTTAAGCTGCGTGAGGGCAACCCGATTGGGGCCAAAGTGACTCTGCGTGGTATCCGCATGTGGGATTTTTTGGACAGGTTAATTAACATTTCGTTGGCCCGCCAGCGTGACTTTCGCGGAATATCGGCTGACAGTTTTGACGGGCGCGGCAACTACAGCCTGGGTCTAACCGAGCAGTTGTCCTGGCCTGAGATTGATTACGATAAGATTGACAAGCTGCGTGGGATGGAAATTAATATTGTCACCACAGCCAAAACCGATGAAGAAGGCCGGCGGCTGTTGGATCTAATGGGGATGCCCTTTAAAAGATAGGAATTACTGATGGCAAAAAATGCATGATTGTACGCGAACAACGTCGGAAATTTGAAGTGCGGGTGCGTAACCGGTGTAGCCAGTGTGGTCGCCCGCGTGCTTATATGCGCCGTTTCGGCTTGTGCCGGATTTGTTTTCGCCAGATGGCCAACGAGGGTAAGATTCCCGGCGTGGTCAAGTCAAGCTGGTAAGATTAGCTTTCTTGTCTGGTCGTTTCTGAATTCCGTTCAAGAACGAGCAGACAGGAAGAAGGTATTTTTTATTTGTGATTTTTCTGGAAGAGGTATTGTATGAGCGTTATTGATCCCATTGCCGATATGCTGACCCGCATTAGAAATGCCTGTATGGCTCGTCATGCTCAAGCGGCGATGCCCAGTTCTAAAGTGCGTGAGGCCATTGCCAAGATTCTAAAAGAAGAAGGCTTTATTCAGGATTATGAAGTTTTGCCTGGCAAGATTGGCTCGACGCTGTTAATTCACTTGAAATATACCCGCGAACGCCACCCTAAATCGGTGATTACCGATTTGGAACGGGTTAGCAAACCGGGGCGGCGTGCTTATTATCAAAAGCAAGATATTCCCTGGGTCCGCAGCGGTCTCGGTATTTCTATTGTTTCTACCTCCAAAGGGGTTATGACAGGCCGGCAGGCGCGTCGCCTGGGGGTAGGCGGCGAAGTGCTCTGCAACGTCTGGTAAGGGCTGCCAATTAGTTGAGGTGGTTATAGTTGAGGTGATGACATGTCGAGAATAGGTAGATTGCCTGTGGTTATTCCAAAAGGGGTAACCGTAGATATAAACAAAAACTCGGTGGTGGTGAAGGGACCGAAAGGTGAGTTACAGCGAGATTTCCCCCCTGAAATCGAGTTAAAGCAGGAAGATGGTCAAGTGGTAACAACCCGCCACAGCGATCATCGCAGCCATCGTGCCAAGCATGGTTTAACCCGCGCTTTGCTGAATAATATGGTCGTTGGCGTCAGCTCAGGGTTCAAACGCCAGTTGTATATCGAAGGGGTTGGCTATAAGGCGGCGGTGGAAGGTAAAAAACTGGTGCTGAATGTCGGCTACTCTCATAATATTGTTTTTGAGCCACCTCAGGGAGTTAGTTTTGAGATTGATAAAACTGGTCGCGATTTGACCATAACCGGGATAGATAAGGAAATGTTGGGTGAGATTTCGGCCCGGATTCGCCGGACTCGTCCCCCGGAACCTTATAAAGGTAAAGGTATTCGCTACGCTGAAGAAAAAGTCCGGCGCAAAGCTGGTAAGGCTGGTAAGGCCAAGTAAGCGCCAAACGGCTTACTTCATGGAGGAATTATGGGAAAAACTAATCCGTCATACATAGCCAGAAAGCGCCGCCAAGCGCGAGTACGCAAACATTTATCCGGGTTGCCCGAACGACCGCGCTTGAACGTGTTTCGCAGTTTGAACCATATTTATGCGCAGGTCATTGACGATACCAAAGGGGTAACTCTGGTTTCAGCTTCCAGCCTGGATGCCAACGTTAGAGAAGCAGAGATAACCACTGGTAAAGGCAAGACAGAACGAGCTACACTGGTGGGTAAACTGGTGGCCGAACGGGCGTTGGAAGCAGGCATTACTCAGGTTGTCTTTGACCGGGGTGGTTATAAATATCACGGTCGAGTTAAAGCATTGGCCGACGCCTCGCGCGAAGCTGGGCTGAAATTTTAAGATAAGAGGAATTTTATGGCAAAGCGTGAATTTCAGGATGCGGTAGAAGAACTTGATGAGCGAGTCGTTCATATTGCCCGTACAGCCAAGGTGGTCAAGGGTGGTCGGCGCTTTAGTTTCCGGGCCTGTGTGGTGGTTGGCGACGGCAAAGGCAGCGTAGGGGTTGGCATTGGCAAGGCGCGTGAGGTTCCTGAAGCGATCCGCAAAGGGTCCGAGCGGGCTAAACGCAACATGCGTAAAATTGCTATGTCGGGTACGACCATCCCCCACGAAATTACCTCTGGTTTTAGCGCGGCCCAGGTGTTTTTGAAGCCTGCTTCGCCGGGTACGGGTGTTATTGCCGGTGGTGGGGTGCGTGCGGTTGTTGAAGCGGCCGGTATTCACGACATTCTGACCAAAAGTAAGGGCAGTTCCAATATTTTGAATGTGGTCAAGGCGACAATCCAGGCCCTCAACGAATTGCAAGACCCGATGGAAGTAGCTCAAAACCGGGGTATTCCACTTAACCGGGTGCAGCCGTTCTGGCTAGGGAGGGGAAGCAATGGCTAATAAAGAAGCTAAAGCGCTGAAAGTCAAATGGGTTAAAAGCGCCATTGGTTATTCAGAGCGACAGAAAAAGACAGTTCGCGCCTTGGGGTTGCGCCACCTCGGTCAAGTTGTTGAACACGATGATACACCGGTTATTCGAGGGATGATTAACAAGGTTTCTCACCTGGTACAAGTGGTGGAAGAAGCGTAATTGGAGGCAGCAAGTCATGCAGTTACATGATTTAAGACCCCCTGTGGGGAGTCGTAAAAATAAAAAAAGAATTGGCCGGGGTATGGCTTCGGGAACCGGCAAAACTTCTGGCCGGGGTATCAAGGGCCAAAAGGCTCGCTCTGGTGGCGGTAAAGGCCCTTATTTTGAAGGCGGTCAGTTGCCGTTGGTGCGCCGCCTGCCCTTCCGTCGCGGATTCACCAATATCCGCCGGGTGGAATACAAGCCGGTCAATGTTGAATTTTTGCAGGAAAGATTTGGCGAAGGGTATCAGGAAGTAACGCCGGAAGTTTTGATTGAGACTGGGGTTATTAAAAATTCTGATAAAGCCGTGGCCATTTTGGGCAATGGTGAAATTACCACATCTCTGACGGTAAAGGCGCACCGATTCTCGAAAAGCGCTAAGGAAAAAATTGAAGCCGCCGGCGGAACTGTAGAAGTTTTGCCCCTGGCGTAAGGTGTGATCTGCCTCAGAAATGGATCGTAGCTGAGAGAAGGATTTAACGTTCTGATGATAGAAGCGATTCGCAACGCATTTACTCTACCGGACCTTAGACGTAAAATTATTTTTACAATTCTGATTCTGGTTGCTATCGGGCGGCAGCGCACGTGCCGGTACCCGGTGTGAATGGTGCAGCCCTACAGCAATTTTTAGAGTCGGGAGAGCAGGGGAGTACGATTGTTCAGTTTTTGAACCTCCTGTCCGGAGGAACACTGGCTCGATTCTCGGTGATGGCTATGGGCGTTTATCCCTACATTACCGCTTCTATCATCATTCAACTGCTGACGCCGTTGGTGCCGCAATTACAAGAACTTTCTAAAGAGGGCGAACAGGGCCGGAACAAGATCAATTTGTACACGCATTGGTTGAGTGTTCCATTGGCGATGCTTCAGGCGTACGGTCAGGTTGTCTTTATTCAAAATTCGGTACCTGGGGTTATTACAAACTTTGGGTTTAGTGTGAATCCACTGGCGACCATTGCTACTTTGCTAACCATGACAGCGGGTACTATGGTGGCTGTGTGGATGGGTGAACTTATCACCGAGCAAGGCATTGGCAATGGGGTTTCGATTATCATTTTGGTGGTATTGCGGCCCAAATTCCCAGCCAGATTGGTAGTTTTATCAGCCAGGGAGATTGGTACAATTTAATTGTGTTCGCGGTCATTACTGTTTTAACCATTGCTGTGATTGTTTTTGTGCAGGAAGGGCAGCGGCGTATTCCAGTTCAGTATGGTAAGCGCGTACGCGGGACTAAAGTATATGGTGGGCAAAGTACCCATATTCCGTTAAAGGTTAACAGCGCCGGGATGATCCCGCTTATTTTTGCCCAATCGATTATGATCTTTCCGAGCGCGGTAGCCGGTTATTTCCAGTTTAGTCAATATCCAGTGATCGCCAGTATTGCCAATTTTGTGGTTCAATACTTTAGCCCAAACCCGACTTCGTACCCCTATTGGATTCTTTATTTCATTATGGTCGTCGGCTTTACCTACTTCTATACGGATGTTATCTTTAAGCAGCAAAATTTGGCTGACAATTTGCAGCGGCAAGGCGGGTTTATTCCAGGGCTACGGCCAGGCAAACGTACCGAGGTTTATCTGAATACAGTCTTGCAGCGGATTACCCTGGTTGGGGCGCTGTTATTGGGGGGTGTAGCCATTTTGCCCTGGCTGGCAAATATTATTCCTGGAGTCAGTCAAAGCGGCAGCCAAACCCAGGCCCTGCTCATTACCAGTACCGGTCTTTTGATTGTGGTGGGGGTGGTGCTGGACACCATGAAACAACTTCAAGCGCAATTGCTGATGCGCCACTACGAGGGGTTCATTAGCTAGTAGGGGAAATAGTAGCCCTCTAAGCTTTGCGGGAAGTATGTTCCAAACCAAAACGCGGCGTGTTGTCTTAAAATCTAAAGAAGAAATTGCGTTGATGCGCCAGGCAGGGAAAATAGTAGCCTTGGTTTTGGATGAAATTCGACGACATACCAAGCCTGGAGTCAGCACCGGCGAACTTGATCGGATCGCTGAGCATGCCTTAAAACGACACAACGCTGCACCTGTTTTCAAGGGCTACCCCAATCAGCGCGAAGGGGGACCCCCCTTTCCTAAAACGATTACCGCTTGTATCAACGAAGAGTTGGTGCATGGCATTCCGAGCGACAAGCGGGTACTGCGCGAAGGGGATATCTTTAGTGTAGATTGCGGCGCATATTATAAAGGCTGGGTGGGGGATGCCGCAACAACAATTCCGGTTGGCCAGATCTCAGAAGAAGCCCAGCGATTGCTGACCGTAACTGAACAAGCCCTTTACGAAGGGATTAGTCAGGGAAGATTGGGCGGTCAAACGGAAGATATTTCGGCAGCGGTGCAGGAATACGTTGAACGGCACGGTTACAGTGTGGTGCGCGAGTATACCGGTCACGGCGTGGGGCGCAATATGCACGAAGACCCACAAGTGCCCAATTTTGGTCAGCGTGGGCGAGGCATGCGTCTTAAAATGGGAATGACTATTGCCCTGGAGCCGATGGTCAATATGGGTACGTGGAGAACCCAACTTCTGGACGATCATTGGACAGTCGTGACGGCGGATGGTAAGCTATCAGCACATTTTGAACATTCTTTTGCCATCACCGATGGCGAGCCTTATATTTTGACTTTATTGTAATAGAACAGGAAAATATCCTGTTGAGGATGGTAATGATGAAAGTAAGACCTTCAATCAAACGTAGATGTGATAACTGCAAAATTATTAAGCGTCGGGGTGTGGTGCGGATTATCTGCACAAATCCTCGTCACAAGCAGCGCCAAGGGTAAGGAGAGAGAGTATGGCTCGTATTGCCGGTGTTGACCTGCCTCGCGAGAAACGTGTTGAGGTCGGCTTAACTTACATTTATGGGATCGGATTAGCCACCAGTCAAGAAATCTTGAAGAGTACCGGGATTAGCCCCGATACTCGAGTTAAAGACCTGGCTGAAGAAGAAGTGACCCGCCTGCGCGAGATTATTGACCGCGACTATGTTGTGGAAGGTGACCTGCGGCGTGAGATCGGTTTAAATATCAAACGGCTCCAGGAAATCGGCTGCTATCGCGGCATGCGCCATCGCCGGAGCTTGCCGGTACGTGGCCAACGCACCCGGACAAATGCCCGAACTAAGCGCGGCGCTCGACGGACTGTGGCCGGTAAGAAGCGTGCCGCACGGAAGTAATGATAACCTCTGCACTTTTTGTGAGATGTGGTAAAAAGTGCAGAATTTAGAACTTTTGGAGATTATATGGCAAAACAAAAAGCTCGAACGGTGCGGGCAACGACCAAAAAAGAAAAGAAAAATGTAAGCTACGGCCGGGCCTATATTTTCGCGACCTTTAATAACACCATTGTCAGCATCACCGACCAACAAGGCAATGTTATTTCTTGGTCGAGTGGCGGAACAAGCGGGTTTAAAGGCTCGCGCAAGAGTACTCCTTATGCAGCCCAATTAGCCGCAAAAAATGCGGCCAAAGCGGCTCAGGAACACGGGATGCGCGAGTTGGATGTATTTATCAAGGGACCTGGGCCAGGGCGTGAAGCAGCAATTCGTTCTTTGCAGGCATCGGATATGAAGCTGCGGTCAATCACTGATAAAACACCTATTCCGCACAACGGATGCCGCCCGCCCAAAAAACGCCGCGTCTAATCTGATGGGGCTTATGAGCGCCCCGATGATTTTCTTTGAAGGTTTGGCGAAATCAGATTAAGATTGGCAGACAGAGTTAAGTTTTAAGAGGGACGAAGGGTCGGCCAAGCCTGTAAACCTCTTTTATTTATAAAGTTAGCGATTCAGGAGGATAAATTGGCGCGTTATATAGATTCAGTTTGTAGATTATGCCGGGCCGAAGGAGAAAAACTTTTTCTCAAGGGCGACCGGTGCTTTACCCCCAAGTGTTCGGTAGAAAAACGTTCTTACCCGCCCGGAGTACATGGGCGGCAGGGGCAGTTCCGCCGCAAAGAGTCGGATTATGGCAACCAGTTGCGTGAAAAACAGAAGGTGCGCCGGCTCTACGGGGTTTTTGAACGGCAATTCCGGCGCTATTTTCAGGAAGCCCAACGCCAAAAAGGTTTGACTGGTGTTAACCTGCTTTCTATTTTGGAAAGCCGGTTGGATAATGTGATTTACCGGTTAGGCTTGGCTTCTTCGCGTCCGCAGGCGCGACAGCTTGTATCTCACGGCCATTTTGAGGTGAACGGGCGCAAAACCAATATCTCCTCGTTTATTGTATCCGAAGGGGATGTGATCACCGTCCGTGAGAGCAGCCGGAAGACAAATTACTTTAAAGATATGGCAAAAAGTTTAGATGAGGGACGCGTGCCCGGTTGGTTGAGCCTGAATGTGGCCGAAATGTCCGGTCGGGTGGTCAGCAAACCTTCACGCGAGCATATTGACGTCACCCTCAATGAACAACTGATTGTTGAGTATTACAGCCGGTAGGCCAGGTTGAGTTAATTAGGTTAGGTAATGTTGGCAACGTTCAACGATTAGAGGTTTATGATAGATTATTGGAAAGACGCAATTGGAGGGTGTTCCATTGGCTGACATGAATTTGGTCTTACCCAAAATTGAAACCGAGGCTAGTTCTCGAAGTTATGGTCGTTTTAGTATTGGCCCACTGGAAAGTGGTTATGGAATTACGCTGGGCAATGCCTTGCGCCGGGTTTTGCTTTCTTCTTTAACCGGCGCAGCAGTCACATCCATTCGCGTTAGTGGTGTGCATCACGAATTTTCTGATATTCCCCACGTGCGCGAAGATATGACAGCTCTGATCTTAAATGTTAAACAACTCCGGCTCAAACTGCATCAGAATGAGTCGGCCCGCCTGCGGGTAGAAGTCAAAGGCGAGGGGGTTATCACCGCCGGTGATATTGAGTACCCACCGCATGTTGAGATTATCAACCCTGACCTGCACATGCTAACGGCTGACTCGTCGGAAGCGGAATTGGATATGGAACTGGTGGTGCAGATGGGCCGGGGCTATTCTCCGGCAGAGGAGCGCGGCAAA
Organism: Anaerolineales bacterium; assembly: GCA_012032575.1. The sequence continues at coordinate 10,679 of JAAUSP010000033.1, read as the reverse complement.
CTGCCTATTGGTGAGATTCCGGTTGACGCTATTTTTAGCCCCGTTCGGAAGGCGAACTTTGTGGTTGAACGGGCGCGTATCGGCCAGGCGACCGATTATGATCGGCTGCTCCTGGAAATTACCACCGATGGCACCATTTCCCCGCACGATGCGCTCAGTTCATCGGCCAAAATCCTGGTGCAGCACTTCTCGCTGGTATCAGGCGTTACCGAAATTGAAGTGCCGCTTGAAATCGAGTCCGAAGGTGGAATTCCCAGCAAAATTTACGAAACGCCCATCGAAGAGCTGGAACTGACCGTGCGGGCATATAACTGCCTTAAACGGGCCGGTATCACTCAAGTTGGTGAAATCCTGGAGAAATTAAAGAAGGGCCAGGATGAAATTCTGGCGATCCGCAACTTTGGACAGAAATCTCTGGACGAATTGATGGAACGTCTGGAAGAAAAAGGCTTTTTGACGATTCTGGCCGATGAGGGGGGCGATGGTTCTCCGGTGGCGGTCAAAGACTTTTAATCATAGGCTCGCTTGTGCGGCTGGTTTTTGAGGAGAAATAATTATGCGACATAACGTGATGGGGCGAAAGCTGAGCCGCTCAACCAATCATCGCAAGGCTCTCTTTCGCAACCTGGCGACTGAGCTATTTCGACATGATCGAATCACGACCACTGAGGCCAAAGCCAAAAGTGTTCAGCCCATTGCTGAAAAGTTGATTACGTTGGCTAAACGGGGTGATTTACATTCTCGGCGTTTGGCTGCGCGTGATGTAACCGATCCGGTGGTGCTGCAAAAACTTTTTGGCGAAATTGGGCCGCGAGTCCAGAATCGGGCCGGGGGCTATGTGCGGATTTACAAATTAGGCCCTCGACATGGCGATGCCGCCCCGATGGCCCTGCTTGAGTTGGTGGACAAGGCTTGATTTTTTGAGAGCCTGTGACCGGCCAGGACCGCTACCGCGCTACCATCGAATATGATGGGACTGACTTCCTGGGATTTCAAATTCAGGCGCGTGGCCGGACTGTCCAGGGTGAGATAGAGAAAACACTTCAGCAGGTTACTCAATCTTCTGTTCGGCTAGACGGTGCGGGTCGTACAGATACCGGAGTTCATGCTACAGGTCAGGTGATTGCTTTTAATGTCAAATGGAAACACTCACTCACAGACCTACAGCGTGCCCTCAACGCCAATTTGCCGGACGATATTGTTATCAGCGACTTAAAACTGTAGACTCGACTTTTCATCCCCGGTTTAGTGCCGTAAGCCGGTCTTATCGCTACACCGTCCTTAACCAATTGTGGCCGGACGTATTGCAGCGGCGGTACACTTATCACGTGAAAACGCCTCTCGATTTGGAAGCGTTGAACGAAGCCAGCCGCCTCTTGATTGGCTCGCACGATTTTGCATCGTTTGGCAAGCCGCCTCAGGGTGAAAATACAGTGCGACAGGTTAGCCGGGCTGAATGGATAGCCAACGGTAAGTTGCTAAATTTTGAAATAACAGCCAATGCGTTCCTGTATCGAATGGTCAGAACCATCGTCGGGACCCTGATCCAGGTAGGGTTGGGGCAATTGGCTCCAAGTGAGATTAAAAATATTCTGGAGGCGCGGGATTTAACGCGCTCAGCCCCACCAGCACCGGCTCATGGGTTGTGCCTGGTACGGGTAATTTACCCAAGTGACCAGTGGTCAGTTTAATTGATTACTAATTTCTGGCAACTGTTCACTATTTTTGAGGAGTTATACAACTGTGAAAACAATCAGCGCTAAAGAGTCAGATATCCAGCGAGATTGGTATGTTATTGACGCCCAGGGGCAGACATTAGGCCGGCTGGCGACTCGTACCGCTACTATTTTGCGAGGCAAGCATAAGCCGCTTTTTACCCCCCACGTGGACTGTGGTGATTATGTCATTATCATCAATGCCGAAAAGGTGCATGTGACGGGGCAAAAGATGAGCCAAAAGAAGTATTACCGGCATTCCGGCTACCCCGGCGGCCTCAAGGAAATTAGCCTGCGTGACCAGTTACAAAAGTTCCCGGAGCGGGTATTGGAAAGCGCAGTGCGAGGCATGCTGCCCAAAAATCGGCTGGGGCGGCAGATGTTTAAGAAGCTGAAAATTTACCCTGGCCCCAACCACCCCCATCAGGCTCAACAGCCCAAGCCGATGGAGTTTTAATTGTAAAGTTGTGAGTAATTGAGGAAGAGACACTAACTATGGCAGATACCCAATATTACGAAGGTCTTGGCCGGCGCAAAACGGCAACCGCGCGCGTGCGCTTACATACTGGCGGTAGCGGCAATTTTACCGTCAACGACAAACCGATTCAGGACTATTTTAGCCGGGATACGGACCAAGTTCATATCAATGAAGCGCTCAAAGTTACCGGCACCGACGGTCGCTTTAACGTCACTGTTAAGGTAATGGGCGGCGGTGTAACCGGGCAGGCTGGAGCAGTGCGATTGGGTATTGCCCGCGCCTTGCTCAAAGCTGACCCCGATTATCGTAAGGTACTGCGGGAACACGGGATGTTAACCCGCGACTCGCGGGCTAAAGAGCGTAAAAAGCCCGGTCTCAAGCGTGCCCGAAAAGCTCCGCAATACACCAAACGCTAGTCTACACCGTTTGCAGTATTACGAATACAAAACAGAAAAAGAGGTATTTCCCTGGTAAGGGAAGTACCTCTTTTGTTTTGAGCGGGTTTGTAGGATTGAAGAGGCTTAGAATTTGTTTTTAATCTAATGCAAGTAAAGAATAGCGATGGCCGTCAAGGTGAATAAAATAATGCTGATTTGTAATGGACGATCAACCAACAGCACTTCATCGGGCGCGCCGCCATTGCCTTGAACGTGGATAACATACAAATAGCGAAAAATTCCGTAAAGCACAAACGGAATAGTCAGCATCATCAGGTGATTATCGGGCAGGTTGGGGGCTGAAAAGGTGTAGAAGGAATAGGTCATCACTGTGCCGGCGGTGACAATCGCCATCATTTCATCCAGAAATGGCAGATTGTATTCATCCAAAATAGCGCGGGTATTGGTGGCGTGATCTTTGAGCAGAGCCAACTCCTGGCGACGTTTGCCCAGGACCAAAAATAGGGCCAGGAGTACGGTAAACACATACAGCCAGGGCGAAAATCTTTCTGCTTCGACCAATACAACCCCGGCAGCTACACGTAAAACAAACCCACCGGCCACAGTTAGAACATCCACAATTACAATATTCTTTAACAGTAACGAATAAGCGATTTGTAATAACCAGTAACCGAGGGCGATAACCCCAAAAGTGGGATCGAGCCAAAAGCTTAATGAGAGACACACCACTGATAAGATAATCGCTGAAATTATCGCCACGCGAATGGGCACTCGCCTTGAGGCAATGGGTCGGTTTCGCTTGGCGGGGTGTTGGCGGTCCTTTTCCACATCAACAAGATCATTGATGAGGTAAACTGTACCGGAAAGGAAACACAGCACCACAAAGCCATACAGGGTTTTGACCAAAGGTTCGGTTTGAAATAGTTTAATGTCAAAAATCAGAGCCGCAAAGACAAAACCATTCTTGGTCCATTGTTTTGGGCGCAGTGATTTGAGAATACCAATTAACACAGTGTAGCTCCAAAAAATAGTTAAAGGACATGATACGTAGAGGCGGAAGCTTTGGCAAAAGTCGGGTTGGCATAAGGCTGTGGGTTGCAGATAGTCATAAATTGTGTTAGGCTTAGATTAATATGGGCAAAGCGAAAGTACGTCTGGATGTGTTGCTGGCCGAAAGAGGGTTAGCAGATAGTAGAAATCGAGCACAAGCCTTGATCATGGCCGGCAGGGTGCGGGTTGCCGGCCAGGTAGTGACGAAACCTGGGTCACAGGTTCCTGATGAAGCTGAGGTTACGGTTGAGCCGGATTTACCTTATGTAAGTCGAGGTGGGTTAAAATTAGCCGCCGCGTTGGATGAGTTCAATATTGAGCCGGTCAATGCCATCTGTGCCGATGTGGGCGCTTCGACCGGGGGCTTTACCGATGTTTTGCTTCAGCGAGGGGCCAGCCGGGTTTATGCCATTGATGTTGGTTATGGGCAGCTTGATTGGAAACTCCGCCAGGATGAGCGGGTCATTGTTATGGAAAAAACAAACGCTCGTTACCTGGAAGGGTTGCCAGAGTTAGTTAATTGGGTGACAATTGACGCCTCTTTCATCTCCCTGACCCTGATTTTGCCTGTCGTAAAAAATTGGTTGACAACCCCTGGGCTGGTGGTGGCTTTGGTGAAGCCGCAATTTGAGGCGGGGCGAAGCCAGGTGGGCAAAGGGGGCGTGGTGCGAGATAAATCTGTCCACCGGCAGGTGTTGGAAAAAACAATCAAATTTGCCCTTAATATTGGCTTCAAACTATTGGGCATCATCCCTTCGCCCATTACCGGACCCGCCGGGAATCATGAATTTTTAATTTGCCTGGGCTGGCAAGCAACCCAATCTCCCCTAGAAGTTGAAACCGCCATTGAGCAATGCTTGGTTAATTCAAAAGTATGTCTGGAAGAGCGGAGTTATCCTTAACAAAGACGAGGCTGCGGCTGAGGTGATCGAAAATTATGGCAAACGGGAGATTACCTGTCTCGTTGCCGACAAAGACAGAAAAGACCTATTGACCATCGTCACTCACGAACCGGACAAAATTCATGCCTCGTACCGGCGATTAAAATATGACAAATTGATCCTGTGCAACTGCCCCGCCTGCAAACGAGTCACGAACCTCATTTTTATCCTTTTGAAATTACTTCACCGAAAAATCGGCCAGTCGCTGAGCCACATCCCGAAAATTGGGGGCTTCGGCATAGAGGAGTTCAAACTCTCTGCGGGCCTGGCTGTGTTTGCCCTGAGCCTGATAGGAAATGGCCCGCCAGTAGGCCGCTTCATTCAGCAGGTCCGGGTGGCGGCCTTTCTTTTTGCTCAACGCTTTGCTGAAAACGCTGATGGCCGCGTCGTGCAGTTCCTTCTCTTGCATGGCCCGGCCATAGTAGATGGCAATTTCGACGGTCACATCGTCCACCGGCTCCATACCCTGGGCGCGCTCGATAATGCCATCCCAGATTTCCCGGCTGGCGTACAGTTCGCACAGCGATAAAACCAGCACCGGCTGTTCGGCCAGCTCCACCAATTCCTCCAGCAAAGCGATGGCCTCGCGGACGCGCCGGGTGGATTGGTACATCTCGACCAGCAACAGGGTGGCGGCCAACCCATCCACCGGCACGGCGACCGACACCCGTGGGGTGATATTGATCTCGATCTCAGTCGAGGCCAGATATTTCTCCATCAGCGGCGTCGGAAATTCACCGTCGCTCTGAACCACCCTTTCCAGCAGTTCGATGGCTTTGAATTCGCTGCCGTCTTCCCGCTCGGCCAGAATCGTAGCCGCCAGAATCGCTGCGCCGGGTTCGTCATCAGCGGCGGCCCGGAAGTGTTCCAGGGCTTCATCAGTTTGGCCGGCTTCATGGGCCTCAAGGCCTTTGGCCAATTCTTTTTCCTGCCGGGGCGCGAAAAAACCGGGACTGGGTGTGTCTGGCGGTACTTCCGCAGCTTTTGATTTGACCGAAACGCTCGAACGGTCACTCTTGGCCGCAGTATTGAGCTTTTTGCGGAAGCTCAACCCCGTACCCGGCAGCCCGGCGGTAAAATACGCGCCCTGCGGCCCGGTACTGAGGCGCAGCCCCGGAATCCCGGCGCTAAAGCCAATACCACTCTTGCTGATATTCAGCCGCAGAAATTTCCCTATACCTATACTTTTATGAAAACGAAACCCCATAGTTTATCCCCCTTGAAAAAGTAGTCAGAGGTCAGTCAATGTCGTTGAGCGAAGCATCCTGAGTAGCACGTATCGAAGGGTGCGAGTTGGCGACGGTTTCCTTATGGCGCCGCACCCTTCGATACGGTTCGCTTCGCTCACCTACTCAGGCTGCGGCCTGAGCCTGTCGAAGAGGTGATGCTTCAGTTAATGACATTGACTCTTCAACCTTGCAACCTTGCAACCTTGCAACCCTGCTACCTGTTCACCTTCCGCTGCAACCGGGCCAGGCGGTGCTGCAAATCGGCCAGCCAGAGGCGGCGCTCGTAGCGCGGAAAGGTGGGTGTATTGAGCAGGTCGAGGGCGGCTTGAGTCCAGCGGGCTGCTTCGCGATAGTCGCGGGCCTGATGTTCGTAATATTTCGCCAGTTCGACGTGGGCGTAGATTTGCCGGCCCTCTGCCGCCAGCCGCCAGGTGTTCAGCGCCCCGGTTATGTCCCCCTGCCGCCGCTGGGCCAGCGACAAACGCCGCTGGGTGTCCCAATAGCTCTCTTCCGGCAGGTTTTGATAAGCCAGGCCCCGTTCATATAATTGTACCGCCGCTTCCAGCCGGCCCAAATCCTCAAACAATTTCGCCAGGGCGACCACATCGAGGCCGTGTTCGAGGGCGGTACTCAGGGGATCGTCCAGCAGTTGGGCCATGTGGGTCAGCAGCGCGGCCATGGCGACCACATCCATGGCGTTGTGATAAAAGATGCCTTTGAGCGGGCGAGCGTCGCCGCTGCGCAGGTAGTCAAAATAAAGCTGGGGAATGAGCCAGCCGGGGACATCCTCGTGGCTGCGATTGACCCCCAGGATGTGGATTTCCAACTGCCCCAGGGCGCGGCTGGGCAGGCGGTCGCGCCACAAACGGCGGGCCAGGTGGAGCAAATCAAGCTGGGCCGGCGAAGTCAGCGGCGAAGTGTGTCCGTGGACGGTGTAGCGGGTGTTGAGCAGCGGCACATCAAACGACTTGCCGTTGAACGTGACCAGGGCCTCGCAGGGCTGCAAAAATTCGGTCAGCGCGGCCAGTTGGGCCGGCTCTTCGGCGGGGTCGCGCATAAAAAACTGGAGCAGCCGAAAATGGTCGCCCTCAAACCGGCCTGCGCCAATTAGAAAGGCATAAGTTCCCGCGCCGCCGGCCAGCCCGCTGGTTTCCGTATCCAGAAAAACCAGCCCCGGCGACTCGCAGGCGGCCAAACGCTGCTCGCCGACCCACTCAGCCATCGTATGCAGTGAAGCCGTGGTACGCAGTCCCACCTGGCCGTGCCGGTACTCCGGGGTGTAGACGGTTTCGACCACAAAAGCATCGCCCAGTTCGGTGGGCTGTACCCGGCCCGGCACAACATGCTCGATGGCAAAAGCCTCCTCGCTCAACTCAGGACGCGGTAAATCCCGCGCCCCCAGCTTAACCCCCAGCGATTTGAGTTTGTCGGAAAGAGTGAGCATCCAGACTCCCTACGACCGCCGACGCCGGACTCGTCTATAAATGACTGTGCCCTTTGGGGAGATTAGAGATTGGAGATTCAGGCCCAATCCTAATCTCTAATCTCCAATCTCCTGCCGTCGGCGGTCGTTTAATGCACCCGCTCGATCAAAAAGTGAGCCATCTGTTCCAGGCTTAATTTCTGCTCCGGCGGCGCTTCGATGGCTTGCAGGGCCGACTTGGCGCTTTCGACGTAGGCTCTGGCCTGGCTTTCGGCGTAAGCTTTGGCTCCAACTGCTTCCAAAAGGCTCACGGCCTCGGCGACCTCGTCTTCGCTCATACTGGCGGCGCTGTAAATCTCTTTAAAGCGGGCGGCCTGGGGCTGGTCGGCTTGCAGAGCATAGACCACCGGCAGCGATTTTTTGCGGCGGCGCAGGTCGTCGGCGGCGGGTTTGCCGGTAACGGCCTCCTGGCCCCAAATACCCAGTAAATCGTCATGAATTTGAAAAGCCAGGCCCAACGCCCGCCCCAACTGCCAGAAAACTTCGGCCCGGTTCCGGTCGCCGGTAGCGATCAGGCCGCCCAGGTAGCCGGAACAGGCCAGCAGCGCCGCCGTTTTGCCTTCGATCATTTTCAGATAATCGGCCAGGTTTACCTGCAAGGTTTGCTCGAAGCTCATGTCAAAGTACTGACCCTGGCACAGCGCCAGGCAGGTCTGGTCGAGGCGGTCTATCGCCTCAAAAATGGTCGGCAAGGCGACATCCTGCTCCCGCAGTTTGAGCAGGGCGTGCCGCGCCAGCACAAACAGGCCGTCCCCGGCGTTGATCGCCTGCGGCTCGCCCCATAAAGACCAAACGGTGGCCCGGCCGCGGCGGGTGCGGCTGTTATCCTCAATATCGTCGTGAACCAGCGAGAAGTTATGGATCAGTTCGACCGCTGCTGCCGCCGTCAACGCTTTTTCGGGCTGACCGCCCGCCGCCCGGCAGCATAATAGGGTAAAAATGGGCCGCAGCAGCTTGCCCTGCGCTACTTTGGCCGGCTTGAACGACTCGTCCAGCCAGCCGAGGTGGTAGTGCATCATGCCATAAAACGGGTTGAGATCGCCTGTGGGCGGGGCCATCAGCCGCCGCATCTCCGCCTCAACCTGGGGAATAAAGTGGGCCAATGCTTGTTCAAAGTTCATGCTCAATAAGAATCCTTTATTTGAGGTTTCCAAACGGACCTATCACCGCTTGATTTTAGACCTGTGGGGTTTGGTTGCCAAACGAGAGGGATGAAAAGGGGGGACGTGAAAGAGGACTGTTTTGGCAAAATTATGCTGGCTCAGGAATATGATCAGGATGAGGTTTGGCCGCTACCGCTTGCAATGACCCGATAGCTCGTCCCAAAGCCACATTAACAAAAGCGTTGAGACTAACTCCTTCGCGTTCGGCTGCTTCAACCAACTCGCGGTGGAGTGACTTGGGCACACGCACGACAAATTTGCCGCTGTAATCTTCCGCCGGTCGAGGTTCTGGAATGGCTTGACCATCTTCCAGAGCCACCTCGATCCACACGCGCATAGCGTCTTCGATCATTTCCCCCAGTTCTTCAAAGGTATCAGCCTGGGTCATACAGCCAGGTAATTCAACCACACGGGCGAACCAACCTGAATATCCTTCACTTTCGTCACGAACTACTTCAATTGTATAAGGCATAGCCAGATAGTCATCAATGCTTTTAGCTAACATACCCAATCTCCTGAATTATCTTTTCCCTCATCAGTAAACATCATCCAGATCGTCTAAAAACTGCAAAATTTGTTTGACATAGACAGGTAAAATGAAGGGTTTGCGAAACGGAATGGTCAGAGGAGGTTTACCCGAAATGGTATAAGTAGTATGACTGGTACCTCGTTGTCTTTTCTCAAAGCCAAGACCACAGAGCAAAGTGTCAATTTCTTCAAAGCGAATGTTCCTGGGATTCTGACGAAGTTTCTGGATGAGTTTGTCCTGTTTACTCATAAGGGTTCACGTGGTACTACATATAGTATCATTATAGCATGCTTCTGATTAAATGCAGCTTAAAATTTTGTTGGGTTTGCCAGTGCTTCCAAAATTGCCAGCGCCTCTTGTTTACCCCCGCGCCCCTCCTCCCCGCCAGGGCCGACGCACGATGGACAGCCGTCGGCGCAGCCGCAGGCGGTCACCAACTCGTGGGCGTGAGCCATGAGATCGCCGTGCAGATCAAACAGACGTTCGCTGAAACCCAGCCCGCCGGGGGTTGCTTCATATATAACCACCGCCGGCTGATCCTCGGCCAGCGGCGATTGGGGGTCGTGGTGCACGGCTACATCATTGGCGTCGCACATCAAAAATAAGGGGGCCAGGTGACTGAGGGCAAAAGCCAGCCCACCCAGCCCGCTGCGGACCCGCACGGCGGTTTCGGCCCGGCGGTGGCAGGAGCGGCAGAGGGTGATCAAATTGGATAATAAATTGGCCGGTTCATAGGAAGCAAAGGTGCGAAACGGAATTTTATGATGCACGTCGTGCTCCCGGCCTCGCTCCGGCACTCCACACATCTGGCAGCGATAACTGTCGCGGGCGCGGGCGGCCCGGCGCTGCGCGGCCCAATTGGGGCCGTAGTCGTTGGGATCATTGGACCACAAGCCCTGAGCGCGCAACTGCTCGACGGTGGTCTCGGTCAAGGCCAGCCAGTAGCCGGTGGTGCGCAGTTCCGCAGGCGGCAGGCTGAGTTCACCCTCGCCCAGCTGACTCGTTGCTGAACCAGCGCCGCTGGCGGTAGCCGACCACCTGGGTTGTCACCACGATTTCCCCCACCGCTTTGACTGCGCCCGATGCGGCGGCGGTGCTCGATGTTGTGACCAGTTGCACCGTTGTTTCGCGTTTCGGCTCGGTGTAATAGTCGGCCTGGGAGGGCCGCAGCCGGGCGAAGTTTTGCTCCAGGTCCAGCACCTCGACCCGGTAGCTCTGGCCCTCGTGCAGATAGATGGCCTGGGGATGGACCATCCAGGGGGCGCTGGCTCCGTCCACCTCGCCGATAGTGGTCAGTTTGTCGTCTTCCTCCACCTGAAGCAGAACCCGTTGCGGCGAGGCGCTGCGCAGCGAGACGCCTTCGGCGGGGTAGCGGTCGGCCATCCAGAAAAAGGTGTCGGCGGAAGCGTGCAGCTCGCCGTTGGCCTGCAAAAATTGCAGAAATTCCGCCAGCAGGGCCGCGTCCACCCGGCCAAACCCTTCGCCCCGCCGGAAAGGCAGCTCGAAGGCGGCGCAGCGCAGGTGTTGCAGCAGAATGAGCAGGTTGTCCGGATTGATGAGGGCCTGTTCGGGTGAGCGCTCGAAAAAGTAGTCGGGGTGATGGGCCAGAAATTGGTCCAGCGGATTGGCCGTAGCAATCAGCAGCGCCAGCGAGTCATCCTGCTGGCGGCGGCTCGACCGGCCTGCTGCCACG
>JAAUSP010000632.1 GCA_012032575.1 Anaerolineales bacterium | reverse complement strand
CCCGGACCCACAACCCGGAAGCGGGAGTCTTGATCAGAATATTCGACCAGCCGCCGCTGCGTTCGTGCGGCTTGCTGGGATTGTCCCACGAGGCCAGCACCCAGCCATCCGGCGAAGCATACGTCTGGCCCTGGAAGCGGACCTGCTTGCTGAAGGCTACGTTGACCCGCTGCCCGCCATCCACGCTGATCTGGACTTTCTCCGAGGGGGTCTCCTCATCTTCCACCCAGACATCGTAATCGCCGGGCGGGAGATGGCGGAAAGCAAAGCTGGACGGGCCAAACTCGCCGCTGAGGTACTCGGTTTCACCTTTGACTTCATAATCACCGCTGCGCATGCGCACCATCTTGCCGAATTCGGTGTCGGTTTGGACCACGACGGTGGTGATTCCGTTGGGATCGGGCGAAGTCCAGACTTCGTCGGCCCAGGTTTCGCCGCCGTTGACAACGACTTCGATGGGATGCTCGGCCAGCGGCAGAAGCGGCTTAGCTACGCCTTTCTGATACTCCGGCGCTGTGGGCAACCTGCCATCATCCGCAGGCGGCTGATATGGGGGCGGCTTCAGGCTGGAGTCATACGAGTCGCGATGGGGCGGAGCTGGCGGCGGCGCGTAGGCCGGTGGCGGCGCATAAGCTACCGGCGGCGCGCCATAAAACAGGCGCGGGCGGCTGGTAGCCGGGAATAATCAACTGCTGCCCGGCCCAAATGTAAGCCGCATTATTCAGACTGTTGGCCCGGATGACGTTCCAGGGATCAATGCCGTAGCGGTCGCAAATGCTGGTCAGGGTTTCGCCGGTGGCAACGGTGTGATAATAGCCACCCGGCGCCGGGCGATAACCGCCGTAATTGGCCACGGGTTGAGGGCTGTAGCCGCCAGACCCAGGGATACACAACTGCTGCCCGGCGAAGACGAAATTCTCGTTGTACAGATTATTCAGCCGCATCAACTCCTGCGGACTGACCCCAAAATTCCAGGCAATCCCGGAAAGGGTGTCGCCCATAGCCACAGTATAACTGTGGCCGCAGCCATAACCCTGTTGGGGATACGGGGCCGGTCCACTACTATACCCACCTGGAATGACCAGTGGCTGGCCCTCATAGATCAGGTCGGGGTTGACAATACCGTTCTGGCGCATCAGCGCTTCGGCTGTAACCCCATATTGGGCGGCAATGCTGTCCAGATTTTCACCAGCCTGAACGTGGTGAACCCTCCCGCCGCCCTGGCTGGGTGGAGCAGCCCAGGCAGTTGGCCCAGTGGTGATCGCTAGCGCAATCAACAGTAAAAACGCTAACAGGTATCTTTTCACAATTTCCTCCTGCCCCATATTTAGGGGCTATGGGCAGCTAACCTACAACATATAGACCGGTCATCGTCTGGTACTATACATAATACAGGAATTACCACAATATGTCAAGTTATTTGGCGAAGGCGTTCATCCCTGGCCTCTTTCATTATTATTGCCGGGTCTGGGGCCTTATGCTAAGATAGGCTTGATGACCCCGGTTAAAATTGACGATTCAGCCCTAACCCGCTCGCGTGGTTCGCTATTTTTACTGGTCATAGTGTTGGCCGGATTTGGCCTGCGGCTTTACCGGCTGGGCGCTGACAGTTTGTGGTACGATGAGACGGTCAGCGCTTTTTTGGCCTCAGCGTCCCCCGCCGAATTGGTGACTCACACCGCCCGCGATATTCATCCGCCGGGGTATTATTTGCTGCTCCATTTTTGGACGCTTGCCGCCGGCCACAGCGAGTTTGCCCTGGTCTTTTTCTCGCTTGGCTTTGGACTGCTCCTGATCCCCTTAACCTACCAATTGGCTCGATTATTAGGCAACCGGCAGGTGGCAATTTGGGCCGCTTTGCTGGTGGCCGTTTCCCCCTATCACCTCTGGTATTCGCAGGAAGTGCGAATGTACACGCTCGGCGCGGTGTTGGGAATCTGCGCTGCTTACTGCGGTCTGCGCGCCCTGTCTCATCCTGACAGAGTTGGCTCACCAGGCCTCTTTTGGGCAGGCTACGGCGCTGCTGCGGTGGCGGGACTGTACACTCTTTATTACTTTGCCTTCCTGTTGCTTGTCCTCAATGGGTTATTTCTGCTTTATACGTTGCGCCCTGCTTTTAGGCTGCGGGCGCTGCGTTTCCTGGTGCTGGCAAATGGGCTGGCCCTGCTGGCCTACCTGCCGGGTCTGGCGCGTGAGGCCGGGGAGCCAGGGCTGGCCGATTTGAGCGAAGGGTTTAATCTCATCCTCATCCGGCCCGAAGTGGCTGCCGAGGGCCTGCGGGCGGTGGTGAGCAGGGGGGCAGAGGAACAGGGGAGCAGGGGAGATGAACTTGAGAGTTTATTCGTAAATCCGCCGAAGGCGCGCCAAGCGAAATCAGAAATCGAAAATCTGTATGGCTTATGTCTGGAGGCATTGGAGGCCAACACTGTGGCTCGCATCGTCAGCCTGCAAGCGCCTTTGGCTGATCCAAGAGACTCGTCCGTAGTGGCAACTTTAGTCGTCCCGCCTGTAACAACTGAAGTCGTTACTACGATGGAGAGTCCCCTGGCCGAGTTGAGCCGGGTCGCCCAAACCCTGCACAACTATGAGCGGGTCGAGACAGTGGAAGACAAAATTGCCTATTTGGCCCAGGCTATCGAAACGCTGGGCCGTCTGGACCGTGAGTTTCAAGCCACCTTGTCCCAACCTGAGCGAAATATCTTCAGCCGTATTGCTTTCAATTGGCTGATGGTCACAACCAACGCTCTCGAAGATTTGCAGGGCCGGGCGCAGATTGAGGTTGCCCTCAAAACCCGTCAGGTGCTGAGCTTCGACCAGACCACCCTGGCTCTGGAATTGACCAATACCGGCCGCAGCCCGGCCTCTAACCTGACCATCAGCCTCGTCCCGGACCCTCTTTATGCCGTTGGTAATGGCGCGGCGCAGCTCGACATTCTCTCGGCGGGACGTTCCGCCATCGTCGAATTAGCTGTTTCCGCTGCACCGTCGGTGGGACAGTTCCGGGCCAAGTTTGCTATCACCTTTGATGACCGCGAGCGGAGCGGTAAGCAGGTGGCCTTTGCCGACCTGGTGCGCTTGCTCAAGCCGAACACGGTGTTTCAGACCCTGCCCAATCCCTATGCTCCCGGTACCCCTCTGCGTCCTGGTTCCCCGATCTTTTTTGGCCGGGATGATCTCTTTCAATTTATGGTCGAGAATCTGGGTGGAGCGACCCGCCAGAATGTCCTGGTGCTCATCGGTCAGCGGCGCATGGGCAAGACCTCTTTTTTGCAGCAACTCCCGGCCCGTTTGGGCCAGACTTACCTGCCGGTCTATCTCGACGGCCAATCCCTGGGGATTGATCCGGGCATGGCCAATTTCTTTTATGATCTCAGCCTGGCTATTGCCGATGCCCTGGCCGATCAGGGCTGCGCTATCGCGGAACCAGAGCTGGCTGACTTTCAGGAGCGGCCCAGCGGCGTCTTTGAGCGCACATTTCTGCCGGCCGTTTTTGAGGCGATTGGCTCGCGCCGTCTGCTGCTGTTATTTGACGAGTTCGAAGAGTTGGAAATGCGGGTAGCTTCGGGCAAGCTGGAAGCGACGATCTTTCCCTTTTTCCGCCATCTGATGCAGCACGCTGATAAGTTGGGCTTCATCTTTGTGGGTACTCACCGGTTGGAAGAGTTGACCGCCGATTATTGGTCAATCCTGTTCAATATGGCCCTCTATAAACGGGTCACTTTTCTGAGTGAAGCCGCCGCCAAAGCCCTTATTGTCGAGCCGGTAGCCTCGTCCGGGTTGGTCTATGATGACCTGGCTTTGGACAAAATTGTGCGGGTCACCGCCGGTCATCCTTACTTTCTGCAGCTTATTTGTCACGCTCTGGTTAATCAGGCCAATCGTGAGGGCAGAGGCTATCTGACCATTCGCGATGTCAATGACACCTTACTGGAGTTGGTGGATTTGGGGGAGGCTCACTTTGCTTTTCTGTGGGAGCAGTCCTCTCCGGTGGAGCAATTGATTTTGACCGCATTGATGCGCTTGCTAACCAGAACGCCCCCTATAACAGTAACACAAATCGTGGAACTGCTGGCCGAGCGGGGCAAGCCACTGGAGTTACAGGTTGTCAGTCAAGCACTGCGCCGCTTGACCGAGCGCGATATTGTGCGTGAGTTGGGCGATTCGCCGCCGCATTACGAGTACAAGGTAGACTTGGTGCGGCTATGGGTGGAACGCTACAAGGCGTTGGGGCGGGTAATGGAGGAGGTGAACCAGGGAGCAGGTTGGGTGAAGGATGCGATAACCATGCGATAAGTATGCGATACAAACTTTTACAAAAGCGTGGTTTTCCCACATTTATTGATACTATTGGCGGAATTCAAGAGGAGAGGAGTAAGCACGCCCACGTGGAACGGCCCGAAAGAGCGGCACGTGGGCGTGCC
>JAAUSP010000631.1 GCA_012032575.1 Anaerolineales bacterium | reverse complement strand
GCCAGCAGGAGCGTTATCCGCCCCGGATTATTGATGGGGGTTGTAAGCAAGCTACTGCCCGCATGTTCGCCACAAGCTTTGTTTTTAGCCCCACATACGCTCGATTTTCAAGCGGATTGTGCTGCAATAAGTTGTGTGAATGATAACCAAAACGGTTGACTATCCGAAAAATCAAAGACTTTAGGATATTAAAATAAAGAGGAATTTTATGAAACGGAGGGGGAACTGGCTCGATCAGAACCAGCAGCGCCACTTGCTGTCCCTGTGCCTGAAGCTGTTGCGCCATTTCAAAGGCGACAAGGCCGCCCCAACACACCCCCCCGAGTAAATACGGTCCTTCCGGCTGGACTGACCGGATTTCGGTAAGGTAATGCGCCGCCAAGGCTTCAATCCGAGCGGGGTTATGCAGGCCATCCTGGAGGCCATAAAAAGGTTGATCTAAGCCCAAATGTCGGGCCAAATCACCCAGGTCAACATAGACATTCCCCAAATTGCCGGGCACACAGAAGAATGGTGGCTTAGAACCGTAGGGCTGAAGCGCTACTAGCGACGAAGACGAAACGGCCGGACCTGTCTGGTTTTTTCGGATAACATTGGCCAATTGCTCCACGGTTGGGGCTTTAAAGAAAACCGTCAGGGGCAAACTATGGCCCAGTATTTTTTTCAATCTGGGCTAATACCCGTACTACCAGTAGCGAATGTCCACCTATTTCAAAAAAATTACTTTTGATACTGACCCCCTGGCGACCCAATACTGCTTCCCAAATTTTGACAAGTTGGGTTTCGAGCGCATCACGCGGAGCGATAAATCCTTTATCTCGTTCCTGGTTAATCAAGTCTGGGACCGGCAAGGCTTGACGATTAATTTTGCCGTTGGGGGTTAAAGGGAAGGCTGCCAGAGTTACAAAGGCGGCAGGAATCATATAATCGGGCAGTTTCAATTTCAGAAAATCGCGAAGCTCGTGGCTGTCTGGAACCTTATTGCCACGTGTAACCACATAAGCCACAATTTGCTGCTCATTTAACCCATCCTGGCGCACTACCACCAAAGCGTCGCGCACCTCCGGGTGACTCGCCAGCACGGTTTCGATTTCCCTCAATTCAATCCGAAAACCCCGAATTTTCACCTGGAAATCTCTTCGACCGACAAATTCAAGCTTACTATCCGGTCGTAAACGGCCCATATCCCCCGTGCGATAAATTCGGTTGCCGTTCCCACTGGAATCTGCCGGAAATGCGGCTGCGGTCAAGTCGGGCCGGCGCCAGTAACCAAGGGCAACGTGGGGACTTCTGATGGCGATTTCCCCATAGACTACCGTTTCTTCGCCGGCTTCGTCAAGCAACAAAACCTGGGTACCTTCAACCGGAAAGCCTACGGGCACGGTCTGGCCGTTAATTTCTGTCTGGTGATTGATAAAATATTGGAAGCTTACCGTTGACTCGGTTGGCCCCAGGCCATTGACCAAAATGCAATCCGGCCCAAATTGCTTTTTATACAGGGCCACATCTTTTGGGTACACTTCCTCTCCGCCCAAAACCACCAGCCTTATGGCCGGAAAGCTATGATTTTGGGGAATGGAACCAAAAAAGTAACGGTAGACTGCCGGTGTAGAATGATAGATAGTAATTTTGTGTTCAATCAGCCAGCGGGACAGATCAGTTAAGCTTTGTTCCTTGATATTGATCGGGTATAGGGCTGCTCCGTTGAGCAAAGCCCCAAAAATATCCATTACCGCTGCATCGAAGCCGTAGGAGGATAACAGGGTCAGTCTGTCACCGGAATTAATGTGGAGATTATTGGTGTAATTCCGAATATGATGCAGTACATTACGCTGGTTCTGGACGACACCCTTGGGCTGTCCAGTCGAGCCTGAGGTATAGAGAATATAGGCAAAGGCATCAGGCGGTACTGACAGACGAATATCAGCCGGGGAGGTTGCCGGGTCCAATTCGTCAATGTTGATCAGACGGCATGTATTTTGGCTCAGTTCTTTGGCTAAAGCTTGATTTTTGTTGTTGGTCAAAATAACACTGGCCTGGGAATCGGCCAGGATATAAGCCAATCTTTCATAGGGGTAGGCAGGATCGAGCGGAACATAGGTTTTGCCGGCCTTCAACACACCCAGAATACCGGCTATCATCGGAGCATCGTGTTCAAACAACAGGGCCGCCCATCCCACTTCGGCCCCTTCCAAATCCAGAATTGCCCGCGCTATCTGATTGGTGACTCGATGCAGCGTCTCGTAGGTCCACTCATAATTTGAGGTCTTGACCGCCAGATGGTGCGGATACAAGCTTACTTGCCGAGCAAAACGAGCGGAAATGGGCTGCTCAATTTCCTCTTTTTTAAATTCAACAAAAGGCTGGGTTGGGCGGGCTGAACTGGCCTGGGCAGCGAGCTGATCCTGCTCGGCTTTATTTAAAAGCCTCAGGTTCAAGAGACGCTGCTGTGGCTCGGCTACAATACTTTGCAGCAGCGTCTCAAAACGGCGAGCCATGCGCTCAATTGTCGCTGCCTCAAACAATTGAGTATTGTACCCCAAGATGCCTTGCAGACCACGATGGGTTTCTTCCAGCGACAGCGTTAAATCAAACTTGGCTGTTTCAGGGGCCGCGGCCAGAGCAGTCACCGTTAAGCCCGGTAGTTGCAAGGCGTGAGCCGGAGCATTTTGGAGCACAAACCACACCTGAAACAGAGGCGTATGGCTCAAGTCGCGCTCGGGCTGTAGTTCCTCAACCAATTTTTCAAAGGGTAAATCCTGCTGGGCATACGCCTCTAAAGTTACTTCACGCACACGGGCCAGTAACTCCTGGAACGTGAATTGGCTGGACAATCTTAGACGCAGGGCCAGGGTATTAATAAAGAAACCAATCAACCCTTCACTTTCAATCCGGGTGCGGTTCGCAATTGGCGTACCGATGACCAGATCATTCTGGCCGGTATAGCGATAGAGGAGGAGCTGAAATGCAGCCAACAAAGTCATGAACAGGGTCCCCCCTTCTCGTTGGCTCAGGGTTTTGAGCGCTTCAGTTACCGATTTGGAGAGAAGGATGGCTTCGCCAGCGCCGTGGTGCGACGATACGGCCAGCCGCGGCCGGTCGGTGGGCAAGTCGAGTAGGGGAGGAGCGCCCTGAAGCTGTTTTTTCCAATAGGCCAACTGGTTAGAAAGTGCTTCACCCTGGAGCCGCTGCCGCTGCCACAGTGAAAAATCAGCATATTGAATAGGTAGTTCAGGCAGGGGCGACGGTTTTCCGGTGGAGAAAGCTGCATACAGAACCGACAACTCCCGAAAAAAGATACTCATTGACCACCCATCAGAAATAATGTGATGCATGGTCAGCAGCAGGACGTGTTCATTCTGGTTCAATTGAAGAAGGACAGCCCGAAAGAGCG
Source organism: Anaerolineales bacterium (assembly GCA_012032575.1). Next base: position 1,030 of record JAAUSP010000631.1, on the reverse strand, counting down.
GCCCCTGGGCCAGGTCGAAGGGGCGCTGCGCCTCTGCCTGGGCCAGATGTTGTACTTGAAGCTCTCGTTCTACTTCAGCAAGCTGGCGCAAGTCCAGCAAAGTCAATTGAAAGGGAGAGGCCGGAGAGATGGACTGGACCGGCTGCTCCTCTATCGTCGGGAAGGTGGTCCGCAAGCTTTCATGCCGTCTTACGATTTCAGTAAAACTCTGCTCCAGGGCCGCGAGGTCGAGTGGCCCATGCAAGCGAAAACCGGCAGGAATGTTATAGACAGAGCTTCCGGGTTCTAGCCGGTCGAGAAACCACAACCGCTGCTGGGCAAAAGACAACGGCAAAACGGCCGTACCGTCTGGCCGGGGCAGAATCGGGCTGGGGGCAAGCCCGTTTCTCTTGTATCTAAGTTGTTGCCGCAGTAGCTCGCGTTTTTGCGGGGAAAGCTCGGCAAGCTGTTGGGATAGGTTAATCAACTGAATCTCCTCCCTCAAATCAAATCTGTTGGACCACCAGGGCGGTCTGCTTCCGGCAGGCGGTCCAACTCTGCTAACATCTGAACCAGAGTTTCTTGATCTACTCGCTCAACCTCGTACTGGTCAACAAGCGTGGCAAACTCAGCGATGGTTGGCGCTTCAAAGAGACAGCGCAGCGGCAGGTCAAACCCAAAAGCTTGATGGATACGGGCCATCACTTGCGTGGCCAGGAGGGAATGCCCACCCGCCTCAAAGAAATTCTCGTTGACTCCCATCCGTTCCACACCTAATACAGTCGCCCAAATCTCGGCCAGAGACTGCTCGGTCGAAGTATGAGGCGCGACAAAGGGTTGGTCCCATTCGAGCCGGGTGACAGTTGGGGCTGGCAGGCCTCGGCGGTCTATTTTGCCGTGCGGGGTTAGAGGCATGGTGTCCAGGGTTACAAACGCCGCCGGCATCATATAATCGGGTAGTTTTTGTTTCAAAAAACGATATAACTCCGAAGCCGATGGTCCTGGAGGATAGCGAGGGATAAGATAGGCCACCAACTGCTTTTTCGGGGGA
>JAAUSP010000630.1 GCA_012032575.1 Anaerolineales bacterium | reverse complement strand
TTCTTATCAAGCACACCCGCTTCATCTCGCCCTAACTGCAAAGTTCCTGTAATTTGGGCTGCATTTTTGGTCAGATCAGAAAAATACATCTCTTCGACAAACGTCAAATCGGATGCTTTGGTATTACGTGTAAATTCTGGCAAGGCTAATCTCCTTAACCTAGTAGATTTTTAGCTTTTCTAACATAGTGCGCTGACCAGTAAGATTATATTCTTCATTGGTAACTTCACGTCCGCGAGAACCCAGGCGGCGTAACTGTTGACGCTCTCCCTGATCGGGGCGCCACCAGTACTCAATCGTGCGGTCCGTCAGCACTCGCCACCCCAAATAAATTGTTTCTCCTTCGCGTGGAGGCACATCAAACATAATGGCTAGCTCTTGATCCAGAGTCACAAAGGGATCATTGGCACTAAATCCATGATAAAGAGAAATTGGCAGCCGGCTGGGGCGTCCTTCCGGAATTGATAAGGGAATTTCTTTTTCTTCACCCGGCGCAGCAGTTTTTGGCACCAGTTCAGTTAGACCATGCCGGTAACGCTCTAAAAAAACGGCCTCAAAGACAGGTTGCTGGCGCATCCGAATATCGCCAAAGGCACCTGAGCCAGGGCCATGCAGCATAACATCGTAAATAACAGCACCTCGAGCCACACTGTTCATCAGGTCAGGCGTTTCATCAACCCTAACCCCAGGAAAATATTCCTGGACCATAGACCCAATGACCGGTAACATACATGTTCCGCCGTGTAAGAGAACTAAATCAATTTGCTGATGGGGGTTTGGATCGTTGGGGAAAGCCTCAGCTAAGGCGCTGGCAATAGGGGCGTAGATGGTGCTCATCTGTTCTTGATCCTGGCTAAAAAAAGGTTCCCAAATACGCTTAAAGTGAGTATTGTAAGCCATTAACAGTTCAGGTAAATGGCCCACCAGCTTTTCACCGTGCAAAAATTCTCGGCCGAGGTGAGGGATGCGTACATCGGCGGCCCCCTTTTTCAGGCGAGACAAATCTTCCCAATAAACCATGCTTTCTTTAAGCCGGGCCGAAATCAGCCGCTTTAATTCTTCGGCCAAATTGAGTAAAGATGACATGACCTCACGCTGGCGTCGCAGCGGAAGTGCGGTCACTTGCTGCTGATTTATCTCCTGAAATATATTGAGCAGATAAGCCGCTAATCGTAAATCCAGATCGTTTCCGGCCAACTCGGTGTAACGTGACCGGGCCAGGATACGCAGGGATAACTCATTACCTTGTGGCTCAGTTTGGATAATTGAAACATCGAGGGTACCGCCGCCCATATCAAAAACCATGAGCTTTTGGGGTTGTTCAAAACTAATGTAAGAGGTCTGGCGCCTGATTTGCTTGACTATATAATCAAGCACCGCAGCAGTTGGCTCGTCAATCAAACTGATTTGCGCTTGGTCAAACCCGGCTAAACCGGCTGCCTCCAGAGTGGCTTGACGCTGGCGGCTGTTGAATGAAGCTGGAACTGTAATAACTGCGGCTTCAATTGACTGCTGTAGCCGATACTCGGCGGCATTTTTTAGTTTGCTCAAATGATGGCTGAAATTCCCTGAGGAGACCAGTCCATATTAGGGAAGGGGGAATAGGTCCAGGTACGGCCCATCAAACGTTTGATAGAACGCACGGTTTGTTCCGGGCGGCTAACGAACATATCCTGGGCGGCATATTGGCCGACATAAACCTGTGTCGGACTATCAAAATAGACTACTGAAGGCAAAAAGGGTACGCCCCGGACACTTTCCTCTTTACCACTCAGAAATTGAGGAATATTCAGGTTTTCGATAGTCTCGTTTGACGGGTCCACCCGCCGGTTTACGACAGATATCTTGCAATTGGTTGTGCCCAAATCTATACCAACAAAAAGATTTCGCATTATCTTAGCTCCACATCCCGGTTTCGGGCTTTCCAACTTTTGCTGGCCGCGCCACGAGCCATAGCGTAGGTAGGCTGTGGTAAAAAGCGCATAGGTATTCCCTGACTGGCTGATTGCAGCGCATCCCGGACCGGAGCAAATTCAATCCCCTCACCCGCCAGCAGTACCTCATCCACAGGTCGAGACCAGTGCTTTAAGTTACGCAACAGGCGCTCCAGACGTCGAGAAATTTCAGTCACTTGTTCTTGAATAATGTTGAGATAAATCGGGGTTTCCAATTCGGCATCCAGAATTTTGACCGAGTTTTGGTCAGGATCAAAGCCACGCCGGGCACGCTGCGCATAAAGAAGTAGCTCATCCTGACCCACGGTTTTACTCATCCCGGTTCGCCCGGCATGCATAGCTACGGCTCGATCAATTTCTAACATTCCCGGAGCCATAGTCGTTTGGTCATTGAGCTTGCCATGATCCCAGGGAATCATGAAGGTACGAGAGTAGCCCAGATGTACCAGCACAACCATTTTATGCTCTACCTCCAATTGTTGGTGTACATCTTCATACCACAAGTAGCGCAGACAGGCTTCTTCCGGCTCGGTCACATCAATGAATTCCAATTTGGCTTTCTTAGACAACTGCTTGAGGGTTTGTTCTATGGCAGTTCTATCCTCGCTGCTCAATTGTTCAACAACCAGGGTGGCTACCAGGGTTTCATCGGGCTGAGGGCGAATATGAGAGCTTTGACAATACCGAAACAAATTAGCCAACTTTTGCTGGTCATCATCGCTACTTTTTCTCTGCGCTATTTTTTCAAAAAACCGGGAATTAAAGCGCAGGAAACGGTTATAACTAAAATCACGCCAGATACTAGGTAAAGCGGCAAAGCCAAAAACTTTTTTCTCGGTATCATATAGATTGGGGATGGCGTCTTTATAAAGGGCAAGCCATTCCGGTTCCAATTCATAATTAGCTTGTTCCATAACATCCCAATGGAGATGTTTATCCCGGCCCACATAAGCTTCGGCAATATAAATACAGGTTTCCGTAAAGTGAAACCCAAGATAGCGTTCAATGCCCATTTTCTGATGACTCCTCCAGCGGTTCTACCTGTATCCGCAGAATCGAATGACCCTCAAAAGATATACCGCGTCTAATAATTTCTGCTTTACAGGGGAGATCAACTCTTTCGTGAACCTCGTAGTGATCAATATTACCTTCATTCAGCTCTACGATGCCATCTTTTGTCCTTCAACCTACCAGTTTCACCTGTTCTTTGAAGTAACGGGCGACATCTTCGTTAATACCCCCAATTGACCCCCCTCGGCTGTTAATAATTTAAAGAGGAGCCGGTTATGTTTGTCATCCGCCATATCTTTGAATAGTTCTACCAATGCCTGGGTGCGACTCCGTTCCGCCTCTGCTTTCTCTTCAATCACTTGTTGCCGGAGACTCCCACATTCCCGGTGCAGATCTGCTATCCGTTGTTCAGCCTGCGTTAGCGCCTTATCTTGCTCCGCCAGGTTCGCTTGGAGCTGGAGCACTTGCTCCTCCACTAGCTTGTTCCCACTTTGAGCCTGCTCTAATTGCTGCCCTTGTTGCTCAATCTGGGCTTGCAGTTGTTCGTTGGTGGCTGTCAGGGAAACCACTTGCTGTTGGGCTGCCTGGGCTACTTTGGCCAGGTGAGCTGAAAGAAGGAGGATTTGCCGGGTTGAGGTATCCCCAGCCGGAGCTTTTTCTTGAGGCGGTGGCTTGAGCTTATAGCGTTTATCGTATGATTTTGAGCTCATTCTTGATAAAATTTCCCTTCACGGTATTTTATGGGGTGGTTTTCTTGTCCGATGAAAACCTGAAACGAATCGCTCTCCATTTGTTTGAGCAGGGTGAATAAGTTGTCCGGTACCTGGGTTCTTTTGTCAGCATCACCGTGGATTAAAATGACGGCCCGGGGCCTGACATCGAATACAAATTGCACCAAATCCTCTTTGGGGGCATGGGCCGAAAAATAGAACCGCCGCTGTTCACATCGAACTTCTATACCCGCATCGACTAAATCATCAACCGTACCCTGTAAGAAGTCCACCGCTTCACTGTCCTCGGCCAGGTAGCCGGAATAAAAGATGGCGTTTTTGGGATCGCCGGCGAGGTGGAGGGCATATTGGTAGGATAAGCTGCCTTTTTTTAACATCCCTGAACTTGCAATGATGACACCGGGACGCCCCAAAATCTCCTCGCGGACCAGGGTATCGCGATCTACCCGATCGGCCACCGGAATGAGCCGATAATCAATCCAGCGGCGCAGCTCCCGGTATTGACCGGTCAATTCTTCGGCAAAACGATCATAACAGGCGGTGACGGCGCGGGTTAGACCATCCAGATAAACGCGATAGGTCAGATCAGGATTTTGACGGGCGTGATGAGCCACCAAACCCAGCACTTCTTGGCTGCGCCCTACGGCAAAGGCGGGGATCAAAGCCACCCCGCCGCGCCTCAGCACCCCGGTCTAGCTGGTTGATAAAAACCTGCTCTTGCCAGTCACG
>JAAUSP010000629.1 GCA_012032575.1 Anaerolineales bacterium | reverse complement strand
GGCGCACGTGCCGGGCCTAAAAGTAATGTTCCCGGCCACGCCCTACGACGCCAAAGGTATGCTCAACCTGGCCCTGCGCGGCACCGATCCGGTGGTCTTTTTTGAAAGCCAGCGCCTCTACGCCGAGCCGGAAATCCTGGTCGAAGGCGGCGTGCCGGTGGAGTATTATGAAGTCGAAATGGGCGAGCCGGCCCTGCGCCGCAGCGGCAAAGACCTGACGATGGTCACGGTTGGGGCGACCCTCTACCGGGCGCTGGAGGCTGCCCAGGAATTGGAGCAGAAGTACGGCCTGACCTCCGAGGTGATTGACGCCCGCTTTATCAACCCGCTCAATTACGATAAAATCATCGAGTCGGTCAAAAAGACGGGCCGGGTGGTGCTGGCCTCGGACGCCTGCGAGCGGGGGTCCTTCCTGCACACGATGGCCTCCAACATCAGCCAACTGGCCTTCGATTACCTCGACGGCCCGGTGACGGTGGTTGGCGCGCGCAATTGGATCACCCCGGCGGCAGAGTTGGAAGACGCCTTCTTCCCGCAGAAAGAGTGGATTATTGACACCATCCACGAACGCCTGCTCCCCCTGCCCGGCCATCAGGTGACGAGCGTCCAAACCAAACGCCGAAATGCTGCGGCGAAATCGGTTGGGAGTTTAGTTCGTTTTCTGAAGTGTAAAGCTTTTAGTTTTAGAACCCCGTTTTCTCTATGAAAACGGGGTTCCTTTTTAAGGAAACGTGTTGGGGCAGTGGGTCAGGGTAATTTTGACATATTTTCCTTCTGGGTGGAAGCTGTTTGCATTGCAGATGACAGCATTGACCGATGGGTTGCATCGCTTTTGTGGTATAATATACTCGTACCTGCTTGAAAGATTTGTACAGGGGAGTAACCGATGACCTACGATGTGCTGCTAACCAAAAAAGATGAAAAGTTTATTGCCCGGGTGCGGGAGTGGCCCGAAATTGTGGGCGAAGGGGAAACTGAGGAAGAGGCGCTGGTCAAAGCCCAGGCAGATTTGAAATCACTGCTGGTGGGTGGGCGAATTGTGCAGCTTGATCTGGAAGTCAAGCCGAGCGAGCATCCCTGGTTAAAGTTTGCCGGGATGTTCGCCGACGATGCTGATTGGGACAATTTTCAAGCGTCAATGCAGCAATATAGAGAGGAAATAGACCAGGTATAACTGAGGCGTTGAAAACTGGCCACTGACACAATGAACCCAACCACCCCCATTCTGCTCGCTTCTGCTGATGCCCCTGAACTGCACCAAGTTATCCAAACCCGTCTGGACCGCTGGACCGGGCGAATTGATGTTTTGACCGATCCGGGCCAGCTTTTGCTGTGTCTGGCTGAACGGGACTATCGCCTGCTGCTGGTTGATCTCGACTGGCTGGGTGCGGGAGAGGGTTTGACCCAAATCAAGACCCTCGCTCCCCGGATGGAGGTCATCGTTTTGGCCGATTTCAACGAGCGACAGTCTGCCGTAGCTTTACTGGAGTTGGGAGCCGGCGACTATCTGCTCCGGCCCGTCGAGCCGGTGGAATTGGCGCTCAAGCTGGAGCGAGGGTTAGAGTTCCAGACCCTCAAAACACAGTCAAACGGATCAGCGGATGCGACAGCCAATGAGCTGCTCCTGCTCGACCAGGCCACGCGGGAAATAAGTCATACCTGGCAGTCTGATGAAACCTTCAAAATTGTTTTGAGCAAAGCCTCTCGTCTGACCCAGGCCGATATGGCCAAAATCTATCTGGCCGACCCCAGTGGCAACCTGGACCCCGGCCGCTTTTTAACCCACCCCGCCGACACTCCTTTCGAGGCTGATGCCTTTTTATTACCTCTGGCTGAACAAGCGGCTGTGACCCAGGAAATTATTCATCGCCAGAATTTGGCTCCCGGCACGATCCAGGCCGCTTTGCTGGTCCCTTTAATTTCACGGGATAAGCTGCTGGGGGTATTGGTTCTGGGGTATGCCCGGCGGAGCAGCTTTGCGGCCAATCACGGGCGCTGGTTGTCCATTTTTTGCGATCAGGCTGCCATCGCTATTGAGAATGCCCGGCTGTTTGAAAACCTGGCCTCGGCTTACATTGACCTGGCCCAAAGCCGGGAGAAGATTCTGCACAGCCGGAACACCTTGCAAGTGCTGTTTGACGGCATCACCGACGGCCTGTACATTCTCGATCAAAACCTGATGATCACCGCCCTCAATCAGGTGGAAGCCGAACGCCAGGGTTATCGGCCCGACGAGTTGATTGGCGTAAGCTGCCTGACCCTCGATTGGGCACGGGCCGCGCCTGAGCTGCTGGCTCGCATCAAAGAGTCACTCGAAAAGGGTCGAGAAACTACCTGGAATTCGCCCGAAAATGAGACCGAACCGTATCTCAAGGATCGGGAATTTCGCATTTACCCCATTCGCAACCGGATCGGCCACATTGAACAGGTGGTGGTTTTTGGGCAGGATGTGTCGGAACGGCGGCGTTGGCAGGCGTCGCTGTTTCGCTCGGCCAACCTGGCGGCGGTGGGTCAATTGGCCGGCAGTGTGGCCCACCAGATTAATAACCCGCTGACCATTACTATGGCCAACAGCCAGCTCCTGTTGCTTGAAATTAAAGCTAACAGCGAGGCTTACGGACTGGCTAATGATATTCTCAAGGCGGGGATGCGCATCCAGAAGATCATCGAAAATTTGCTGGAGTTTTCCAATCAGGAAACTTACTTTTTTGTCGAAACCGATTTGATCGAAACCATCGAGGGTGCCCTGGCCCTGGTGACTCGCCCCCTGAAAAAAGATCGGGTTGAACTGGTCAAAAATTACGAAGTCCGGCCCCGCTTGTCGGCCAGCGTCAGTCATTTGAAACTGGTCTGGATGAACCTGCTGCTGAATGCCCGTGATGCGGTGGTGGGTTATACCGCTCAGCCGGCGGTGACGATTAGAACCCAGGCTGTATCGGGGCATGCGGTTAAGGTAACCATCACCGATAACGGCTGTGGCATTGCCGAGAAAGATTTCGAGCGTTTGTTCCGGCCCTTTTTCACCACCAAGCCGGTCGGTAAGGCGTTGGGGCTGGGCCTGTATTCGGCTCACACCATTATCGAGCGGCACCGGGGCCAGATCAACGCCTACAGCCAGCCAGGGATAGCCACCACGTTTGAGGTGATTTTGCCGCTGGATAACCCCAGAGATTTATAATTGTGAATGGTGAATAGTGAATTGTGAATGATGAATGTTCTGGTTGGTTTGTTTCCTCATTAACAATTCACAATTGACAATTCACCATTCATAATTTGTTTTGCCTCTCCTTCTTAGCTGGGTTATAATACATAAACTGGCTTGTTTCTATTTCGTTCCTCTATTTGTACCTGGCCCAGGCTTGAAACGCTTCAACTATCCGGATATCTGCCTTTTTGATTGGGCAGTTGCATGTTTTTGCCGGTAAGTGTAACCACTTTTTTGCTCAATACATAAGGAGGTGACACCTCAACATTCCCCACCTTTGGGTCAAACTCATTCGCTAAACTTTGTCGAAGTTCACTTTTTTGAATGGTGAAACTTCTAAAGAATTCTCTACAGGAGGAGAAAAAATGACAAAACGTTTACTTTGGCTATTAACTATTTTAGCCATGCTCATTTGGGTTGTTGCTTGTGGCGGCGCAGCCACCCCTGCCCCCGAGGCTCCAGCCGCTACCGAAGAGGCCGCACCCGTTGCAACTGAAGAAGCCGCTCCGACAGCCACCGAAGAAGCGGCTCCAGCCGCTACCGAAGAGGCAGCCCCCGCGGCCACCGAAGAAGCGGCCGCTCCGGCGGAAAGCGGAGCCAAGAAGTTCGGTCAAGTGACCGATGTGGGCGGGATTGATGATAGAGGCTTCAATCAATTGGCCTGGACCGGTATGCAAAAAGCTGCCGAAGATTTAGGCGTCGAAGTTCAATTTTTGGAAAGCCAGCAGCAAACCGATTATGAGAAGAATATTGGCGAATTTCTGGGGCAGGGTTACAGCGGTATTGTGACCGTTGGCTTTTTGCTGGCAGACGCCACCAAGGCAGCGAGCGAAGCCAATCCGGACGTGCCGTTCGCGATTGTGGACTTCCCCAGCCAGACCCCTGGCGATATGGGCCTGCTGTTCGCGGTAGACCAGCCGTCGTTTATGGCCGGCTACCTGTCGGCGGCGATGAGCGAGACCGGCACGGTCTGCACCTACGGTGGGATCAAAATCCCGCCGGTGGTCCAGTTCATGGTCGGCTTTGAGCACGGCGTGATGTATTATAATGAAAAGAACGGCGCTGAAGTCAAAGTCCTCGGTTGGAAGACGGACGCGGCAGTTGAAGGCGGCGGAGACGGCTCGTTCACCGGCAACTTTGAGAGCCTGGACGACGGGCGCAGCTTTGCCGAGAACTTCTTTGACGAAGGCTGCGACATTATCTTCCCGGTGGCTGGGCCGGTGGGCTTAG
>JAAUSP010000628.1 GCA_012032575.1 Anaerolineales bacterium | reverse complement strand
CCAGTTGATGGTGCAGTTGCAGGGTTAAGTGTGGGGCAGCTAACTACCCCCCCAACAAATACCGGAAAATCAAGCTGTGGATAACCTGTTCCACCGGCGCTTTATCGTCGGTGAAAACAAACTCCTGAGGGGGGAGTTCCCAGATGCGGGTGTTGAGCGAGCGGTCGGCGACCACACGCAGAAGCGGGTTTTGAAGTGGGGTGACATTCCGGGCAAAGTTGTCAATGTTGGTGGGCTGTTTGGTGGCGATAACCAGGCTGTTGCCCAATGAACTGCCGTAATCGGGCATATCCATCACGTAAACATTGGGGAAAACAGCCTGCATGGTTCCGCCCAACGCCTCGATCAGGCTGTAATCGGTGCTGGTGCGCCCGGCGTTAATGGCGACCACCCCATCCTCATTCAAGTGATCGTAAATCTCCTGAAAAAATTCGCGGGTGGTCAGGTGAAAGGGGATATAGGGCGGGCGGTAAGCGTCTACGGCGATGACGTCAAAGGTTTGGGGGGTGTTGGCTAAAAAGTAGCGGCCATCCTGGGCATGCACCGTTACATTTGGCTCGGTCATATCGAACCAATCCTGTCCCACTTTGATGATGCCGGGGTCAATTTCGACGCCGTCAATGGGGATCGGCCCATAAATGCCGCTGTAGGCTTTGGAAATTGTCCCGGCGGCGGAGCCGATAACCAAAACTCGCTTCACCTGGCTTTCGGTGTAGGGAGGATTGTTGAAATAAGGGATAATCAAAAAATAGTCCCACACCCCATCCACCAGCGGATAATCGAAATAAGTGGGACTGTAAACCGAGTGGACGCCCTGGCCTTCGTTCAACTGCAAGCCGCGCCACCAGCCGCCCTGACCGTCGCTTTGCTGTAGCACCTGGATATAGTTGTAGCTTGACTCAGTTTCGTAGACCAGGCCGGGACTGGCTTTGATGGGACCGGCGGGCCACCACAGATTCAGGCCAACCAGCCCCAGCAGCATCGGGGTGTAGGCCCAGGCTCGCCGGGGGTGGGTCAGAAAGAGGCCGCCCAGGCTGACTGCCAGCAGAATCACGGCAAAGGTGAAAAAGGTTAGCCGGGTGCCGATGGTTGGGATCAGGAGCAGCACCGGCAGAAAGGTGCCGACCAGACTGCCAGGGTGCTCAGGGCGTAAATCGAGCCGGCGGTATTGCCGCCGTGCTGCACATCCCGCAGGGCCAGACGAATGGCAAACGGGGAGACCATGCCGAGCAGGGTGATCGGCAGGCTGAAGAGAATCAATACCCCCGTCAACGACCCCAACAGGACGCCGACATTGTAATCGGCAAAACCCTCTACCGAAAAGCGCAGCACCGGCGCGGAGATAAACGGAACCAGCCCCACCAGAAAAGCGCCCCAGGCCGTAATCTGAAACAAGGTGCTCTCACGCGGGTCTCTATCGGCCCAGCGCCCGCCGATCATATAACCGGCGGTCAAATAAAGCAGCATCAGCCCGATAATCGCCGCCCAGATCACCAGCGAATTGCCGAAAAAGGGGTCAATCAAGCGGCTGGCCGATAATTCCACCCCCAGCGTGGTCATGCCGGAGATGAAGACGGTCAAGAGGAGGTAGGCTTTGTGTTTGGACAAGAGTTTGCTCCTTAGGCGGCTGGCAAAGCAGGTTCAGGATACCAGTTCCACACAGGTTCCTGGCCGGAAATCTCAGGTAAATAAAGCCCATCTACCTTGTCAGAACGGACATATTTTACCAAAAAATCAACAGCTCGTTTTCGGTCGCCTTTTTTGCCGGTAGGGACATCCCGTTCAACCCGCCAGATAGCCCCCTCTGCCGGGTCTACAGCGCCGTGAAGGCCATAAACGTTAAGGCGCTTCATAGCTTCTTCAATGCTGAATGCGCTCCCTCGGTGCAATAAGGCAGGCGTCACAAAACTACCCGCAGCCACACGTTGGATAAACTCATCATACGGCGTGCGTTCATCTGCAATCATCAAATCAAAGGCCACAAATGGCTCATGTTGAAGCCGGTAACGTGTCCCGTGCGCCTGCATTAACCATTCGCCAACCAGACGTTCACCCTCACCCAGTACAGCCAGAAAACGCTCGTAATGGGTGTAGACCCAATTGCTAAAATGACGATGCTGCTCATAAGAAGACGACGCAGCTAAATAACCGGCCCGGCCCAGGGGATAAAGGGTCTCGCCTATTCTGGCTATCCCCACGTTTGAACCATCGAGTTTTTCTTGAACAAAGACTTCATCATTTTTATCACGAGTCTTAAGGGTGGCTATTCGCGCTTGACCTTCCTGGCACGTGTGGTCGCCTGGCCCACGTCTGCTTCCGGGTAGATGCGGAATATGCCCATAGTTTTTCTCCCCAGCGGTTTATGCATCATAAGCCTCGCTGGTGTATTCTTCATCGAGGTCAATAATCTCGGAAGCAGACCGAAAAGATGTTTTCATTAGAGATATTTTTACCTCTCGCTCATTGCTTCAATAATCGCCTCGCGGGATACCCGATTGTTATACCCTTTAATGATCTCATCAATGGGTATTATAATGGGGGAAAAGGGGCTTGGCAATCAGATGCAAAATAAAAAGAGAATACTTTGACCTTTAGCGAGAAGCTTGCTTAAATTGCTCGTTTCCCTTATCATTGACATAAAGAGGAGTTTCAGGCGCATCGGCCGGTTTGATAAGGCCGGTTCGGTCTGACTCTGGCCGGCAGGGGAATCGTCTGGCTATTGGCCGGCAGACCTGGGCGAAGAATTTTCTATTCCGGCCATGAGCCGGTCAATTTTTGCTTGCAGGTTGTTGAGCCTGATTTCCAGGGTATCCACCCTGCCGCGTAATTCATAGCGGTTCAGGTTAGCCACCGTTTGCAGTTCGTAGAGTTTATCAAGGTGCTGTAAGGCATGGCCTACTGCCATTTCAGCCGTGATATTGCCGTTGGCGTAGTCTGAGAGGATTTGTTTGTGGTCGTATGTGCCCATTGTATCTCCTTTTAGATTTTGATGCCAATTAGCATCAATTGTACTCTAAAATGTTTTTGATGTCAAATGGCATCGAGAATTTTGGGTAATGCTGATCTGTTCGACAAGGAAATCAAAGGATGAAGAGAATCGGATGAAAAATTAAAAACTTTGCGATTGCGGCAGGGCCTAACGACAAGACAATTGGCCGACTACTTGCAAACTACTAATAGTCAAATTAGTAGAATTGAGAATGGACTTAGGCAACCATCCGCTGATTTTGTCGTAAAAGTATCAGATTTTTTCAACGTTCCGCTTGATAGACTCATGCGAGATGAATTAGAGCTAGATTGAAATCTAAAACAAGAGATTGGCAATAAATTATGGCAGAATTAGCAAATTATATGCCACCATTGAGTATTTCAACGGTTGACCTCAAACGGTGGGGTGATTTGTGGGTTGGGACTCCAACCCTGAAACAGGACAAAGCAAGAGCATCAGATGTTTTGACCGACAACAATCTGTAAATTTTGCCTCTTTCATTGATTTCGCGTTTGCCAAAGCTTTAGCGGCAATGTTGGGCGGTATCCCTATTATGCGAGCGAATGGCGTTGCGCTTAATCCATCCATTCCCGATTGTGTTGAGATTGGATCAGTCAGGGTTATCGGTGGGATTCGGCCTCAAAACTTTGATGCTGCTTATCGTCCTGATGGACCTCGGGTCGTTTTCGACAGCAAAACCCTCAATGATTTCAAAAGTGTGGGCAAAAACTGGCAAAATATGGTCAATGATTTGGCAACTGAAGCGGCTACGGTTCACACTCGCTTCCCTTACGCCTTGGTTGCATTTATTGTAGTCATACCTAAGCCTACACTTGGCAGTAAACAAGAAACTGACATCATTCGTACCCTTGAACGGTTAGGATCACGAAAGGATGTCTTGGATCAGGCGCATTTAGCCGAGGCGCTTGCTTTAATCATCTGGAATCCAGAAACAGGTGAGATTGACCCGCTAGTACCGGCTCAAGATTCCAATCTTCGTATTGAGAAGTTTTCAGACAATTTATACCCCCATTACCTAAATCGCTATAAAGGTTTACCTCCGCACGATTAAAAATCTTACAATCAGATACTTGGATTATGATAGGCATGGTATAATGCTTGCCATGTCTCAATTAAGCTTTTTCAAACATCTCGATACATCGTTTCCCACCAATAAACAAACTGCCGATAGTCGTAAACTCAGGGGTGGATATTACACCCCCCTTGAATTGGCCCATTTCCTAATTAAATGGGGGTTGCGAGATGATACTATGCGCATCCTGGAGCCGAGTTGTGGAGATGGCAACTTTATCTTGGCTTTGCTCCAACGTTTGCATGACCCTGTTTTCCAAAAAAGCTTATTGCCTACTATTGTAGCGGTAGAACTTGATCCAAACGAGCTGGGCAAGGCCAAAGCCAGAGCCGAGCAGTTTGGCAAAAACGGTGCAGCTCTGG
>JAAUSP010000627.1 GCA_012032575.1 Anaerolineales bacterium | reverse complement strand
TTGGTAGGGCTGAGTTCTTCGAGAAGTTTGGGACCAGGGAGGGTGTTTTGAAAAACATCAAATCCTTGATGGCAGGTCGGGGTAAGGATCGGGAGTATGAGATCCTTCGCAGTGGTATAAGCATCGATTTCCCGGCAATCTCTGATCGCATGGCCGAGCAACTGGCTGCACATTTCGGGGAGCTTTTGGTGGATGTTCGCTGGCCCGGATCCAAACTGGTTCTGCAGAGCGAATATGGAACCCGAAAGTACGGCTTACGTGCCGATGGCAAAGAAGGCAAGCTGGAGTTCAAAAGGGATGCCAAAGACCGGTTATATGCTGAGGTGATCGTTCCCCGGGGACTGCTCCCCCAGGAATATGAAGATAGGATCCAAACGGCCATTGCCCAGGGGAAGGATGCTGCCAATATGTTTGACCTTCCTGATCTGTTGGGTTTTCGTATCCCCTCTTCGGATATGCACTCAGCCATTGCCATGAAGGTAGTGGGATTTTATGAGTCTGCGGCCAATGTGGTTATCGCCCCGGATTTGCTGGTTGCTCTTCATGGATCTGACTTTGATGTGGATTCCCTTTTTGTTATCAAAAGGGGCATATCTAAAGATGGTCGACCGATAGGGTATAAGCGTAATGCCAAAAAGCAATATGAGTTTCGAACCACCGACGATCCCCTGGCATTAAAGTTATTCGGAGTACATGATCGAAAAGACGAGCTGGCTTATCATAAGAACGGTGTGATGGAGCATATGCTGGATATTATCTCCTCACCTAAAAACATCAATGAAATGCTCTCCCCTATCCCCATGCAGGATATCCGGGAAGAGAAGAACCGGATGATCGCAATAAAGGGATTGTCCGAGGCTATGGATCTGAGCAACGCCAATGATAAGCTTCGGTCACACAACATCATTTTCGGTGCTGCCCGTGCCGTGGGCAAGTTTGCCAATTCAGGTAAAGCTATTGCATACATGGCCGATGTGGGCGAGAAGCAGTCCATGCCCCGGGTTCGGGAAAAGGAAAGGCCCATTGTTATCAATGGGAAACTTTATGATCACCTGCGTCTTGTGGATGATGCCGGGACAAATATCACGGTATCCCTGGATGGGTTTATCAATATTGCCATTGACAATATCCGGGAGCTGGCTCTTCACTATCTAAATATTAACGATTCAACCATCAATGCTTTTATCGGGTTACGCTCCTTGGGCGTAGATCTGAAAACAGCTGTAGATATCCTCAACCAGCCCGCCATCTTATGGTATACCGATGCATATGCCGAAAGGGAGAACATGCGGGGGAAGAAAGTTCGGGAAATGATTCTGCCCATTCTGGGAACCGACACCCTGGACACGGAGAGGATCAATGTTAATGATGATCTTTTAGAGCGTGGGTTAAAGATTGGCTCCAACTGGGATAATATCGGTATGATGCTGGCTGATGAACAGGGAACCAAGGATGCCCAGGAATATCTTTTGGAGCAGCTTGCCATTTTGGAGATGTTTGAACAGGCCAACCGTCTTGGGAATAGCATAAGCGAACTGGCTGGCTTCCTTAATATCGCCCGTTCAATACCGGTTAAGAAGGTGGAGATCGATGCGATTTTGGAGAAAGGACAGAGTATTTTTGGTACGGTAAGCAGTGATGGGACCCTGCCGGATTTTAATCAGTCCTCTTTTCCTTTTGATATCGTAGAGATATTCCAGCGTAACTCACACCTTTTACAGGTATATAAGTCTTTGATTGACTTTGATATCGTTTTGGAGAACACCTTTAAGAAGCACCATCCGAGATTCAATAGTCACATTGAAAAACTGGTTCAGGCAATAGGACTGGTTCGTTCCCGGGCAGAGACAACCGAGGAGATGCGTAACCAATTCCTGACCTACATTATTTCCAATGAACTTTATTCCGGGACCTATAAGGTCGACCAGCGTCTGATACACCGGTATAAGATCAAGGATGAGGAAAGGATCCTGACCGGGCCCAAGGCCGCCAATCAGATCTTCATTAAAAAGATCCAACTTCTGCGTAAGTATCTTTATAAGAAAATGGATAGTGAGGGCCGAGCACTGAGTAACCTGTTTCTGAATCATCTTGCTGAAATCTACAACCCCGTTACCCGCACCTTTGAGTTGCGGTTCTCCGGAGGCACCAATCAGGACCAGATGGACCTTTTAAACCTTCAGCAGGCTTTTTATGAGCTGAACATGTATGATGTGTCCTATAACAACAAAACCGGTAAGTACAAAGTTATTGAGCACACCGAGCCACGAGCTGATGATGACTTTTCTGATCTGCAGAAAGAGTTTGTTTCCTATGGAGTGATGAACTGGGGCATGCGTTTTGGTATTGGCAATTACAGTTATATCCTTCCCGAACAGATGTATAAGCCGGTGGATGAGCTTTTTAACCGCCTGTTAGATCGATTTATTGGTGAGAAAGGGGATGAGAATTTCGAGAAGGTCAGGGAAGATTTCCTGATGCAGTTTGCTGTCACCTTTGCGGACCTGGTTCCTTATTTTGGTGAGAAAGCATATGTCCACGGGACCTATGAGAACCAGTATGGATCAACAAGCAATATCTACCAGGGCATTGAAAACGGATATGCCTATGATCGAAAGTATACGGCCAAAGAAGGGGTCGATTACCCTCTTATTATCAAGTCTGGGCCCAAGATCCGGGAAAGGATTTATATACGGCTTAATGATACCTCAGAGGAGAATATCTATTATGCTGAGATTGGACTGGCCTCTCCCTTTGCTACCTATCACACCCCGGATGAGATCATAAATAATGGATATAGCCTCCAGGATCATTTTATTAAGGATCCCCGGTTCGGTAAGCCGATTCGTAATATTCGGGTGGGGGATGTGAATGTAGACAACATCCAGTATCGGGGGAAGGATGTTGCGGAAGGGGATGTAATATCTCTTACTCTTTACCATGATCTGGCCCGGTTGGAGAAAACCTATTTCAAGGTAGCGGCCATTACGGGGAATATTTATATGATTAAAAAGATCAAAAATCTTCCCTCACCCAAGTATGAGAGTACGCAGCCTTCGATCTTTCCCGTGGGATCCCCCGAGAGGGAGCGTATCTCCCAGGTGATTGATCATTACAGGACCATAGGCAACATGACAGGGCTCGTTGATACGATCATAAGCCGTAGTCCAAGTTCACGCCAAAAACAGGTCCTCTCGCTACTCAAAGAGCGGATTATCTCTCAAAAGCTGGGAGTGAAGTTTACCCGTCTTCCCGGGGGACAGTTTGGGAAGTATCGACAGGATGGGTCCATAGCCATTGACCTGCAAAATATTTATGCAAAGAAAGGAAAGATTGATATAGATTTTGTAGATAAGATAATTACCCATGAGATTGTACACGGGATCACTAATATCCCATACATGGAAAACGAGGAGTTCCGGAGTAAGGTAAGGGAGCTTGTTGAGGAGTTTTTTGTCATTGATCCGGTTACAGGAAAGCTAAAGGCCAAAACTCCAAATATTAGTTATCAGTTGTCTACGGTCCTTGGACCGCTTACATCGGGAGAATACCGTGGGTTTAAAGACATAGATGAATTTATGGCAGAAGTTCTTTCTAATGATCTTTTTGCATCAGCCATTGATAGCCTCAAAGAGCCCAAAAAGAAAAGTCTCTTACGAAGAATCATTGATGCATTTTTGGATTTTATCGGTTATAGCAGGGATAATAGTGAGTATAATACACTAAGCTATAACCTTGCAGAGATTATTAAGTCTGCCCCACAATTTGAACAGTACCGCATTGTCGAACAGACCAATGATGGATATCGTCTTGAGGATCGCAATGGAAAACAGTTTATCGTGAAAAGCGCCTTTTATGAGGAGGAGACTGATGTAGAGGAGGCCGAGGTTATTGACAAGGAAGAGCCAAACGAGATACGCCAGCAGGTGATGGCCCTGGTCGACAAGATCCGCAAAGAGTCTGCCCTGGCAAGGTAGACATGGATACAGAGGGCAATGAGCTCAGCACATATTCCATCGAAGGGTCGACAAAAAAGATTCGTCGTATTTCTGATCGCTCTGTTGGATGGGTCTCCCTATTCTCCAGTAGGGTCATTGATGCTTCTAAATCCTTTGGCGAATACATGGCCGGTGTTAAGTGGGGATCCCGCAGTCATGACCATCGTTTGGATACGGAGTTGGGCACCAATCAGAGCTATGAGGAGTTTCGGGATGCCATGGATGCCAATATGACCATCGGGCAACTCAAGGGTCGGATCATGCACCTTTTCCTTAAAAGGGATACCAACAAGCATTATCATTTGGGGATAAGTGATGCGGAGATTGTCAATCAGATCAATAACCAGGCATCCTTGAGTGGTGGTCAGCTTACTCCAAGGCAGTTTGAATGGCTGATGGAGGAGAAGAACCTTACTGAGATCTATCGTCAGGCCGGGATGAACCGCCTGATGAAT
>JAAUSP010000626.1 GCA_012032575.1 Anaerolineales bacterium | reverse complement strand
GTTTGTCCGGGCTGGAGACCAGCTCCATGATGCTGGTCGAGTGAGACAGCGGCACCAGGTGGTCATATTTGGCGGCGATATTCAGCAGGGCGGCCCGAATGTCAGCCAGGTTGACCCGCTGGCCTTTGACCACATGTGCGCCCCGGATGAGTTCGTTGCCCCGGATATATTCCTTCACCCACTGGCGGAAGGTCTCGCCGGTCAGGGGGACGCCGTCGTGAATCCACTTATGCATGGCCTGCCAGTTTTCGACGGCCTCGGGGTCGGCCAGGTTATCCAGCACGTGGGTGTACGCCCCGACAAAATTCTCCACCGGCTTGAGCAGTTTGGCTCCAAATTCAATCACGCCCGGCGGAATGTTGCCCAGCGCCGCTACCATTTTGTCCACATCCACAAAACGCTCGTCCAGCCACAGGCCAAACAGGCTGTCCTCGCGCCGGAAAAATCGAGCGGAGCGGTCAGCAGGATCAGGTTGCGCAGCGGGGCCTGGGGATAGAGCGCGGCGTAAAGGGTCGCCAGCGTTGCGCCGATACAGTAGCCCAGCATGCTAAATTCACGCGCACCGGAAACGCGCAGCATCTTGCGCACCGCACGAGGCAGATAATCGCTGGCATAGTCGTCAAAGCGGATGGAGCGGTCTTCCGGCCCCGGCGCGCCCCAATCGAGCAGGTACAGGTCAAAGCCCTGATTGACCATAAATTCGATGAAGCTGCGGCCGGGGCGCAGGTCAAAAATGTAAGGTTTGTTGATCAGGGCATAGACCAGCAGCAGCGGCGTGGGGTGGCGAGGCCGGGTGAGGGGCTGGCTGGGGTAATAGCGGTAGAGTTTGGCCTTGTTGAGCGCCCACACCAGCTCGCGCGGGGTCAGGCCGACCGGCAAATCAAACGAGTCCCTGACCACCTGCGTCCCTTCCAGGTAGCGGCGGAATTCGGGGGGCAGGGTTTGATAAAATGATTCAACCAGCGTCGTGGGGTTCTGGTCCGACGCGGTCAGAGTCGAGTCCATGTCTGCCTCCTTCCACCCGCTGCCCCAGGAGATTCCCCTGGATGGCTTGCAGGCGGTCCAAAACCTCATCCAATTTGGCGTCCAGATCATCCACCCGCATTTCCAGGTGGGTCAGCCGTTCGGCGACACTGAGCAGGTCGGGCCGGGAGGGAAAATTCATGTTTTGCAGATATTGGTCCACCTGCTTCATAAGCTGCTGCTGCGGCAGCGCGGCGGCCAGATAAGCCTCCAGATAGTGCCCCATGCTTTTGGCAAAATCTTCGCTGGCAACCGCGTCATTCATGGCTTTGGTCCAGACATTCATCCCCGCCGATTGGAACTGCTTCCAAAAAGCCAGCGGATCGAATTCCGGCATGTCGGATTCAGGTTGACTCATACAATCGCTCCCTTTTATTTTGCGTCACTCACGGATCAGGATGATAATGATTCGTACTCATGTCATTTCGAGGCCGTAGGCCGAGAAATCTTTACCGTGCTGCATCGGTCTCGGAGATTTCTCCCTTCGGTCGAAATGACATGGCTGAGTAGTTACTCAAGAAAGTAGAGGTGCATCATGGCTCAGTTTCAAACTTCCCCCGAAAAAGAAGCTAAAATGGCCGAATGGCAGCAGCGTGACTGGCCTGCCTGGCTCGAAACGCAGCTACAATTTCCTTTTGAAGCCAGCCGGACCAAAGATGAAGACGCCGACGACGGTTTGTTGACGCTGCGCAACCCCTTCCCGGTCGGCCAGCGCCTGACCGTACTCGGCCTGGCCGACGTGCCGATGAACGATTACGAAGGCGTGGTGGTTAAGGTACAGCGCGGCGCCAACAAGGGCACCGTTCCCCTGGCCGATTTGGAAGTAACGCCGAAAGACAATGTGAATTATACCCCGGTTCAGGAGTTTGTGGTGTATTGGTCAAGCCGGTGAGGGTGGAGGGTTGGAGGGGGTGGATGGCATGTTGTCGTACTTACCCCTTAAATTCGATCCTCATACAAGTCTGCAATGGGGAAGCATAAATCATAATCACCCCAAACCAAATCCCCGTATTCCAGAGAGAAATCCTTGAACATTTCGAGGTCAAGATATTTCCTAATCATGGGGTTGAGGGAATTTTGCAGAAATGGCCCAAAGTCAATGATGCGTTCCTGTCCATCACTGAACTCAAGTCGTAAATTATAGTCCTCAACGTATTCGGCTGTTTCAATATTAATTACTAAATTTTCTGGTAGTATCATTGAATTTTGCGGGTAATTTTCTCCGCCGAGATTGGCCGATGTAGAACGAAGTAATCTATCCATTTTTGAACAATATCCTCCGCGTAATGTTCTACTAACGTTTTGAAGTCTTGTGGTCTTGCTTAAAGTCATACCCCTTAGGGCAATGCAAAAAGTCGTGCCCCCCGTACCTTGACAAATGAAATGGTTCAGCCAATCTTTTCCAGTAACATTGATGAAGACTGGAGAAGAACCATGGCAGCAACACGAGCGACAACAATTCAACAGCGCCAGGCGATAGCAGACCTGACGAGCCAGGGCCAGAGCTATCAGGCGGTGGCCCGGCAACTGGGCCTATCGTTCTGGACGGTTCGCAAATGGTCACGTCGAGCCAAACGTGGGGGGATGGCCGCGCTGGTGAGCGTGATGGGCCGACCGGTGAGCGGTCCAATGGCGGCAATAGACCCGCGGGTGCGCTATGGGGCCTTACGCTTGAAGTGTCAGCATCCAACCTGGGGTGCGGCCTATATTTGTAAGAAACTGAGCGAACGGCCCTCGTTACAGGGCTTGGTCTTACCGGAAGCAACCAGCCTGTGGCGCTACTGGCGCAGTTTTGGTGACCGGCTGTGGCCCCAACGCCACCCGGCTGAAGCCCCGTTACCCCAAGCGGGCGTCGCTCACGGGGTCTGGCAGATGGATGCCAAAGAGTCGGTGCCGGTGGCGGGCGTGGGCGTGGTCACTATCCACCAAGCCCGGGATGAGTTTGGTCGGGCCACGGTTATGCACCGGGTTCATCCGGCCGAAAGGCCAGACCAACGGATCGTCAAGCTGAACACCGAGCAAGTCCAGCAGGATTGTCGGATTGCCTTCAGCCAGTGGGGGTTGCCTGATGCCATCCAAACGGATCGTGCCCCCATCTTTCTGGATAAGGACCCCAGCCCCTACCCGACCCGGCTGACCCTGTGGTGGGTGGGTCTGGGGATTGAGCACCGGCTGATCCCCCGGCATACGCCCAAACGCAACGGCACGGTCGAACGGAGCCATCGCACTTTGGATGAACGAACCTTGTCCAACCAGGCATTTAAGGGAGCTGAGGCCTTGCAACAGCAGGTGGATGCTGACTGGTACGAACTCAATGCCGAGTGTCCCTCCCGGGCCAAAGGCTGCGACGGACTGCCTCCGCTCGTGGCTCATCCTGAACTCCTCAGCCCGCGCCGGCCTTACCAGCCGGAGTGGGAACTGGCCCTATTCGACCTGAGCCAGGTTGAGGCTTATCTGGCCCAGTACAGGTGGCTGCGGAGTGTCAGTCAGGTCGGTCAAGTTTCCCTCGGTGGCTACCGTTATGGCTTAGGTGTCGCTTGGGCCGGACAAACCGTCACCATTCATTTCGAGGCCACTGCCCGAGAATTCGTCTTTACTCAACTCCGATCCGACCAGGACCCCCGTCACCCACCCCTGGCCCCGGTCCGATTGGCCGCTCAGGGTTTAACGATCGAAGACCTGACTGGCTTACCCGTGGCCTTGGCCGAGTTACCGACCCGGCAACTCATGTTTCCGTTGTTAATGTCCCTCCCTGAAGCTATATCACACAGGGGATGATTTTTTGCAATGCCTCTCAGGGGCACGACTTTATGCAAGACTACAAGTCTTTAGCTTGGTTACTGCTGAGAGGTTTCCTTCCTCTTACCGCCGAATAGCGAATCTCAACAATTTGACCATTGTTTATAATAATCTCGGCTTTGCCTTCTGTGTCTTGATATTTGCCATGCACATGAATCGGTTCGTGTTCGTTAGAATAAAAAAGAATAATCAGACCAAAATATTCATAAAGCTTCGGCATTTCATATCCTGATTGCATTCCCAGTCTGGAAGACTATAAATATTTTACACGAGCCTATCAGTTTTCATAAACAGCACGACCATCTTTGATTTGTATCCACTCACCGATCAACCTCCATACCGTCTCCGGCTGCTCGATATGGGGCGAATGACCGCAGTTGGCGATGACCTCTTCGCGGTACTGGCCTCCCTGAGTTTGATAGGCATTTAACAGGGCGCGGATTTGGGCAATCATCGGCTGCGGCGGATAGATTTCCGCGCCGGGCCAGCCGGGGATAGCGCCCAACTGTCCCAGGTAGCCAAAATCAAACAGCGAGGTATCCGACACAATTTGGTCGCCGTCGCCGCGAATCCACAGGACCGGCGGTTGGGGGTTGACCTGGGCAAAGGCTGCCAGGTTGAAGAATTTGGGCG
>JAAUSP010000625.1 GCA_012032575.1 Anaerolineales bacterium | reverse complement strand
TCCAGGAGGCTTTGGAGCGCATTATGCAGGGCCGGACCAGTCTGGTCATTGCCCACCGGCTCAGCACCATCCTGGCCGCCGATGTGATTTTGGTGATGAACGAAGGCCGGCTGGTCGAACAGGGCCGTCGTAGTTCCAGCCAATCGGCCCACGAAGAACTGCTGGCGCGGGGCGGACTGTATGCCAACCTCTACCAAACCCAGTTCCGGGCTATTTACCAGCCCAACGGCGGCCTCAAAGCCGAAACGCTGGTTTAGCGCCGCCCAAATTTTTGCCCCCTGCCTCATAATCTAATATACTCAGCCGGGAGATTGGAGATTGGAGATTAAAAAATCTCTAATACCCAAAGGGCACAATGTCTCTAATCTCTCCCAATTACAAATCTCGAAACGGAGGAACCCTTATGCCCCAACGTATGGCTCTTTACATGCAAGACAAACACCCGATTCGCTACGAGTTGGACATGGCTAAATATGCCGAAGAACGCGGCTTTTCCGAAATCTGGCAGGCCGACACCCGGCTGGCCCGCGACTGCGTGGTACTGATGAGCGCCTTTCTGACCGAAACCCGGCGATTGCGGCTGGGTTCGGGGGTGCTGCCCATTTGGACGCGCAACCCGGCGGTGATTGCCGCTACCTGGAGCACCATGTGGGAACTGGCCGGCACGCTGGATGATGGCCGCAGCCGGGTCATGCTCGGTTTGGGCGCGTGGTGGGAACCGATTGCCGGGCGGGTCGGGGTCAAGCGGGAGCGGCCGCTGCAAGCAATCCGCGAGAACATCGAAGCCGTTCGTCGGCTATTTACGATGGACGAAGTGACCTATCACGGCGATTTTGTCCACCTGGACCGGGTCAAGCTGGATGTAGCCTACGGCGACACCTCGCCGCGCAATATTCCCATCTACGTCGGCGCGACCGGCGATAAGATGCTCGAATTGACCGGCGAACTGTGCGACGGCGTGGTGCTGAACTATGTCGTCTCGGTTGATTACATCCGCCGGGCGGTGGGTTTGGTGGAGCAGGGCGCGAAAAAAGCCGGTAAAACCATCGCCGATATTGACCGGCCCGAACTCCTGGTCTGCTGCCTGTCCGACGAAAATCCGGCGGCGGCTATGGCCGAAGGCAAAAAGCTGGTTGCCTATTATCTGGCCACCGAGCCGCACATCATGAAAGCCAGCGGCGTGGACGAAGAACTGCTGGCCAAAGTGCAGTCCATTATGGGCTGGCCCGCCACCGAAGAGGAATACATCAGAGCCAGCAAAGTCATTCCCGATGAGGTGGTCCGCAATCTTATGGCTGTCGGCACCAGCGACGAGTGCCGGGCCAAAGTGGCCGAATATATCCAGGCCGGCGTCACCTGCCCCATCCTTTATCCGATGATGGATGACATCAAGGCCGTGATTGACGCTTTTGCCGATTGGGAGCCGTAGACTGACCGCCGACCACTGACCCATTCGACAGGCTCAGGGCAGGCCGCCGTTTTCTTTAGACTGCTGGTATCATCTTCGGGATTCCGGTATAATTTACTTATGTCCAACTAAAGCGGGAAAGATAGTTCTATGCTAAGAGATATAACGATTGAAAATTATCGCCTCTTTGAGAAGTTTCAGATAGAGGGGCTGACTCAAGTCAATCTTTTGGTGGGGGCGAATAATAGCGGCAAAAGTAGTTTATTGGAAGCTATTTATTTATTGGTTAATCACGAGGATCGTACTGCTTTATCAAATATTATTGATAACAGATTTGTGTTAAAGTCTCGTCTTCGTCGTGATAGAGAGGATGAGTCATCTAATATATTTCCAGTATCTACTCTTTTTAGAGGTTACAAGCCTCGGAAAGATTATCATATCACCCTGTCCAGCCAAAAAGATCAGCAGATGTCGCTTAAATTTAACTTTATCGAGTCAAAACCTAAGCGAAATGATAGGGGGGTGGGAGTTAGTTTACAGTTTACCAGTGGTGAAAGAAAGTTCGATAATTCTTTCGATTTGGATGAATTATTCGTTCCATGGTACAGGGAAAAATATCAAGTTGAAAAACCAAAGGTCAATAAACATCTTGTGACTGCTGATCGCCTTGATCAGCAGTCAATCACCAACTTATGGGAGCAAATCATCCTCACATCTAAAGAAGACACGGTTCTAGAAATACTCCGTACTTTAGAACCGAATCTTGAACGAATTGCTCTGATAAACCAAACTACGCCTGGGATGAGTGTTCTAATAAAAATCAAGGATAATGAAGTTCCCATTCCATTAGGTAGTATGGGGGATGGCATGTACCGAATTTTTGCCCTCGCCCTATCTTTGGTCAACTGCGAAAATGGGGCGCTGTTTGTTGATGAAATTGATACAGGCTTACACTATAAAGCCCTTATTAAGATGTGGCGACTGGTCATTGAAACGGCCAAAAGGTTAAATGTTCAGGTCTTTGTTACCACCCATAGCTGGGATTGTTTGACCGCATTTCATCAAGCGTTAACCGAGACTTCGGCCACTGACTTGGGCAGTGTCTTTCGTTTGGAACGCAAAGATGACCAGATCAAATATGTGTCTTATTCTGGAGATAAGTTGGCTGTAGCTATTGATCATGACATTGAGGTTCGTTAATGAGCCGCCGGTCTGATAAAAATGCTCACCTTCTGGTTGAAGGCAAAAATGACCAGCATGTTGTCTGGGCTTTGTGCAATGCTTTCCAGCTTCCCGAAACTTTTGATGTTCTTGTGCCGGGTTCAGGTGGGGTAGAAGCAGTTTTACAGGATATTCCAGCCCGCATTGATGAGGCCAGATTGCAATCATTGGGGATTATGCTCGACGCTGACGAAGATATTGAGGGATGCTGGACGGCAGTGCGAGGATGTTTGGAAGGGATTGGGTATACAACACCCAAACAACCAGATATTGCTGGGTTCATTACCACGTTATCAGAACGCCCCAGAATTGGGGTGTGGGTGATGCCTGATAACCAGTTACCAGGTAGGTTGGAAGATTTTGTAGGCTTTCTCATTCCTCAAGATGATCGCCTCAAACCTATTGCCGAAAAAACGCTGCAATCCATCGAAAAAAAGAATCTGAACCGCTTTCGGCCTATTCATCGCTCCAAAGCGCTCATTCATACCTGGCTGGCCTGGCAAGAGACGCCGGGCATGCCGATGGGACAAGCGATTACGGCGCGTGTGTTACTTCACGATCAAACTTTGGCCAATAGTTTCATAGCTTGGTTAAAAAGGCTATTTATCGAATGACTTTCACTGTTCACCGAAACCGTATCCGTCTGGCTCTCATTGGCGCTGGCATCTTTGCCCGCGATGTCCATATGCCGGCGCTGCAAGCTTTGGATGATACCTTTGAAATCGTCGCCGTTTACAGCCGCACTCAAGCCAATGCAGCAGCGTTGGCGAGTCAGTTCCCCGGCCCCGTCGAAGCCACCAGCGACCTGCCCGGCCTGCTGGCCCGCGACGATATCGAAGCGGTCAATATCATCCTGCCGATTGATGTTATGCCGGGGGTGATTGAACTGGCGCTGCGCTCCGGCAAACACATCGTCAGCGAGAAACCATTGGCCGCCGATGTAGCAACCGGACGGCGTTTGCTGGAACTTCATGCCCAAAATACAGGGCAAACCTGGATGGTGGGCGAGAACTGGCGCTACGAGGATGCGTTTGAACAGGCTGCGGCTATTATTCATAGCGGTGAACTTGGCCGCCCGCTGTTGTGCCATTGGGTGGTGTACAACCCCATCAACCCCGATAACAAATATTACGGCACTCCCTGGCGGCGTTCCGGCGATTATCCGGGCGGTTTTCTGCTGGATGTCGGGGTGCATCACGTGGCGGTGCTGCGCTGGCTGCTGGGCGAAATCAGCGGGGTCAGCGCCGTAACCGGCCAAATTCGGCCCGACCTGCCCCCCGCCGATCTGTTGAGCGCCACGCTGCAATTTGAGAGTGGGGTCAGCGGCGTTTACCTGGCGACCTATGCAGTCAACGCGCCCTGGCCGCCGGCGTTGACCATTACCGGCGAACGCGGTTCGCTGTGGGTCCACCGCCAGGAGCTTGAAGTAACGAGTGGCGGCACGACCCGCTCAGTACCGATCACGCCCCACCAGGGAGTCAAAAAAGAACTGGCGGCCTTTGCCGCCGCTGTTCGCGGGGGGAGCCGCACCGGAACAGTCCGCCGCAGTGTTTGCAGGATGTGGCTGTGATTGAAGCGATGCTGCGCTCGGCGGAAACGGGCTGCCGGGTTACCCCGGAGCAAAATAATGGGCCTGTGATGCGTGATGCGTGATATGTGAAGAGGTTTTGCCTGGAATCATCACGTATCACGTATCACGCACCACGTATCAGTTACCCGTCTGCCGGATGACAACCTTATCCACCGCTGCCGCCAGCGAGCGCGTATCCGGCGACGCCCCTAGACGCAGATAAGCCGTCCCACCGCCATCCGCGCCGGTTTGCAAGGCCGTAC
>JAAUSP010000624.1 GCA_012032575.1 Anaerolineales bacterium | reverse complement strand
ATAATTCGACAAACTCAGGAAGTTCTCAGGACAGGTTTCGAGGCCGATGCAGTGCAGTAGGTACGGCCTCGAAACTGTCCTGAGCCTGTCGAGGATGACATGGCGGAGTAGTTACATGGCTTGAAGGCTCTGAAGTGTCGGCGTTGAAACTTGTCTTACAGTTTTGTTACAACCACCGCTCAAACCACTCAAATGCCTCGGCTTGCATGGCTAAATCGAATTTGTGGGGGCCGGGATAGAACGAGGTACGGTAATGGTCGGCGGCGCCGGCTTTAGCGTAAACCTCCTGCAAAATAACCGCCGCCCGTTCCATTTCGGGCAGGGTGAACAGCTCGTCGTCGGAATCGTTCAGGACCAGGGTGGGCAGGGGGACACGCAGACCCAGGATTTCGGGAAAATCGAGGTCACGGGGCAGTAAGGGGATGTAGATCATCCAGGTGTGGGTGTGACTTTTGTACAACAGGAAGTCGCGCCAGGTGGTCATCATGCCGACACAAACGGCGCAGCGAATGCGTGGGTCCAGGCCGCCCAGAAACCCGGTCCGCAAGCCGCCGCCGGACAGACCGCAGCAGCCGACCCGCGCGGCATCCACTTCCGGGCGAGCGCAAAGCACATCCAGGGCACGCTGATCCTCGGCCAGAAAGACGCCCGGCCAGGTAGTCCCGGCGCAAAAGAGCGACTTGGCCAGGATATGCTCGTGCTCCATGGCCCAGGTGTTGTAAGCTTCGATTTCGGCGGTGCTGTCAGGGTTGGGGTCGCTCAGGCCGGCGCGAATGACCTCCGGCACATCCCGAAGCTGTACCCGCCGGCTGGCAAAATCAAACGCATCGTGGACCAGCACGGCATAGCCGCGCCGGGCCAGTTCGTGGGTCCAGGCGACTCCGCCGTAATACTGCGCCTGGTGATCGCGCATCATAGGGTGCAGGTCGGCCGCGGGGCGGGCAATCTTGCGCCAGCCGAAATATTTGTTGGCCGCATGGTCGTGCAGGGCCAGGACTCCGGGCAGTTTGCCGGTGGCTCCGGCCGGCTTTAAAAAGACCGCCTCGGTCGGCGGGCCGTAGGGAAGCTGCCAGGACAGCTTTTCGATGTCCAGGCCGTCGTAGGTCAAACGCTCATGCACGGTTACGGCGGGGATGCCGCCGGTGTCGGGTTGGGCCAGCAGGTCGAGCACGCGCTGCCGGGCCACGGGCCGCCATGTTTCGACAGCGGTGAACTGCTCATTGCGGAAAGAGAGCGCGGCCGGCCCATCGCCGGGCAGGGCAGCGGCCCAGGGACCATACGCGCCGATCATGTTAGGGTGCATTTAAACCTCTCTTCAAAGGATGAAGGATGAAGGATGAAGGATGAAGGATGAAGGATGAAGGCGGAAACTATATGCGCCGGTTATGTTGAGGTACATTTAAAGTTGGGCAGTTCCGAAAAAATAATTGGCCCACCCTGTGCTACGTGATGCGTGATACGTGCGCCAAAAATCCTCACGTATCACGCATCACGCCTCACGTCCGTTAAGATTTTAGGATGATTTAAATTTCTGAACTCCCTTATCTTTTCAGGGGAGATAATGGCGGGTCAGGTTGCCCCAGCCCGCCCCACCGTAGCGCTGGAACGCCTCGGCGTAGCGCACCCCGGCCTGGAGGCCGCGATAGCGGGCCACGGTTTCAATCTGTTCCAGCACATCCAGATTAAAATACTGTTTAAGAAAGCCAATCTGGCTCTGAAAGCAGGTCATCATGGCCTGTTTGGTGGCCAGGGTGGCGCTGATGTCCACGTAGGCCGTCGGCTCAAAGGCGCGGCCGTTGAGTGTGTCCATAAAATAAAGAGCCGGGTTGTAATCCAGGGCGGGAGCGCCGGTTTTATACTGGGGCAGACCGAGCACCGGGCCGCTCCACTTGACCAGCTCGCTCAGGTTGCAGTGGTCAGTGTGGTAATCGCTGGGAGTGTGGGTGATGATGACATCGGGGTAGACCTGCCGGATGAGGTCCGTGACCTGGCGCTGCTGGGCGGGGTCAAAGGGATTGACCGCGTCGTCGGGGATCATCAGCGCCCGGTACTCCGCGCCAATCAGGGCGGCGGATTGGGCCGCTTCGGCATGGCGCAGCCGCGAACATTCGTCCAGCGACAGCTCGTAGCTGCCAAACTTGCACCAGGTGGCCGTCGCCATGATCAGATGATGGCCCTGTTCGGCCCAGCGAGCCAGCGTACCGGCACATTGCAGTTCCAAATCATCGGCATGCGCGCCGAGGGCCAGGATGCGGAGGGGAGAGTCGGACATAGGAATTAATCACCTGTTCAACTTATAAGCATCGTGTTGCGTGTTGCGTCTTCCGTTTTTTTACGCAACACGCAACACGTTATAACCATTTTAAGCGTCGTACCGCCCATACACCCTCGCCGCCTCCACCAGCGCCGTTACGTTGTCGTCGGGGGCGGTGTGGGGCAGGGTGCAGCCGGGGCTGAGAATAAAGCCGCCGTGCGGGGCCAGGTGGTCAATATCGTGCCGCGCTTTTTCCATAACCCGCTCCGACGTGCCCAGGGTCATCACGCTGCTGGGGTCCACCGTGCCGATCAGGGTGGTTTTGCCCCGGGTGGCCTGCTTGCACAGGTTGTGATTGATTTTGTAATCAACCTGCAAAAGATGCTGCCGGTGTTGACCATCGGCTCGATGATTTTGGTGGCGTTGCCGCAGATGTGCATGCCGATCTCTTTGCCTTCGGCCCGCAGGGTTTCGATGAGCCGCTGCTGGTAGGGGAAGGCAAAACGCCGGTAAACCCGGGGCGAGCAGACATCCGGGCCGGCGATACTCTCGCCCATCATGGTCAGGTGCGCCCCGGCCTCGCTCAGGGCGCGGGCGTAGCGGAGCACCTGCTCATAAGCGTATTCCAGCAGCCGGTGGACCAGCGCCTCTTTTTGCGGTTCGAGCAGGGCGATCAGAAATTCCTGGGGACTGACAATCTGGGCCGCCAGGCTGAACGGGCCTTGATCGGCCTCGGACAGCAAACAGACGTGCCGGCCCACCTCCTGGGCAATCAGGCGGGTGGCTTTGAGCATTTCCGGCAAGGTGCCATCCTGGTACGGGTCAATCGGTCTGAGCTGGTCTACCTGCTCCAGGCTTTCCAGCGCCGGGGCGATGACCCACGGCGCGGCGTCGTCGTTGAACTCCACCCCGCAGCCGACCGCCTGGGCCAGCGCCGCCACTCCGTTTTCCAGGTCAATCATATCGTGCCCGAACTTCTGCCAGGCGGTAAGCTGGGCCTCGGCCATTTTGGCTCCATCCAGGCAGGTTTCGCGGATGGTGTAGCCGGACACCTGGGCCGCGTGCATAAAGTTTTCCAGGCAGACCGGCACCCGGTCGGGAATACCGCCGTGCAGCACGGTCATGCAGCGTTCGAGTGAGGTCATTTCGGGCAAGGCAAATCTCCCGCGTGAAACGTGAAACGTGATACGTGATGCGTGATGATTTTTTGCCTAAACCCCTCACGCATCACCCATCACGAGATCAAGACAATTTGTAACTATCCAGCCATGTCATTTCGACCGTAGGGAGAAATCTGCGAGGCCGATACAGCATGGTAGGTACGGCCTCGAAACCTGTCCTGAGCCTGTCGAAGGATGACATGAGGGCTGAGCAGTTACGACAATTTTTGGACTGCCTAAATAATTGACACCGGACAGCCCAACTGATTAATAACGGCACAGGCGGCTTCGATGTGGCGTTGGCCCCGGTTGAGGCTGAAGTTGAAGTGACCGGCCAGCAGGGCGTCGAACGACAGGGTGGCCAGGCGTTGAATCGAAGCGATGGTGTCGGGCACGCTACAATCATAGGTATTTTGCAGTACAATTTTGCCGCCAAAGAAAATGGCGTCCCCGCCGACCAGGTAACGTTTGTGCGGGGTGGTGACCAGATAGCAGTGATGGTCGTGGCTGTGACCCGGCGTGGCGATGATTTCAATCTTGAACGGGCCGATTTCGACCACCTCACCCGCCGCCAGCACCCGGTCCACCGGGCAGGGCCGGTAAATGTAATCTTTGGGGTACATTCCGCCCGCTTTGGCCGGGGGTAAACTGACCGCTGCTTCATCGCCGCTGCTGACAATTTTGGCGGTGCTGGCCGAAGCGTAGACGGTCAGGCTGAGCCGCTCGGCCAGGTGAGCCGCGCCGCCGCCATGATCGGTGTGGGCGTGGGTGAGGAACAGGTGATTGATTTTGCCCAGGTCGAGACCGTCGCCCCGGCAGACCTCCACTATCTGGTCCGCCCCCATGCCCGCGCCAGCATCAAACAGAATACAACTATCGCCCGCCTCAAACAGGTAGATGTTACAGTCAAACGGGTTGGTCAAATCAAAGCCAAGCTGGCCGCTGCCGACGAGATAAACGTGGGGGTCAATGCGCATAGAGTTCTCCTGTGTTGCAACTAAGTAGAGCTTTGCATTAGTTCGTGACGAAATCAAAACCAGCAGATACTCGTGAGAA
>JAAUSP010000623.1 GCA_012032575.1 Anaerolineales bacterium | reverse complement strand
CTGCCGGCACCGGCAGCGAGGTCAGCCGGGTGGCGGTTATCGTGGACCCGGCCAATCCTTTCAAAAAGGGCGTCCTCAGCCCGCTGATGTTCCCCCACGCTGCTATCGTGGACCCGGAATTGACCCGTTCGCTGCCGCCTCGCTTGACTGCCGCCACCGGCATGGATGCTTTCATTCACGCCCTCGAATGTTACATCGGGCGGCGGGCCAATCCCTACACCGACCAGTTTTGCCTGGCGGCATTGGAAACTATCTGGACGGCGCTGCCGCAGGCGGTGAGCAACGGGCAGGATATGGCCGCCCGACAGGCCATGCTGCTGGCCGCGCTTTGGGGCGGCACGGCGATGGATCATGCCGGGCTGGGGCTGATCCACGCCCTGTCCGGCCCTTGACCGGGCATTTGCATCTGCACCACGGCCTGGCCAACGCCCTGATATTGCCCTACGCCATGCGCTTCAATCTTCCGGTCATTTCGCCCGACCGAGTGCAGCGCTTGAACCGGCTGGCCGGTTTGCCGGCCGAGGCCGGCGGCGAGCAACTGGTCGAAGCTTTGGCTCAATTTGTCACCAATCTCGGCCTGCCGACCCATCTGAGCGAACTCAACCTGCCCCTCGATGCGGTCAACTGGCCGGCCATCGCCGAGGAAACCACCCGCATGGTCCTGCTCCAAAACAATCCTCGCCCGGCCACAGTGGCAGATTGCGAAGCACTTTTGGCAGAGATGCGGGGGTGATGCGTGATGCGTGATGCGTAAAAAATCTCGTAACTACTCAGCCATGTCATTTCGACCGAAGGGAGAAATCTCCGAGGCCGATGCATCGCGGTAGAGATTTCTCGGCCTACGGCCTCGAAATGACATGGGAGCTAAGCAGTTACAATTCTTTTTTAATCTTACCACGAGGCTCAATTCATCATGTCTATTCAACCTTTATCTCCCGATACTCGCCGCTTTTTGGACAAATCGCCGCTGAAGCTGCTGATTGGCGGCGAGTGGGTGGCGGCGGCGACAGGGGAAACTTTTACCAGCATCAACCCGTCCGATGGCACCCGGCTGGCCGAATTGGCTTCCGCCGGGCCGGAAGATGTGGACCGGGCGGTTGCGGCAGCGCGGCAGGCTTTTGACAACGGCTGGGGCAGCATGCTCCCACCCCAACGCGAGAGCTTGCTGCGCCGCCTGGGTGATCTCATCACCGCTCACGCCGACGAACTGGCCGAACTGGAGTCGCTGGATAACGGCAAGCCCATTCGCCACACCCGCGCCATTGACAGCCGGGTGGCCGCCCGCCAGGTTTACCATTTTGCCGGCTGGCCGAGTAAAATCGCGGGACAGACGCCCTCGGTCTCGATCCCCGGCCATTTTGCGTACACCCGGCGCGAACCGTTGGGGGTGGTCGCCATCATTATCCCCTGGAATTACCCGCTCATCCACAGCATGCAAAAACTCAGCCCGGCCCTGGCCTGCGGCAATACGGTTGTTTTCAAACCGGCTCAGTTGGCCTCGCTGGCGGTACTGCGGCTGGGTGAACTGATCCAGGAAGCGGGCTTGCCGCCGGGGGTGGTCAACATTATCACCGGGCGCGGCTCGGTGATTGGGGCGGCGCTGGCCGGGCACGCCGGGGTCAATAAAATCCAGGTAACAGGCTCCACCGCCGTTGGTCGCAGTGTGATTCAGGCGTCGGCGGGGAATCTCAAGCGGCTGGCCCTGGAACTGGGCAGCAAAGCGCCCAATATCATTTTTGCCGATGCCGATTTGGAGGCCGCCATTCCCGGCGCGTTCAAAGCCGCTTTTGGCAACACCGGCCAGAGCTGTGTGGCCGGGGCGCGGCTGTTTGTGCAAAACCGATCTTTGATGAAGTCGTCGCCCGGCTGGTCGAGCTGACGAAGCCGGTCAAAATTGGACACGCGCTGGACTCGGACACGGACCTCGGCCCGATTGTGGACCAAATCCAAACCGACACGATTATGAGCTATATCAAAAGCGGCCTGGAGCAGGGGGCCAGCCTGGTCTGCGGCGGCCAGCGTTTGCAGAACGGCGATTACGCCGCCGGTTTTTATATTGAACCGACTATTTTTACCGGCATGCGCGACGACATGACCATCGCCTGCGAGGAAATTTTTGGCCCGGTCCTGCCCATTTTCTCGTTTGAAACCGAAGCCGAAGTCATCGCCCGGGCCAACGCCAGCGATTACGGCCTGGCCGCCGGCCTCTGGACCCGCGATGTGGCCCGCTCGCACCGGGTCAGCGCGGCCCTCAAAGCCGGGGTGGTCTGGGTGAATACCTATGATATGTTCGACCCGTCCGTGCCTTTTGGCGGTTTCAAAGGCAGCGGCTACGGCCGGGATAACGGCGAAGCCGTCATTGAAGCCTACACCGAGGTAAAATCGGTCTGGATAGCCTTAAAGTAGACGGTAGACAGTAGACGGTAGACGGGGAAGAGCCTCTTACTCCCTACTGCCTACTGCCTACTCCCCTACTACTTACTACTTACTACTGGAGGAACTATGGAACTCAAACGTTTTGTTGGACAAGTCGCAGTTATTACCGGCGCGAGCGGTGGCATTGGTCAGGCTTGCGCCTTACGGTTTGCCCAGGAGGGCGCCCATGTGACCTGTCTGGATGTCAGCGATGCGGCGAACGAAGCAACGGCGGCCCAATGCCGGGCTGAGGGGGTTGAAGCTTTGGCGCTGCACTGCAATGTGACCGACCCGGAGAGTATTAAAGCGGCAGTCGAGGCCACGATGTCGAAATGGGGCCGGGTGGATATTCTGGTAGCCGCTGCCGGTATCTATTCCGGCTCACCGCTGGTGGATGTGTCGCTCAAGCAGTGGCAGCGGCTGATTGATGTCAACCTGACCGGCGTCTTTTTGTGCAACCAGGCCGTTGTGCCAATTATGATGGCTCAGAAGTCGGGCAGCATTATCAATATCTCCTCGATGGCCGGCAAAACCAGTTGGCCGGCTTCGGCGGAGTATTCGGCTTCCAAGAGTGGGGTCATTGGCCTGACCCGCTCGGTGGCGATGGAGCTGGCCCCTTACGGCGCTACCGCCAACGCTATTTGCCCCGGCAACACCGTGACCGATATGGTCAGAAATGTCGCCAGCCAGGTGGGCGCCCGTGACGGTGTGTCGGTCGAAGAGTGGCTGCGGCTGCGGGCCAACGACTGCCCCATGAAACGCATGGCCGAACCGTGGGAAATCGCCGGGGTGGCCGCTTTTCTGGCTTCGCCCGACTCGCGCTACCTGACCGGCCAGGCCCTTGAAGTGGATGGCGGTATGGTGATGAGCTAAAGTGGTGACATTGATCTGAGGTGCTGCGTGTTGCGTGCTCCGTAAATTTACGCAACACGCAACACGCATCTTCTTAAATCTCTGCTTTCTGGTAGGAACTGTTTTATGGAATATACGGGTTATCTGGATTTCTGGTTTACCGACCGGCCCATCGTCGAGCGGGTGGAGGCGTTTGTGGCGTTGGGCATTACCCGGCTGGACGTGTGGTTCTGGCGCAACACGCCCATCGCCGAGATTGCCGCCGAGTGCCGTCGGGTCGGGGCGGTCATCAATTCCACCTTCGACGACGACATGGGCACGCTGGCTGACCCCGGCGACAATGAGAAAACGGTTCGTTCCTGGGCCGAAAGCCTGGAGCTGGCCGTCAAGCACGGCATTGACCATCTGTTTATCTTTTCCAACCAGGTCGAGCTGGCCCACGGCAAAGAATGGACCCGCCGCCTGTCGTCCAACTTCACCGAGGCCGAACAGTATGCCAACCTGCTCAACCAGACGGAAAAAATCATGAAGCTGGTCGAGCAGACGCCAGTGGAAGTGTGGATCGAGGGTTTGAACGAGTTTCATATCAAGGGCGGGGTGCTGGTCCACAACCACGAGTTGGCCGCCGACTGGGTGCGCCGGATTGACCACCCTCAACTGCGGCTGGCCTTCGACTGTTATCACCAGCAGCGCGGCTCCGGCAATTTGATCTGGGGACTGGAAGCATATCACGGCCTTTATCCCACCGTCCACATCGGCGATGTGCCGACCCGCCAGGAGCCGGGCACGGGCGAAATCAACTTTGCCAATATCCGGGCCAAGCTGCGGCAGTTGGGCTTCGATGGCTACGTCGGCCTGGAGTTCCGGCCTTCCGGCAGCGAGGCCGAAGCGCTGGCCCGGACGAAGGAACTTTTCCCCTTGACGTGACTGACCTGAGAAGGGGTCCACAGATGAACGCAGATAAACACAGGTTGCGTGGATTTCCCTTTAATTTTTTGATCTAATCTGTGTTTATCCGTGCGCCGCGTGTCTGTGAGCTAATTTAAAGTAGTAAGGTGACCGGATAAGTTTTACTTATTTGCCAAAATGACAATCTTCACCTTCCTGAAATCTGTCAGCTTTTTCCTGCTGGCTTTACTGACTGCCGCCCAATGCCAGGCCGCGTCCCTGCCAACGCCCACCCCGCCCCCATCCCCACCGACGCC
>JAAUSP010000032.1 GCA_012032575.1 Anaerolineales bacterium | reverse complement strand
ACAAGCCGTTGCTGGTCAAGCCGGGTCAACTGGGGCGCACCGCGATGAAACCTTTTACCCCTGAAGATCTCACCCAATCATGGGAACGGGCGCAGGAGATCTTCCCGGCGTTCCCAGGGTAAAACGATCAGCCGCGCCTTTAATGGCATCTTTGCCTTCCCGGTTGATGGTTACCCGATCATGGGTGAAGCGCATAACATTAAAGGGCTATGGACCGCGCTTGGTTCGTGGCTGACCCATGCCGGTGGCGTTGGCAAGACAATTGCCGAGTGGATGACCCACGGCGAAACCGAATGGGATATGCGCCAGGTGCATCTCCATCGCTTCCATGATTTCCAAAATACACCCACCTATCTACTGCGTCGAGCGGCAAGAATTACCGCGAAGTCTGGGACCCCGGCCATCCGCGCCAGCCGTTGATCAGCCGGAATCATTCACTGAGCCGTCACCCCCGCAGCCGGTCCGCCCGCAGGCTGCACCACCAACCTCGCCACCCGTGCAGCGGCAAGTGGCCCGCCCGCGCCCACCCCACCTTGAACCGGAGTGGCCCTCTGCCGAAAAATCAGCGGTAGAAGCAGAGCTGGAAGAGACTGCACCCCCGTCGCTGGCAAGCAGGAGTGAAACCGTCTCACCGCCCCCGGAACGAGTCAAGGCCACAGCACCCATCGGCCCCTGAGACACTCCTGCATACTGAATCCCAACCTGCCAGCCTGCCCCGCCGGACTGAGGCTGAATCGACTCGCCCGGCTGAGGGAAGTGACCCAACCCAGGCTGACAAACCATTAAAGTTTGATCCACCGCCGGCCCAGCCCCAACGGTCTGCTTCAGCGCCGGTGCAGCGACAGATGCCATCCCGTCCGCGCCCGCCTCGGTCTGAGCCGGTGTGGCAAACGCTGGACCCGACCAATTTGCCTTTCAACCGGATGTCCGAATTTGACCAGCCGGAACCAGAACCGGACGAGGTTTTCCAGGGTGATGAGCCAGCCCAGACTCTCGCGCCAGCCGCGACCGGCGCTGAATCCGCGCCGCCTTCGGCCAAACCATCGGTACAGCGTCAACCAGATTTTGAAGCGCCACTCCAGCCCGAACCGTCTTCCCTGGAAATGCCGCTGCGGTTGCCGCAGGCCGAGCCGGATGAAGTCGCCCAAACTATTGCGTCATCGGCGTCGGAAGGCGAAGCAGCGCAGCCGACAGACAAACCAACTGTGCAGCGCCAACCGGCTGTTGAAACACCGCCCCAGTCTGAACCCCCGCCGGTTCTGGAAATGCCGCTGCGCCAAGTCGAACCGAAGGCGGGTGAAGCCGCTCAAGGTGTTGAACCTTCTTCCATCGAGCCATCGGCAGCGGAAAGAGAAGCAGCACAACCGCCGAGCAAGTCAACAGTGCAGCGCCAGGCTACTTTTGAAGCGCCACTCCTGCCCGAACCATCTTCGCTGGAAATGCCGCTGCGCCAACCCGAACCAAAAGGGATGAAGTCGCTCAAGTTGTTGAGCCATCCGAGACTACTTCGCCATCTGCATCGGGGAGTGAGACCGCACCGCCTTCGGCCAAACCGGTGGTACAGCGCCAGCCGGCTTTTGCAGCACCATCCCAGCCCGAACCGTCTTCTCTGGAAATGCCGCTGCGTTTGCCGCAAGTCGAGCAGGATGAAGCCACCCAAGTTATTGAGCCATCTCAGGCTGACGCGCTTGCTCCGGCTGGAAGCGAAGCCGCAGCCCCGCTGCCGGACCAACCAACAGTCCAACATCCGCCGCTTGAAACTCCACCCCAGATCAGGCCGGCATCTACCCTGGAAACGCCGCTGCGCCGGCCCGAACCAGGGTCGGACGAAACCGCCGATCTGGCTGAGACTACCCCGTCCATAACTGGACGCGAGGTCACTTCATCACCGCGCCCACCAACAGTACAACGCCAACTTGCCCTTGAACCTCAGACCGAGCCGCCGTCCAGTTTGGAATTGCCGCTGCGCTTGCCGGAAATCGAACCAACCAAAATCGTTCCTCCTAATGAGCCATCTCAGGCAGCCGCGCCTGGGGTGGCCGAGTCTCCAGTCCCGTCTGCATTCAGTCAACCGGCAGCGCAGCGCAACCCATCCCGGAACCTCAGCATCAGGCTGAACCAGCATCTACAATGGAAATGCCGCTGCGGTTCCCACCAGCCGAGCCGGGGAAAGCCGCTCAAAGCGTTGAGCCATCCCCGGCTCCGGCCATAAGTCAGGCCGAGCCGCCGCACCAAGCAGCCGTGCAGCGCCAGCCGGAGGATGAAACACCCTCATCTCGAATCGAGTCACAGCCGGGAGGGTCGCTCCAAACTTTTGACCTGCCCCCAACAAAAACGCCAGGCGCGGAGAGGTCAGGCTTCGACGGCCCCGAAGAAATGCCTTTGCATCCGGCGAGACAAATCGGTGTACTGCCCCAGGTTCGCCAGCCCTTTGAGACCAGGTCAGAAGGAATGCCGGCGGAGCCGGAGACAACAGGAGAATCTGTTTTGCCGTTAGCTCAACCTACAGCAGCTCGACCGGAAGCAGCGGCCAGGCTGGATATGCCGTTGGCTGCGCCGCCCCAGCCCGCTCCCAGAGCGGGTGAACGTAGAGAAGAGCCGCCGTCTTCAGCCTCAACGCCGGCGATGAGCATTCAGCGTTATTGGGAGCCGGAAGCAGTTCCGCCGCCGGCCGCCGCAGCGGACAGCGAAGCCGGGCCGATTCAGCGGGTCGAAGATACAGAAATATCCTTTTCCGAGGAGCCGGAATCCCCGGCGGCAGAATTAGACCTGGATAACCTGGCCCGGCAGGTTTACCCCCTGGTCAAGCGAATGTTAGCGGTAGAACGCGACCGCCGACCCTTTAGATGATTTACGATTTATGATTTACGATTTACGATTGAATAGTTAATCGCAAATCCAGTTTATCGAGGATACTGATGCCTCAGCCAAGCGTACAAAAAGCTAAGATCGTCAACCTGAACACCAAAAAAGAGGTAACCTGCCATTTTAACCCGGCTGAATTTGAGCTGGCGCAAAGTTTAAGTTGGAACGAGGAAACCTCGATTGGTGACAATACGCCCAAGCTGAGTTATAAGGGTGGGCGTGCTCAGGATATGACGGTGACGCTGCTTTTTGATACCACCGACAAGGGCGGCAAAAAAGATGTACGGAAAGAATATAAAGCCCTGGTTGAAATGGCCCAGGTTGATACCAAGAAAAAGAATACCAAAACCGGCCAGAGCGAGCCGCCCCAGTGCCGCTTTCAATGGGGTAAATTTTTGGCATTTAACGCCGTTATTACCAACCTGAAGCAAAAATTTACCATGTTCACGGCCAACGGCACGCCGGTGCGGGCCGAAGTGGTCGTCACCTTTAAACAAGTGGGCGTGGCCCGTAAACCGCAAAACCCGACCTCGCGCAGCCAGGCGCGCCGGGTGTGGCTGGTGGAAGAGGGGCAGCGGCTCGATTGGATTGCCTATCAGGAATACGGTAATTCGGCCGAGTGGCGTCACATTGCCGAGACAAACAACCTGGATAATCCGTTCGACTTGCGGCCGGGCCAGGTTCTCAAGTTGACCCCTTTACCGTCCGTGGAGTAATCGCTGTGGCCGGCAAGAACCAATTTCTCTCGCAATTTTTTATCAAAATCGGCGGCAGCGACGTGCCCGAAGAGCTGATGGACGACCTGATTGAGGTGGTGGTTGACAGCAGTCTTTATTTGCCGGAAATGTTTACCATTCTGCTGGACGACAGCCAGTTAAAATGGGCCGATAACACCAAATTATTGAAATTGGGCGCGATGGTTGAAATCCTGGCCGAGGTGAGCGAGGAGTACGGCGGCGGCAAGGGGTCGTTGATGAAAGGCGAAATCGCCGCCCTGGAGCCGGATTTTTCGGCCACCGGCCATACGTGCATGCTCATCCGGGGATATAACAAGTCGCACCGGTTGCATCGAGGCAAAAAGAGCCGCACGTTCCTGAAAACAAAAGACAGCGATATCGTCAAAAAAATTGCCCAGGAAGCCGGCCTGTCGGCGGTGGTTGATGCCACCTCGGTGACGCACGAGTATGTGCTGCAAAACAACCAGACCAACATGGAATTTTTGCAGAGCCGGGCCGAGCGTTTGGGCTACAAAGTTTTTGCGGCCAGCGGCAAATTATATTTCAAAAAAGGCGACGCCAAACTGGGCGACGGGCCGGAACTGAAATTGGGCGAAGCCCTGCGCAGTTTTCAACCCATTCTGGCCGCTACCCATCAGGCCGATAAAGTGGTGGTGCGGGGCTGGGACCCGGCCACCAAGAAAGAAATCAAGGGACAGGCCAAACCAGCGCTCAAACAAGGCGGCGTCGAGCCGGGCGCGGGCATGGCAAAAAAAGCTTTTGGCGCAGCCGAGGTGGTGGTGGTTGATGAAGCCGTCGCCACGCCCAACGAGGCCACGGCCCTGGCGCAAGGGCTGGCGAATGACCTGGGCAGCGAATTTATCCAGGCCGAAGGCGTCTGCTTTGGCAATCCCAAAGTCAAGGCCGGGTTTACCATCACGATTGGGGCGGTGGGTAAGCGGTTTGGCGGCAAATATTTTGTAACCTCAGCCATTCACCGCTTTGATAAAGCAGGTTATGAAACCCATTTCACTATCAGCGGCCGCCAGCCCAATACTATCAGCCACCTGGTAGAAAACGGCAGCGAGGCGGGGCGGGGCTTGATGCAAGGGCTGGCGATTGGCCTGGTAACGAACATCAAAAACACCAAAAAAGATTGGGCCTACGTCAAGGTCAAATATCCCTGGTTGGGTGACAACATTGAAAGCGACTGGATTCGCGTGACCGGGCCGGGGGCCGGCGGGGGCCGGGGGATCTATTGGCTGCCGGAAGTCAACGACGAGGTGGTGTTGGGTTTTGAACACGGCGATATCCACCGGCCTTTTGTGATCGGCAGCGTGTGGAATGGCAAAGACAAGCCGCCGGTCGCCATTGATAAGGCCGTCGGCAGCGACGGTAAGGTGGATCAGCGGGTGATAAAATCCCGCTCCGGCCACATGATTGTGCTCAACGACGCCAAAGGCAAAGAGCAAATTTTGGTCAAATCCAAATCGGGCCACCAACTGCTGCTGGACGACGCCGGCGGCAAAGAGAAATTTATCCTCAAAGATAAAAGCGGCTCCAACCAGGTGGTTATTGATTCGACCAAAAATGCCATTACCATCAAAGCCACCCAGGATTTAACCCTGAAGTGTGGCAACAAATTAACCCTGGATTGCACTGAACTGGCCGTGACCGCCAAAGCCAAGGCCCAAATCAAAGCCAACGCCGCCCTATCCCTGGAAAGCACCGGCAAGAGTGAAATCAAAGGCGCTCAGGTTAGCCTGAATGGCATGGCCCAAACCGAGGTCAAAGGCGGAGCGATGGTGATGATTCAGGGTGGGATTGTGAAGATAAATTAAGGTGTGACTGGAAGCTCGTGTTGCGTGTTGCGTAAAGAAACGGAACACGCAACACGCAACACGAATACTAAAGATTTATTCGGAGAATTCTATGTTCCCAGCAGCGCGTGTAGGTGATATGACCGCCACCGGTGACGCCATTACCGGCCCCGGTGTGCCGGTCGTGTTAATCGGCGGAATGCCAGCTTCCGTCGTGGGTGATATGGTGGCGGGAGCGGCCTGTAATGGCAGCATTATGATGGGCAGTATGACCGTGTTGATTGGCGGCAGACCGGCGGCTCGCGTCACCAGCCAGGTGATGGGGGTCAACCCGATGACCGGCGTGCCGGTGAGCACCGTCGTGGGGCCACCGGGCGCGCCCACCGTTTTGATTGGAGGCTGAGCGTGAGCGACACTCGTAACAAAGAATTTTTGGGGCAGGGCTGGAACTTTCCCACCCAAATTAACTCACGGGGTGGTATTGGCCTGGTCGGTGGCGAACACGACATCGAGCAATCCATCCGCATTATCCTGGAAACTTCCCCCGGCGAGCGGGTCATGCGGCCCGAATTTGGCTGTCGCATCCACGAGTTGGTCTTTGCCCCCAACAACGCCGCCACCGAAGGGCTGCTCATCCATTACATCGAAGAAGCCCTGGCCCAGTGGGAGCCGCGCATCGAAGTGCAGGAAGTGGAGATTGACTCCGACAGCCAGAACAGCGCCACCCTGCTGGCTGAAATCACATATCTCATCAAAGACACCCACGACCCGCGCAGTATTGTTTATCCCTTTTTCCTGATGGGCGAGGAATGAGCTTATGCCTTTACCCGTACCTAATTTAGATGACTTGCGTTTTCAAAGCCAGTTGGTTGATGAAGCCCGGCGGCGTATTGCCACCTATTGCCCGGAGTGGACCGACTACAACCTGAGCGATCCCGGCATCACCCTGGTCGAACTGTTTGCCTGGATGACCGAGCAGACCATCTACCGGCTCAACCGGGTGCCCGAAAAAATGCACATCAAATTCCTGGAACTGCTCGGCACAAACTTGCTGCCGGCCAGCAGCGCCCGGGTCGAACTGATTTTTCGGCTGTCCACACCGTTCCCGATTGGCCCGGAAGATGATACGGTAGCCGTTGTTTCCCAGGGCACCGAAGTCGCCACGCGCGAAACCGAGGAAAAACCGGAAACCATCTTCACCACCGACACCCGGCTGCTGATTCGCTCACCCAGGCTGACCCAACTGCGGCGCGAAAAGGAATTTCAAAAGAACTATTTGACCCGCCTGTCGGTGGAGCCGTTTATTGTGTTCGACGAAACCGAACCCAAGCAGGGCGACACCTTTTACCTGGGCTTTGATGAAACCCAGGACATCAGCGGCTACATTCTGCGCCTGTTTTTTACCTGCGAGCCGACCCAGGCGGTCGGCGTGCGCCGCGAAGACCCGCCGCTGGTGTGGGAATGTTCATTGGGCGAAGGGCGCTGGCATGAAATATCGCCCAGCACCTTTTACGAGGAAAAAGACACCACCGGCGGCCTCAACAACCCCGAAGGCCAGTTGGTCTTTTATCTGCCCCTGGCCATGCAGCCCGACCAGGTGAATGGGCGCAATAGTTATTGGGTGCGCTGCCGCTTTGAGCAGCGCCGCCCGGAGCAGGGCATCTACAGCGAGTCGCCGCGTGTCACCGGCGTTGAAGTTTATTCGCTGGGAGCGGCCACTCGCGCCACCCACGCCGTGATTGTGCGTGAGGAAATCCTGGGCGACAGCAGCGGTGAGCCGAACCAGTCTTTTCTGACCCAGTCTCACCCGGTGCTGGCTTTGCGTCCCGGCGAAACCGTCGAGGTGGAAGAGGAACGGCTGGGCGAGATAGTTTTTGTGCCCTGGCAGCAGGTGGATGATTTTGCCCACTCGACCCGCTACGAGCGCCATTTTACCCTCGACACCGCCAGCGGCGAGGTTCGCTTTGGTCCGGCGGTGCGCCAGCGCGACGGGACCATCCGGCAGTATGGCCGCATCCCCGAAGCCGGACGGGAAATCCGCTTCAGCCAGTATCGCTACGGCGGCGGGGTGGAGGGCAATGTCCCGGCGGGGCAAATCCAGGTGTTAAAATCGGCGGTGCCTTACATTGACCGGGTGCAGAATATGATCGCGGCGGTGGGCGGGCAGGACCAGGAAACGCTCGACGAAGCCAAATTCCGGGCCATGCGCGAACTGCGTACCCAGCAGCGGGCCGTGACCGCCGAGGATTACGAAAATCTGACCAAAAGCACCAGCCGGAGCGTCGCCCGGGTCAAGTGCAATGTCCCTCAATACAGCCGGGGCCGGCTCTCACCGGGCGTCATCGAAATTCTGATTGTCCCCGCCGCTGCCGACGCGCTCAAGGTGGGCCGGCTGTCCGGCTTGCGGGTGGACGACTCGCTGGCGCAGATGGTCCAAAAACAACTCGATGCCTACCGCCTGCTGTCAACCACCCTCTATATCCGCGAACCAGATTACCTGGGGGTTAAGGTGCGGGCCGAAATCGTCCCGTCCGAGTACAGCCTGCCCGATGAAGTGGTGGCCCGCGTGATGGACTGTCTCAATCATTTTCTCTGCCCCCTGCCGCTGGCCGAAGCGCCCGGCCCCTACAGCGACCTGCTGGGAGCCGATTGGGCCGGTTGGCCCTTTGGCCGCAGCCTGTACGTGGCCGAAATTATGTCACTGATCCAGCGGGTTCCCGGCGTTAAACATGTGCTGGAAGTCCAGCTCTGCACGCGCCCCCGTCACCCCCGGCGACGAAGAACCGGCAGCAGGCGTCCGGCCCCAAAATAATGACCTTCCGCACACCCCGGTTTCCGGCAAAA
Organism: Anaerolineales bacterium; assembly: GCA_012032575.1. The sequence continues at coordinate 16,969 of JAAUSP010000032.1, read as the reverse complement.
TGATTGAGCTGGCGGCGGACATGCTGCTTTGCTCGCTCGAACACGAAATCGTTATTACCAATTTAGGAGGGAAGCCATGATCGGGCCAGACCTCCAGCCCCAATCCAGCAACCCTTCATCCTTCATCCTTCATCCTTCAACCTTGTCGTTGAGTCATGTGGCCGACTTTTACAAGCGCTATCCCGGCGAAGTGGTCACTTTTTACACCCGCCTGGAAATCCACGAACCGGCGGATGGTCTGTCGCTGCGGGTATGGCTGCCTGATGGGTTGGCTTTGCGCGATTACCTGTCGCCGCAGTCGGATTATGTCCCCAACCTGGAAACTTGGGAGGGTGGCTGCTACCTGGTCTGGTCGCTGCCGGAACTGCCCGCCGGCGCTGTGCTTGAATACCAGACCCGCGCCACCATCGCTCGTATCGAAGAAGATACTAGCCTGACCACCCAGGCTTCGGTTGTCTCCGCCGATGGTAGCCTCCTGGCCGAAGAGTCGGTCAGCCTGCTCATCCCGGGCCAAGGGTAAATATTTGCGTTACTTGCCCGCGCTGTACGAGCAGGACGATTTTATCGGGCGCTATTTAATGCTCTTTGAGAGCTTCTGGTCGCCGCTCGATACCCAGATTGGCAGTCTTTACAACTACTTTGACCCACACCTGACCCCGGCCTATTTTTTGCCCTGGCTGGCGGGCTGGCTGAGCCTGGAGTTTGGAAGAACAGTGGCCGGAGGACCGGCTGCGCCAACTGCTGGGCGCGGCGCTGTTCTTGCATCACAACCGGGGCACTCGCCGCGGGCTGGCCAGATACCTGGAGCTTTACACCGGCTGCGAACCGGAAATCATCGAAGCCTGCGCCGAAAATTTTACCCTGGGCGATGACGCCAAGCTAAGTCCGGCCCTGGCCCTGGGCAGCGACAATCGGCCCCATACGTTTACGGTGGTTTTGCGCCTGCCGCCCCTGGAGGCGGAGTCGCCTGAAAAACAAAAACAGTTGGAAGAGCTGCGCCGCCGGGCTATCGAGGCCATCATCGAACGGCAAAAACCGGCCCATCTCATCCATACTTTGCGCCTGGAGACCTTATGACACCTGAAGAACTTGTGCGGCGTTATCCGCTGAAACGAATTAAGCCGTTCAATGGCATGGCCATCACCGCTACCATTTGGGACGAGGCCCACGAATACCATCGCCGCAGCCAGACCCTGCACACGCTGTTTGAGCATGGGACCGGCGTTATCACCGGCTTGAAGGTAATGGCGAATGATCCATCCGACACCTCGTTGTACATTTTGCCGGGGATTGCCATTGACCAGGCCGGGCAAGTCATCGTCCTGCCCGAACCGGTGGTGTATGACATCGGGCAGGAAATGGAAGGGCTGTTTTACCTGGTTTTGAGCTACGGCGAAAGCCGCCATCATAACAACGACAGCAGCCAACCCAAAAGCGGGCCGGTCTATGCCCACAGCGATTTTTCCATCACCGCCCAAACCACCCTGACCGACGCCCCCGGCGTGGAACTGGCCCGCATCAAGCGCAGCAGCCGCAAATCGGTGCTGCAAAATGCCTTCAATCCGGTTACGCCCGGCCCGGATGAGATTGATCTGCGCTTCCGTTGCGAGGTCGGCGCGCCCCCCGACATCAGGGTGGCGGTGACTTACCTGGGCGACGTGACTCAGCCCCGCCATGGCCTGGGAGCAACCTACCTGGCCCAAACGTTCAATCATCTCAGCAAGTACCGGGTGCTGGTGGAGGACGATGTTCCCCTGACCCCCGGCCTGGGGGTGAATACCCTGGTTTACCTGGTGGGACAGGGTCCCTTTGAATTAAGCGCCGGGGTGATGAACGGGCTGCGGCAGTATGTGCAGCGCAGCCGGGGCACGCTCTTCATTGAAAGTGTAGATGAAGAAGCTCATACTAGCTTTATGAACTTTTTAACCAGCCGGGAAATGACCGTCCAGCCGCTCACCGCCGGGCATCCCCTGCTGGCGCAGCCCTACTTTTTTAATGTACCCCCGTCGGGCTTTGAAGCGGGCGGAGAGCCGGGTGTCTCCGTTGGCGATGGGGTGATTGTCAGCCGCCAGAATTACGGACTCACCTGGCAGGGTACTTGTCACCATGGGCCGGCCTCGCGCGAAGAAATTCGCACCGCCACCGAATGGGGCGCAAATATCCTGCTCTATGCGCTCAATCGCCGGCAGGGATAAAGAGGTAGAGTCCACAGATGAACACAGATGGACACAGATGACGTAACTACTCACCCCTCATGTCATTTCGAGGCTGAAAGCCGAGAAATCTCTGAGAACGCTGTCTACAAACCACGGATTAGGAGATTTCTCGCTCCTCACGTCGCTCGAAATGACATGGCTGAGTAGTTACCTTTCTAATTTCTAATTTCTAATTTCTTTTTTATCCATTATAGGCTCGCTTCGTGAATATTGAGGCTCAACTACCACCAACCGCATACGACCAGCTTCCCTACACCAGCAACCCTTTTCCCCAAACGCACCCTGACCGGCTGGCAACCATTGCCACCCTCCTGGGCATGCAGCCGCCGCCCATTGAGCGCTGCCGCGTGCTGGAATTGGGCTGCGCTTCCGGCGGCAACCTGGCTCCGCTGGCGTGCAGCCTGCCGCACAGCGAGTTTGTCGGCCTGGATTTATCGGCCCGCCAGATTGCCGAGGGCCAGAAAATACTGGCGGCGGTCGGATTGTCCAATGTGACCCTCCAGCAGATGGACCTGTTGGAGGTGGGGGCCGAGCTGGGCCAGTTTGATTACATCATCGCCCACGGCGTTTTCTCCTGGGTTCCGCCACAGGTGCAGGATAAAATTCTGGCGATTTGCCGCGACCATCTGACCCCGACCGGCGTGGCCTACATCAGCTACAACACCTATCCCGGCTGGCGATTGCACAGCGCCATCCGCGATATGATGCTTTACCATACCCGGCAAACCGCCGAGCCGGGCGAGCGCATCGCCGGGGCGCGGGAACTGCTGGACTTTCTGGCCGACTCCATCGTGGCCGACAGCACGCCGCAGGCCAACTTTTTACACGCCTACGTTCATTACGTGCGCGAGCGATTCTTGCCCGCCGGGGACGACGCTTACCTGTTCCACAACGAGCTGGCCGAGATTAATGAGCCGCTCTATTTTTACCAGTTTGTCGAACAGGCCGCCCGGTTTGGTCTGCGCTACCTCGCCGAAGCCGAATTTCAAAGCATGCTGGTAGACAACCTGCCGCCCGACGTAGCCGCCTCGGCTGCGGCAGGTGGCCCCACAGCACGGTTGAGCTGGAGCAGTACATGGATTTTGTGCGCAACCGCACTTTCCGCCAAACCCTGCTGTGCCATCAGGAAGTGGCCCTGAAAGGTCGTCTGGCCCCGGAACGGCTGGCCGATTTTTATCTATCTTCCTCAGCGCTGCCGGAGAATCCCAGCCTTGACCCAACTGCCGGCGCTGCCGAGGTCTTCCGCGCCCCCAAAGGCCGCAAATTAACCACCGACCACCCGCTCACTCAGGCGGCGATGCTCCACCTCAGCCAGGTCTGGCCGCAGGCTGTCCCGTTTAATGACCTGTACACGGCGGCTCGTGCTCGCCTCAATGCCCCGGATGAGGGGCGACAAGTCCAGATTTTGGGGGCTAACCTGCTGAAGGCGTTCGCCTATCACGAGGATTTGGTGGAGTTTCACGTTTACAGTCCGCCCCTGGTGCGGCAGGTGAGCGAGCGGCCTGTTGCCAGCCCGTTGGCCCGATTTCAGGCGCTCCAAAAGGCGAGTGCCGTGACCAATCTGCGTCACGAAAGCGTTAAAATCGAAGGGCTGGGCTACCATTTGCTGCCTTGCCTGGATGGCAGTTGGACGCAATCCGCCCTGGTCGAACTGCTGACCTGCCAACTGGCCGAAGGACAAATCGAAGTGCAGCTTGACGACCCAACAATTGACCTCGAAAAAGCCCTGCCGGAAATGGTAACAGCCGCGCTGACCACTCTGGCTCAGGCCGCGTTGTTGACAAGTTAAAGGAACCCAATGACCAGTTACGACGAAGTCCCCTATCCATCATTGCCCCGGCCGCAAACGCATCCCAATCACCTGGCGGCCCTGGCGACTCTGTTTGGGTTGAAACCGGTCCCGGTGACACGCTGCCGGGTGCTGGATATAGGCTGCGCCGACGGCAGTAACCTCATCCCGATGGCCTGCCAACTGCCGGAGAGCCAATTTGTCGGCCTGGACCTGTCACCCCGGCAAATTGCCGCCGGACAGGCCAAAGCGACAGCGTTGGGCCTGAAAAACCTGACGCTGCAAGCCATGAATCTACTCGATGTGACCGAGGAACTGGGGCAATTCGATTACATCATTGTTTATGGCGTTTACACCTGGGCGCCGGCAGAGGTACAGCGCAAAATCTTACAGATTTGCCGACACCATCTGTCCCCCCACGGCGTGGCTTACATCAGCTACAACGTCTACCCCGGCTGGCATATGCATGGCCTGGCGCGAGGCTTGATGCTGTATCAAACCCGCCACCTGGCTGCGCCCGAAGCGCGGGTCAAACAGGCCAGGACTCTGCTCGATTTTATGACCGAAACCCTGCCCGGCCTGTCCAGCAACATGTCGGACGCGCTCCAGGCGAATCAGCTTATTTTCAAAAGCCTGCGCGAGCTGCTGCAAGACCAGCCCGATGAGTACCTGCTGCATGACCATCTGGAAGCCATCAACGAGCCGCTTTATCTCTACCAGTTTGTGGAGCAGGCCGAACAGAACGGGCTGCAATATCTAACCGACGCCGAAACCTCGGCTTTGATTACCAATTATTTGCCGCCTCACCTGGCCCGGCAGTTGGAACAGATGGCCTCCAGCCGGGTTGAACTGGAACAGTTGATGGATTTTTTATACGTGCGGGCCTTCCGGCAAACGCTGTTGTGCCAGCAAGAAGTGACCCTGCGCCCGGACATCCAGCCGGAAAGTCTGCTCGGTTTGCACGTGGCGGCGTCGCTCCAGCCGGTGGCGGGACCGCCTACCCTCAAATTAGCCGTCCCCGAAAAGTTTCGCAGTTCCATCGGCGTCACCCTGACCACCCAGCAGCCTTTAAATAAGGCAGCGCTCCTTTACCTGGCCGAAATCTGGCCCCAGGCGGCTCCCTTTGAGCGCGTGTTGACCGAGGCCCGCGCTCGCCTTGATCCGACGGAACCGCCGGTTTACAGCGCGGCCCGGCAGGCTCACGAGGTCAAAACGCTGGGCGAATTGTTGTTGAAGGGGTACGCTCTGAACATGGTTGAGCTTCACGCTTGCAGCGCCAATTTTGGTCTGGCGATAAGCGATTATCCCACCGCCAGTCCTCTGGCCCGCTTTGAGGCCAGCCAGGGTAATAAAGTGACCAACCAGCGCCACGAACCTGTTCTAATGGATGAAACCGACCTGGGTTATTACTTATTGCCTTATCTGGACGGCCGGCACAGCCAGGCCGACCTGCTGGCTCACCTGCGCACTCTGGTGGCTCAGGGCGTCCTGCTGGAGTCAGACGGGCAGACGGGGGACGAGTCGCTGGGCCAGGCGTTGGCGCACACGCTGGGCCGGCTGGCGGCTGAGGCATTGCTCGTCGGTTGAGGTGAGAAGATGAGTCAAGGCGCAAAATTAGAAATTGTCAATCCACAAGGCTGGTCAAAAGAGTACCCGTTGCAGAAAGGGATTTTGCATCTGGGCAGCGACCCGGCCAATGACATTGTGCTGGATGGCGGTGAGGCAGCGCCGTTTCACCTGCAATTTGTGGCGGCGGGCAAGGATAAGTCCGGCTATCGCCTGGTCAACCTGACCGAAACCGAGCTTCAAGCAGGGCCGGACCCCCAGAGTGCGCTAGCCCCCGGCGCGGCCTTGACCTTAGCCGACGGTTTCAGTTTTAAGTTAGGCGCTTTTACCCTGATTTTTCATGGCGGCAGCCAGCCCGCTCAAAGCGCGGCCAGCGGAACAAGCCGCTGTATCGGCCTGGATTTGCTGCTGCCCTCGACCCGCCTGATGCCCAACCAAACCATGGAAGGGGTGGTTCTGGTCGGCAATTTGGGCCAGCGGAGCGGGGTGCGCTTTGACCTGAAGTTGGAAGGGTTGGAGCCGGATTGTTATGATCTGGCTCCCGGCCCGCTGCTGTCGGCGGGAGGAGAAAAAGAGGTTCTGGTGCGGCTGCACCATCGCGGCCATAAACCCCAGGCCGGAGATTGGCGCATCGTTATCCAGGCCGCCGCGCCCGCCGCCTATCCCGGCGAGGTTGCTACCGTCACCCAAGTGCTCCAGGTTGCGCCGTTTTTTCAGCATCGCCTGCGCCTGCTGCCAGCGGCGGGGATTATCTTGCCATCCAATCCGGCTGGAACGCCGGCAGTCGTCGTCGCTGCTGCTTCCGTCCCGGTTGAGCCGGCGGTTTCCATTGAAGCGCCCGCTCCGCCAACCTGGGAAGCCGACCGGGAATGGGATTTGCCTGCTGCCGGCAGTCGTCCGACCACACCGGCTTTGAAACTGGAAGCCAAAGCTCCGGCTCAACCGGTCGCGCCATCGCAGAATGGGAATGATTGGCCTGAGATGGGTTAAAGTTTTTTTAGGACTTACGCAGTTGACACATTGTATCTAAAAACTAACCACAGATTTCACGGATTACACAGAAAAATAAAAAGAATTTTGTAAAATCTGTCTGTGGTTAAAAATATTTTGGAACTACGTAACTCATATTTATTTGAAATATAGCTATGACCTGGGCAAAGCTAACGCGATTAGTAAAAAATATACCCCTGCTTGTGACAGGCTGGCTATTGGTTTTTGGCCTGGCGACCGGGGCTGGGGCGCAGGGGGAAGCCCTGTTGGTGGCGCTCACCGGCACGGAAAGTCAGCACTTTCCCCAGTTAACGCTTTATACCACCGTTTCCCAATCGGGCCAACCCCTGGAAAAACTGACGGCCAAAGATTTTGTCATTTTTGAGAACAACCTGCAAACACCTATCCCGCCGCAAATAGTGGAGCCGATTTCGCTGACAGGGTTGCAGGTGGTTTTGGCTCTCGATGTCAGTCTACCAGAGACAGATTTGGCCGAAGTAAAAACGGCGGCGAAGAGTCTGGTGCAAACGCTGGCTATGGAGGACCGGCTGGCCCTGTTGAGTTTTAGCGACGGGGTTAAGCCGAATTATACCTTCACCAATAATACCACCGCCTTAACCACCGCCATTGACGCCCTGCAACCTGAGGGCGAACACACGGCGCTGCATCAAACCATTGTCGAAGCGGCCCGGCTGCTTGACCCACTCCCCGCTGGCCGTAAAGCCATCATCATTATCACCGACAATTATGATAATGTTGGCTCACCCTCACTTGATTATGTGTTGCCCTGGGTGCAAAAAGCCCGGCTGCCGCTTTACATTATTGGTTTTGGTGGCAAGGTGCAGGGTCAACATCCGCTTAAAGCTGAGGTAGCTGTGACCGGCGGGGCATACCTGGCCGTGGCCGATGCCGAGGCCGTCAACTTCACCATGCTAACCCTGGAAAAACAACTGCGCCAGGGCTACAAAATCACTTTCAACTCCAGCCTGCCGGCTGATAACACCATCCACGAAGTTTTTGTGCACGTGACCGGACCCAACGGCGATAGCGAAACCGCCGCCGGACAATTTATCACCACCCCCGGCCCGGTTAACCTCAGCCCGACGGGCCTCACCAACGGCCAAACTGTGAGCGGCCTGGTTAACCTGGGAGTCACTGCCACTGCGCCCGCCCCCCTGTCAACGGTGACTTATCTGTTGGATAATCAGGTTTTGGCCGAGGTCACGACCCCGCCTTACAGCTTTGTCTGGGATACGGCCACGACCGGCTTCGGCTCTCATATATTGACCATCAAAGCGGTGGATAAAGCGGGCAATACCGGCACAATTCCGCTCAACGTGACGGTGGAAGGTTCGCTCAAGGTCAAAGTTTTTATGCTGCAAACCTCCATCGAAATTGGGCAGCCGGTTACACCGACCGTTCAAATTGAAACTGCTGCCGGATTAGCCAGCGTTGATTATATGCTCAATGATAAATTGTTGGGTCGCAGCACGGCTCCGCCGTATGGCTTTGGGTTTGACACGCAGGCTTACTCGCCGGGAACCTACCAGATGAAGGTTCTGGTTACAGATACCACCGGCCACACCGCTACCGATGTGGCAGAATTGGAACTGCTGCCCGCCGGTCCCCCTCCCCCAACGTGGGTTGAACAGCTTTTGCAGAATCGCTGGTTCCAACTGGGGGACTACGGTAATGCTGGTATTGGTAGCTTTGGCCCTCATCATTGTACTGACCATCAGGCTGTTAAGAATCATCAAGCTGGCTCAACAAAAGTGGGTGCAGCGCCGGGCCAGCCTGGAATTGGTCAATTCGGGCAATATCAGCAGCCGCTTTGGCCTGGGGGCCGACGCCGAAAAGAACCTAAAATTCCAGTTTAGCTTGCACGGCAAATCGCTGCCAGTGCTGCCGGTGGCTCAACCTGACCAGGTCCAGCCGGTCGCGCCTGCGGCTAAGGCTCTGCCGGCCTCACGCTCCAGGCGATCTCAATCGGCGGTGGCCGGGGTTGAAGCGGTGCAGAGTCGAATTTACGGCGGCTTGTCCGGAGTCCTGGAACTTATTACGACCATCTCCCAGGTTTTACCCGGTTCCGCCGGAACAACCGTGGCCCGGTTTGGCAAACAGATTTCGGCCAGATATATGCCGGTAGAACGCCTGGTGCGAACCGAAACGCAGCGGGTTAGAACGGTTGAATATCTGCGTGATCAGGTCGGCAGCGCAGTTCCGGGGGCAGGCAGCCAGCAAGCCGGACGAGTCGCTACCGGGCAGTTTTTATCGAACGGGAACAAACCGGTCAGCAGCGAACCGGCGGCGCAGCCGGTCACTTTTGCCGTAGGGGCAGCCGATATGTGGGTGCAAACTCCGCCGGTGGAAGCGGGGCAAAGCGTGCTGGTTGAGCTGGTCATGACGCCGCGTATTCTTCATCGGCGGCAAATTTATCCTTTTACCCTGACTTCTACCCCGCTCGACCAGACCAATGCCGCACCGCTGAAGCAGCCGGGACTGGTTGAAGTAAAGGGATTTTTCTGGCTATGGTATTACCTGCCGCCTGTTCTGACAGTGATGTTGATGGCCGGACTGGCCGGTTTGGTTGTCATCCTGGCCGTCTGGCGGCTTTTGGCCTTGAATTTTCTGTAGGTAGTTTGCGTTGCGAAACTTAGCAGAGGCGGCTCCCACGCCGCCGACGACCGCAGGGAGTGCCGGGCGTGGGATCCCGGCCTGCTCGTTTCGTAACGGGCACCACGCTGTAGAACTCTTCTGGCTACTTTTCTACTTTTTATTTTTTAGGAAGGGTGTCTGTGTATGGACCGCATCGAAATCATCAGCCCTGACGGCGAAGTTAAATTTTACACCCTTGACCCGGTCAAAGGGTTTACCAACATCGGCGGCGACCCGGAGAATGATTTGGTGATTGCCGATCCCGAAGTGGCTCCTTTTCTGGCAGTTTTGCATCACCAGCAGAAACCCTATCGCCTGATGCTGCTGAGTGATGAGGGACAAACGGACGGCGACGAACCATCGCTCAACATTTATCAGCCCAGGCCCGTGCGTCATCTGGAGCGTATGAATTTGGGCGGGTATATCCTGATTCTCTTTGAGCACCCAACCCAACTCAACCAGGGTTATGTGCCGCCCCAACCGCCGATCAGCCGGCCCATGATCATGCCCCCGGCTGCGCCGCCAGTTTCACCGCCCCAGCATGCCACGCGACCCGTAGCGCCGCAGGGGCGACCCCCATCGGGCGCTCGTTCGATGATGGTGATGCCGCCCTCCACCCGGCCCGAAGCGGCCCCCAGGCCCATCAGCCGCCCTTTGCCCCCGGTGATGCAGGTGAACGGCGTGCCTGTCACCCGCATCACCTCGCCGGTGCCGGATGAGGACGACGATTTTATCATCGCCGAACTCCAGCTTCAGGAAATTACGGTTGAGGTCGAACAAACCGCTGTTTATCAATTGACCATTATCAACGGCGGCGATTTGGTCGCCACTTTCTCGGTCAGGGTCGAAGGGCTGGACGAAAGATGGGTGACGATTTCCCCGCGATACGTCAACCTGTTTGAAGGCAACCGGGCCAGTGTGACCATCAGCATCGCCCCGCCGCGTCTGCCCACCAGTTATGCCGGCCCGCATCACTTTGCCCTGGTCATCACCTCCCTCAACTATCCTGGCCGGGTTAATCGGCGTGGGGCCACCCTGATGATTAATCCTTATTACGAATTCAGCGTGGGCGAAATAAACCCGCGCCAGCAATCTATCTCCTGGTTTACCCGCACGGCCAGAGCCTCGATTGCCCTGACCAACAAAGGCAACAGCAACACCCTGTTTCAGGTAGATGGCCGTGACGACGAGCGGGGGTGTAGTTTTGAATTCAAAGTTCCCGGCGAGGGTGCTAACCTGGCGAATCAGGCCGAGTTTCACATTCCGCCGGAACAAACCGTTAGCCTGCCGGTTTTGATTACGCCGCACAGCCGCCAGTTTGTCGCCCTGGGCAAACGGAGCTACACCTTCACCATCACCTCCTCTATGCCCGATGGGGCGCAATTGCCCCGCTCGATGTTGGGCCAGCTCAAAACATCACCCCTGATTGGCCCGCTGCTGTTGTTCTTGTTGGGGCTGTTTTTACTGGCCTTGATTGTGGTCATTTTTAAACCCTCCATCAGCACCTTTAACGTGGATGGATCGTCGAGCAAAATTGCCAGAGCCGGCGATTCTGTCACCCTTTACTGGCAGGCTTCGCCGTTTACCCGGCTGGTCATCCCCGAATTAAGCCAGGACCCGTTAGATAGTTCGGTCGGCAATATTACCGTGGCCCCAACCGCTAATGCGGTTTACCAGCTCAAAGGCGACAACTGGCTGTCACGGCTCAATCCACAGTGGTTTGGGGTCGAGCCGCAAACCGTATCGGTCGTTATAACCCCCGTGCCGCCCACGATTATGACCTTTGGTGGTGATAAAGAAAGTATTATCACCGGCGACAGCGTGAAGCTTTCCTGGCAAGTGCAGGGCGCGGAACAAATAAATCTGATCAACCAGGCCGACGGCAACCCCAAACCTGTGCCGGGGCCAGGCGGCTCGCTCGATACCGGGCCGCTGGACCGGGAAACAACGTATGTGTTGGAAGCCAGCAATGTTTATATTGCTACGCCCATTCGTTCCGACCCGTTCATTATCAAAGTGTCTACGCCGACGCCCACCCCTATGCCCACCCCGTTTGTCTCCAGATTCTTTGCCAACCCCCCGGCCATTGTCGCCGGGGAAAATACCACTCTCTCCTGGGAAGTGACCGGCGTGGATCAGGTCAGTGTGTTAGGCATCGGCGAGGGTTTACCGGCCTCGCAGAGTGTCAGTATCGCCCCGCTGGATACAACCAATTACGTTCTCAACGCGGCCAACGGTCCCTCGGCGGCCAAGCCCCAGAGTGTCACCGTGTATGTGACGCCCGCGCCGACTGCGACCGGCATCCCGCCGGCCCCTCAAATCAAGTTCTTCACCGCCAATCCCGACACGCTAATTTTGCTCAAAGGCAGCAGCGGTTCGGTGGAATTAAAATGGTCGGTGGTGGGCGATACCACCGGCGTGGAAATCAGCGGGCCATCGCTGGGCAGCCCGATTGTTGGCTTAACTAAGGAAGGCTCGCTCAACGTTTCGGTCACGGGGTCGTCCCTTTTTGTCTTGACGGCGATAAACGTTGACCAAAAAATCAGCGCCAATGTAGAAGCGACGGTCAAAGAACCCACGCCCACCACCACACCCGCGCCGACCAACACGCCGCTACCCGCTACGGCCACGCCCACGGCTACCCCGCCCGCGCCCACTATCTTCTTCTTCAAAGTTGAAGCCAGAGACTCGGCGGATAGCGGCAAAGTGACTCGTTTGAGTGATGAAGAATACACGGTCGAGGCCGGCACCACAATCCAGTTAAGCTGGATTGTGTCTGATGACGCCACCGATGTTACCCTGAGTCCGGGCGGCAGTTATGGACCAGGGCCAAACTTTCTGGATGTGCCAGACTTTTCCACCCAAACTCAGGGGAAAACTCCGGCGGTGTATGCCCTGACTGCCAAAAATAAAAATGGGCTGGTGACGACCAAGAATATGAAACTCCATGTGATGCCCAAGCCCGCCCCCCAACCGCCTTCAAGTGTTAATGGCAGCATGTCGGGCCTGGATAATACCATCACCTGGAGTTGGAGCGGCAGTCAGGATATTTTAGGCTTCCGTGTTTACCGGGCCGATGTGCCGCCCGGTAACAATTTTGGCCCTGTCGCCGACGTGGGAACGGACGCACGCGATTGGACCGATGGCGGGGGCGGCTCCTGTAAAATTTATTACGTTGTCACGCTTTATGAAGACATTAACCTGAATCCGGTGGAAACAGGACCAAGCGGCACCAGTTGGTCCAGCACATGTCCATAGAAAAAAGGTATGCAGGGATTATGGTTGAAGATTTACAACGGCAGGTCATCGAGCGTACCAGCGACCTGGAGACTGCCCTCCGCGGCCTGAAAGCAGAAATCGAAACCCGGCAGCAGTTGGAAAATGACCTGCGCCAGGGCCATGACTTGCTGTCTATCCACCTGGCTGACCAGAGTCACAAGCTGACCGGCCTGTATAACCTGATGTTGATGGCCGGCCAGACTCTCGAAAGTGGGACGCTGCAAAAACAGGCTTTGGATAAAATTCGGGCGATTTTAAATTGCGAAGCGACCTGTTTTTATCAGGTTGAGCAAGACTTCTTGCATTTGGAAGCGCAGCAGGGCTTGTCTGAGGCTGTCGAGACCGGCTTACATAACTTGCCGCTCGATTGGCTGGCCTTTGGCTTCGATGTGCGAGCCGATATCAATACGGCTGACTCGCCCGACTTGCCGGAAGCAATCGCCAGAGCCGGCTTTGGGGCTTGCCTGTTCAAATGGGTTTCCCTGCCGGATCACCAACCGGGGATGTTGGGTGCGCTTTGGACAGCCCCACGCCACTTTGCGGTGGAAGATATTGCCCTGTTTGGCGCTTTGGCTGACGGCCTGGGCGTCATTTTGGAAAATTCCCACCTGCGCACCGTCGTGGCCGAAAATGCCGTTGTGACCGAACGCCGCCGGTTGGCCCGTGACCTGCACGACTCGGTGGCTCAATCGCTGCACAGCCTGGTCCTGTCCGCCGAAACAGCCGCTCATTTGCAGCAGGCTCAACCGGAGCGGCTGGAAAAAGTTTTGGGCCATGTGGTCGAAAGCGCTCGCCAGGCGCTTAAGGAAATGCGCTTGCTGGTGTACGAACTGCGGCTGGCCTCGCCCGAAGAAATTGGCCTGGTAGAAGCCCTCCAGCACCGGCTGGATACGGTTGAGCGCCGCGCCGGGGTTGAGGCGCAGCTTATGGTCGAAACCGATGCCAGTTGGCCCAAAATCTGGGAAGCAGAACTTTATCCCATTGCAGTCGAGAGTCTCAATAATGCCCTTAAATACGCCTGTGCGACTCGTGTAACCGTCTGGCTGGCCGGCAGCTTTGATCACTTTAAGATGGAAATTGCCGACAACGGGCGAGGACTTGACCTGGGTGATAAAAATGGTCGGGGAAAAGGCTTGGGCCTGTGTGGCATGGCTGAACGCGCCCAACGCCTGGGCGGGCAAATCGAGGTCCACTCCGCTCCGGACCAGGGGACACGAGTGACCTTCAGGAGAAATACGCCATGACCCCCATCCGAATTCTATTGGTGGACGATCACCCCATGATGCGCGAAGCGCTGCGGGTAGTCCTGGAAATAGAGCCGGCCATGCAGGTGGTGGCTGAGGCTGCCGATGGGCAGCAAGCCGTCCAGTGCGCCCTGGCTTTACAGCCCGATGTCATTGTGCTGGATTTGTACCTGCCGGTCAAAGACGGCGTCGAAGCGATTGCCGAAATTTTGGCCCAGCAGCCGCAAGCGCGCATCCTGGCTATCACCAGTTCCACCTCCGACGAAAGAGTGGTGGCCGCTATCCAGGCCGGGGCAATGGGTTATCTCTTGAAGGATGCTTCACGGGAAGAATTTCTGCGGGGGGTGCGTGAAGTGGCTGCGGGCAACACTTTTTTGCCGCCCGACGTAGCAGCCAAACTGGCTCGGGGAGTACGCCACAGCCGCAGCCCCCTGCCTCAAACTGAGGGTCTGGTTGAACCCCTGACCCCGCGCGAGCAGGAAGTGCTGGCTTTACTCAGCGAAGGCTTATCTAACCGGGCCATTGCCGGGCGACTGCATCTCAGCGGGTCAACGGTGCGAGTCCACGTTTCCAATATTTTGGGTAAACTGGGTCTGGAGAATCGCAACCAGGCTATTGTGTACGTCTTGCGCCAGGAGCGGGGTTTGAGCGTCGAGTAACCTGTCCCTGATTGTTTAGACCCTAAACGCTGCGCTTAGGTGTGCTTAGTTAAAAATAAGCCTCGCACCGATGACTTGACCGCCGAATTTTGTTAGGCTAGGAGTATGACAGAATCCGGTGTTTTGATCCAGACCCTTTTGGTTGCCCCCACTGGGATTATGGGCAGTTCTTTGCGCACCTTTTTGCGAACCATTCCCGGCGTACGCGTAGCAGACCAAGTCTCAAGCCCTGATGAAGCCCTGAAAGTTCTATCCCACTGTCAGCCGAACCTGTTATTACTGGACGCCGACGCTGCCAACGGCAACCTGGATACCAGACTGGGACAACTTCGCCTGGCTGCCCCCACCTTAAATCTGATAGTTCTGGCCAACAGCTGGAGCCAACGCCAGGATGCACTAAACGCCGGGGCTTCGTCTGCCTTGCTTAAAGGTTGTTTAGATGACCAACTGCGTCAGGCTATCTTGCTAACGACTATCTAAACTGATTTTTTACGGATGGGTTACGCCCTTTTTACTGACCACTGACGAGAGTAACCCTATAATTAGCTTGGACACATTTACAATTCTAAATAGGCGATGAGCTTTGGCCTGTCCGTGTGCCTCATCCGTACCCGTTACTTCATTGCTTGTGTACGTACCAGAGTGAACAACTATGAATCATCAAGCTATTCGTAGATTTTTGGCGACATTAGGAATTGTGTGCCTGTTTATGACTGCGACGATTGGATTGCTCTCTCCTCCTCGGGCCACTGCCCGCCCGGCGGCTCAAGGTGAAGATCTCAGTGTTGTCAAAACGGTACAAACCGACGCAGACCCTATCAATGGGGCCATTATCTACAATGGCGACCGCATTACCTACACTTTGACCATTAGAAACCTGACCGGTTCGCCACTTGCTGTAGATAAAGCCGAAGATACGCTTGTTTCCGGCACTTTCTTTGGTGTTGAATGTATTGCAGGGACGCCCGGCATCGCCTGCGAGGTCAACAAAACTGTCACTCAGGTTTCTATTCCGGCTTTGCGTAAAGGTGCGGCCAACACTGATACCGTTATAGAAACGGCCAATGGAGTAATCTGGCGCAACTTTACCATCAATCCCGGTCAGACCACAATCCTGCGGTTTAAGGCCAGAGTTGACTGCCGGGCCGCCAACAGCTTGATCTTTAATGATGCCGCCGTGACCTATGGCGGCGTTTCATTTATACCCAGTAACCAAACCCAAACCACGGTTCAACTCAAAACCTCTGTTCTTAACGCCGAAGGCGCCCCCCTTTGGAAGGGCCGAGCGGCTGCACTACCGAAGCCGGTGGTTACGACCAGGACTGGGGTGATTATGACCAGGACGGTGATCTTGACCTGGCCCTGGCAACAGCCGATCAAACTGTAGTTTACCGCAACGACAACGGCCAACTGGTGACCGCCGGCAATCACGCTCATCGCACCTTTAGCGTACGCTGGGCCGATGTAGATAACGACGGCAAGCTGGAACTGATTTCGGCGGGCGATTTTGAGATAACCAACGGCTTCCGGCGCGGCAAAAATTATATTTATGACGATAACGTTTTTTATGTGCCCAACCAAACTTTTATCACCCCGGATGTTCTCTGGCGAATTGACCTGGCCGATTATGACCGGGACGGCGCTCTCGATTTGGCCGCCGCCAGCTATATTGATACCGCCTATCGCACCCAGCATAATATGTGCTTGTTGCGGCTCTACAAAAATACCGGCGGTGCATTCAGTCCCAATGAATGCCTGATTGGGCCACTGACCAAAGAGTCGGTCTGGACACCCAGCGAGTCGCGCCACAGCTATGCAGTGGCTTGGGCCGATACCGATCAGGATAGCGACCTGGATTTGAGCGTGGGCGACTACGGTACGCCTAACCGCCTTCATCAGAACACCGGCTTACAGTTAGGCGCAGCCAGTTCTCAATTAGGCGATAATAATTCCAACGCCGATAACACCACCAGCCTGGCCTGGGCCGATTTTGACGATGATAACTACCCGGACGCCGCCTGGGGCAACCAGAATCAGCCAGCCCGCCTTTATCGCAATAACCGCCAGGCTCTCCCTAACACCACCTGGAACCTGGCCTGGAGCGGCCCTACCAACGACACCCGCAGCGTCGCCTGGGGGAACTTCCCTACCATCCCCAACCGTGATGCCAGCATCGCTCTTGATGACGACGTAGCCCTGGAATACACGCTCCCCTTTGCCTTCAGTTTTGGCCGAACCACTCCCCGTTCCATCAAACGGATTAGCATCAACACCAACGGCATGATTGAACTGCTGGAAGCGGGCGAAGTGTGCCGGGCCTGCGGCAGTTGGCAAAATTTGCATCGCTACCAATGTCCATCGCCTGCAAGATATTGACACCATTTTTGCCGCCAGCGCTGACCTGACCACCGGCGTTATCGTTGAGGCCCTGCCCGAAACGACCCCTGACCGGGTCGAAATTACCTGGCTGGGCGTGAGCTACAACGATTACTGGCCCGATGAAGTCTCGCCCGTCGAAGCTGCCTTTGAAACTAATCCGCTGATGTTCAAAGTTATCCTGCGCAACAATGG
>JAAUSP010000622.1 GCA_012032575.1 Anaerolineales bacterium | reverse complement strand
AAATCAATCACCACCCCGATTTCCACGTCCGCCGTGAGGGGGTAGTGAATCAGCGGGACCATCTGGCGGTGACTGGCCGGCATAAGCTGGAGCAGAACCTTCGTCTGAGCCTCGGCCCAGGTCATCACCTCGACGTCCCCTTCGACGTTCAGGTTAGCCAGGATGCCGGAAAAATGGGCCTCGATGTGCTCGTCCCGTTCTTTGGGCGTTAACTGATCGCGCTGGTAGGCGGTATAAAGATTGTCCAGCCCCAGCCTCGCCGACTGATAAGCGATCACCATAGGATCATCTGTCGCCTCGAAATATTTCTCCGGGAATATCGCCGTGAGCAGTAACAGCACATGGCGCTGGTATTCCTCCGGGGTCATGAGTTTTTCGGTCATGGTTCCTCTAATTCTACCTGAGTTTAAAATTAGGACGCAGATGAACACAGATTGCACGGATTTTTCTTTAACTTTTGATCTAATCTGTGTTTATCTGTGTTCATCTGTGTCCCATTTAGTTTTATCACGGGACGCAGGTCTTCGATTGTGATGCCTTTAATCATTGGCTACAATTGAACTTGTTTTGCTTCGATAGCTTGATTTTAAGGCTTCTTAGATGTAACAATATACTCGTATAGTTCTTTCTTGGAAGTTCTTTTCCGTATCGGCTTTACTTCAATATTAACAAAGCCAGCCTGTTCAAATAGAGAGGCAAAAATCTCTTCAACTGGTAGAATTACATCGTAAAACTTGGAGTTTCCAACTATGTAATTGATAGTTGCACCCGGTCTTGTGACTAAAAATAAATCATCTATGTGATCTACCATGTCATAGAAATATTTATGTACATAGCGTGCCAGAATATCACTTTGTTCCGCAATTTTTTCTAAGATATTCTTAAATTGATGGTAGGGAATATTGCGATTGATAGGAGGTATCCATTTACCTACATTGCTTGTAGCAATACCCCAGGTTCCACCGATGGCTTCCCAATCTAACTCACCTGCTTCTCTACCGTTAGCTAAGTAGCCTAACCAGTACATATAGGGTCGAAGTTCACGGATGTAACTCATACGATTGGGATAAGGAGGGGAGGTTATAACACATGTATAGTAGTTGTGCGGAAGTGTGTTTGTAAGATGTCTAGCATCACATAGCAAAACTTTAGGCTGCTGGAGAATCTTAGACCGAGCCGCACAATATATATCTTCCTCGGCTGATTGCCAACTCATCATTACATCTTCAGTTGCTTTGAAGATCGAACCATTTGCTCCCTTCTTGAAGGACATTGATTGATGATTAAAACTTGCACTGGAGTGATTTATCATCACCCTACAAAAAGCAACTTTAAGAAGGTCTAATACTTGCGGCGGAACTTCATTAGCCAGACTATGAATTAATTGCATTAGATTCCCAAGCACTAACAAGGTTTCTTGATTCCACCATTTTCAATCTGATGAATAGATGGTGTCCAAACTTCAATTGTATGAGAATCTATAATAGTTTCTCTTATTATGGTTGAGGCATGTTTGAAATCTTGAAGGACTTGTTCATTGTAGGATTGCGTTTTTGTTATCGTGAGCCAGATAAGAAAAGGATTTATGTCTGTTGTCTCAGCTCTAATTCCCTTACGCGCGCAAACGAGCGCCGTAGTTCCTGTGCCGCAAAACGGATCAAGAACTACCATCTCTGGGGTCAATTGAGTTTTGAGTATCTCTTCGACGAGGTGTACTGAATAGGCTGGGGTCAGTCTGAGCCAGCCAAACCGAGTGTGTTTTAGATTAGCTTTATGGGTCAAATGGTCGAAGAGACCGAGTTGTGGATAAGTCATTTATGTCACTCAACAGAAAGTAGTGCCTTGAGCACATCTTCGACTGCTGATTTAATTTGAGGTGAATGACGGGCAAAGAAATCAGCAAGATCATAGCCGATAATCTCACGACAGAAAGCATATGTACTTTTGGTCGTTGGGCCGTGCAGCGAACCAGTTAAGATGAGCCACAGATTTTCTCTGTAACGATGGGCTACATCGCCATCAATCTGTGTCGAGAATAGTAAAATTACTGGTATGTATAGGTGGGCGTACGCCTTTGAAGCATTAGCTATGTCGGCGTTTTGTCGTTTTGAGTCTTTGCTTTTGTAACCTTGGCGTGTTTCAAAGACGATACCCTTTATGTTTATCAGGGTTTCATGCGGCAAGCCGATTTCATTGGCTACATCAGAAATCCAGGTCTGAATTCGTGACCTCGCTGTAGGGTCAACAATATCGGCGAAGTCAATACGTCCATCAAGAGAAAGCTGGCGTTGTTTGCCTGAAGCGCTTTCGATGATATAACCCCAAGAGGCTTGGGAAGGTGATAATCCAAGGTTATCTTGAAGTAACTGATAAAAAATCCATTGGCTACCGATACCGATTTGACGATATACGGATGTCATTCCCCCCGCTGCTTTATGCGCGGCATACAGTAGCGGTGAGTCAAGCCCTATCCAGTGATAGAAAGGATCAGCTTCATACAAGGTTTGGAATTCCTGTACGGCTAAACCTCCTTTCTGTCCTTTGCCAAACTTGGGTTTGTAAGTTAAGCATTTGCGAATAGCCGTAGTGAACAGGGTGAAATAGCGTTCATCTTGTGATAATTCTGTTGATAGTGCAAGAGGAGGACCTGCCTCTAAATCAATGCCCTCATTTTTATCAGCACTTTCGCCAAAGTTATTGGACAAGGATGTTCTCCTTTACTGCCAGGATAGCTACCATTCCAAACGATTGTACCACAAGTTGAAACGTTTGCTACAGGGCAACGTTTATCTGGGGGGGATAAAAGTATACCAGCGCACTTCGCCTCGTTTCATGCTTCACCCCAGGCTTGTTCGGTTTCCCAAATATCAAACTCGCCCGGTTCAACCGGGTAGCGAGCATAACCTTCGGCGTGTTGCCGTTCCATTTCGGCTATTTTGCGCTTTTGTTGTTCAGTATCCACCACAGCCAACAATTCGACTTCAAATGTCAATACAGCATTGGCCGGAATGACGCCCGGCACCCCCGCCGACCCATACGCCAGATGCGGCCCAACTCGCACCCGCCGCAGACCACCCACCCGCATCCCCTCGACCCCGTGCGACAGCCCGGCAATGACCTCCCGGCTGCCCACTCGAAACGTGACAGTGATATTTTCCTGGAATTTGTCGCCTCGATTGAGGAAACCGGTATAATAGATGGTAACAGCGTGCCCTCGCCCGGCGGTGGGACCGGTGCCGGGGCGCAGATCTTGGATTTCGATGCTTTTGCGCATTAACTTTTGGTAGAAGCGTTTAGCACGGTAATACCCACAACCTCGCTGTCGTGGTAATGATAAATGAAGTCTTCTTCCTCCATCACACTATCGTTGGCCTGCTGCGGCTTGCGAAAGCTGATGTAAAGCACATCAGCCTGCTCGTCGTAATCTATCCAGAAGTGACGGGCAGGCACGGCCAGCAGGGGCGCAATCAAAGCGCGGGGTAAAGTCATTTCGGCCATATTCTAGTCCCTTTCCTTTCGGTTTTTTCCGGCCTGGATGTAAAATAGGCCGTAATTAAAAAACCATTGGCTTCATCGCGGTAAACTACTACGGCTGTTTTACGAGTAATATTAGTATGCTCATAATCACGCAGAGCTAAAAATTCCCCTTGCTCTCCCTGGATCACGCGTGATGGCTCGGCTAATGTTTCCGCTACTTTATCCAGATTACCGGCCATATAATCGTGCGACTCTGTGATATGCACCCATTGTTGTACCGTTATTCGAATCGTATGGCCATAAACCGATGTTACGGTTTGGAGAACCTCTTTACTCATACTTCTTTTCCTTTACCGGCCAGGATGAATGGTCCGACGAAGTACAGGCCAAAGTTTGGGAAATGTTACAACGCCCCCCCTTAACCGAATTTCTGAAACTTAGCAGTTATGCCCCAGCCCACACCCACAAAATTGTCCCCATGGCCGCGATTAAACAACTTCATTTGTTTGCTCAAGCAGCCTGACGAGTCATCTTCTATATGGCCTGGAATTTATCTCCCCGATTCAAGTAGCCGGTGTAGCGAATGGTGACGGTATGGCCTCGCTCGGCGGTGGGGCCGCTGCCGGGACGCAGGTCTTGGATTTCGATGGCTTTGGTCATTGGTCCTACAATTTATATCTCAAATTTCTTGACAAAGCTTCGAGTTTTTGATAATTTCATCGTTACCGCTTGGGGCATTATGATGCGGCGCTGAAGGTGCGCAACAATGAAACTGGAAAAACGAGAACTCAGTCTAAGTACGGGTCAGACAGTCTGGTATGAATATGACCAGGGCAGCGATTTACTGGAAATTATCTTCCAGCCCGCCGAAGCCACCTGCGCCGTCGAACTGACCGAGAGCATTATCCTCCGTTTTGATTGGGAAACTAATGAACCTTTAAGCTTAGGCTTTATTAGTATTTCCCACCTCGTTCAGCCCACTGAGTATGGCGAGGTTCATTTTCAGTTATTAACAGACGAATG
>JAAUSP010000621.1 GCA_012032575.1 Anaerolineales bacterium | reverse complement strand
AGCCGTCTGTTGCGCGAGGTGATCGCCGGGATGCTTTGGCGCGGAGCAACAGCGCTCAACAGCAGCGCCACCGAACAACCAGCCGCCTCTCCGCTTTTACCTCTGGTCGAAGCTCTCTCAGAAGTCTTGACCGGCCCCCGCCTGGCCCAGGTAGAAGCTTTTCTATCTGCCCAAAGCCTGGCCTGGCTCGCGCCGATCTATGAGCCGTGGCGCACCCGGGCCGACCTGCCGGAATTTCCACCTGCCCAGGCTCGCCAGCGCTTCCACCAGGCGTTGATCGAGCTGTTTCAGGCTTTGGCTCGTCTCAAGCCGCATATCTTAATCCTCGATGATCTGCACTGGGCTGATCCGGCCTTGTGGGCTGCCCTCGACGCGCTGACGCCGGTGCTGCCGCAAAATCGCCTGCTCTTTCTCCTGGCTTACCGACGGCCTGAGATTGAGCAAAATGCCGGCTGGGAAACGCTCCGCCAATGGGACCGGCAAGGCACAATAAAGATCATTACCCTCAACCCCCTCGACGAGCCAGAGGTAGCCCAAATCTTGCCCTCTGAATTACAGCCTGAAACCAGGCAAGTCCTGGCCAGTACCGGCGGCAACCCTTTCTTTATCACCGAAATGCTGGTTACGCTGGCTGAGGGCCACGATCCTTATGGCAACACTATCCTGGCTCGGGCCGAGAGGTTGCCTCAAACAGCCCGTAGCGCGCTGGAAGCGGCGGCTGTGCTGGGTACTGACGTTCCTTATCAACTTTGGGCGACCATCGCCAGCCTGCCGGCCCACATCTTGGCCGAAGCCAGTGAGCAACTAGAGGACGGCTATTTTCTCCAGGCCAGCAGAAATGGCTACACCTTCAGCCATGATCTGGTTCATACGACGATTTACGACCAGATTAAACCCGCTCGCCGGCGACAACTCCACCGCCAAGTAGCCGACAGCCTGACCAGATTTGAGGCCGACAATCTACGCGCTCGCGCTTTCCATCTCGACCGGGCCAGAGCTTATGCGGAAGCAGCGGCCATGTATCGCC
The DNA here is from genome assembly GCA_012032575.1 of Anaerolineales bacterium. Next base: position 3,487 of record JAAUSP010000621.1, on the reverse strand, counting down.
AGGCCGGGGAGCAGGGTTTAGCCCACTTTGCCTTTAAGGAAGCTCATGCTGCCTTTGATCGCGCCCTGGCCCTGATGGCCTCGACGCCTTCCAGCGAACGGGTCGAGACGCTTCTGGCGTTGGTCCGAGTGTGCGATATCACCGGCGACCGGACGCGCCAGCAAACGGCGCTCGCTGAGGCGTTACATGCCGCACGCCATTTGGCAGACAGGGTATTAATGACCCAAACACTGCTATTATTCGGTCAGGTAGCCGCTCAGACCGGTCAGGTTGAATCTGCCGCGGTTCATCTCAACGAAGCGTTGGCTTTAGCCCGGCATCCAGGCGATGATCTCCAACAGATCGAAGCCTATTTCCTTTTGGGCGACCTGGCTGCCGGCGGGGTAAGTTTGACGAAGCCAGAGCGCATTTTGAAACGTCACTCCAGCAAGCGCAAAAGATAGGCGACCGGCGACGCGAAGCCCACGCGCTGCGCGGTCTGGCGATTGTGGCCCGACAAACGGGACAGATCGAACAAGCCATTAGCTGGTTTGAGCAGACGCTGGCCGTGTACCAAGTTATCAACGACCGTTTCGCCGCTTCGATTATCCAGGCCAATCTTTTAGGGGGGTACTACTACCTGGGGGCCTGGGATCGCTTGTTGGCTCTGGCCGATGAGGCCCTGGCGGTGAAAGATGCGCTAGGGGATCGGCTAGGCGCGGCCGTTGTGCGCCAACAGCAAGGGTTGGCAGCTTACGCTCTGGGCGACTATGAACGAGCGCGGCCCCTCCTGGAACAGGTAGTACGAGAGTGTGAAGTCATTGGCGAACGACGCATCGCCGGGTTGACGCGAAATGTGTTGGGACTGGTGGCCGAGGCTGAAGGCAACCTGACCGAAGCTCAACATTATTACCAGCTTGCTTTAGCCAACGCTCAAGAAACCGGCGCAGAGACGGAAGCGGCTTATGCTCAACATGACCTGGGAGCTTTGTATACGCAACTGGATGAGTCTGCCCGGGCTATTCCTCTCCTCGAAGCGGCTCGCACAACCTGGGCTGAACATGGTAATGAGTTACTCCGGCTCAAAAGCGAAGCGTACCTGGGACTGGTCCAATTGGCCATAGGGGAACAAACGCGGGCCGAAGTGCTGGCCCAAACGGGTTGGAGCACTTTTCAGCGGGGCGCGCCGAGCGGAGAACAACCCCAGGCATGGCTATGGACTCTTTATCGCTTGCTGAACCGGCTATACCGTTCTGAGCAAGCCGAGCAGGTTCTGCGGGCCGCCTATGCCGAATTGCAACGCCAGGCCGGGGTTATCGCCGACGCAACCATGCGTCAGAGTTTCTTTAGGCATGTCCCCTTGAACCGGGCCATCGTGGCGGCTTATGACCAACTGACCCCGCAGGCGCGTACCCTCATCATCACCCTGGCTCACTGTGACGCCCCTTTGGGCCGGGCGCTCACAACGGAGGAAATGGTCAGCGTACATTGGACGATTAATGCGCCAGAAGACGAGGCCATTCCTTCCAAGTCGGCCCAGCGGCTTCATCGTCTGCGCCGCTTGCTGGTCGAGGCGACCGCTCAAAGCGCTGCCCCCACCGATGATGACCTGGCCCAGGCTCTCGGCGTCAGCCGCCGCACGATTTTGCGTGATATGACCGCGCTGGCCCAGGCTGGCCTCACCTTCCCTACCCGCCGTCGCAAGTAGGCGAAGAGTATTTATGAATTTTGATGTTCATAGTCGGTAAGCTCAATGATCCAGAAGGATTGGAAGGCTGGAAGATTAGTCGGTATTTACCAGCCTTCCAGTCTTCCAATCTTCCACGCTTTACCGAACCCGCTTGTCAAAAACGATTAGGGTCTTTTTTGTCACAATAGTCCTCTCATCCACCTATCTCCCCACTTTTATTTTGTCACAATAGGCACGTATCCCCTGAAACAGGCCGATATTTTGCCGATACCCATCGGTTACAATCAAATTGCTAAACCAGGTCTGGCAGTGGCGCTTTGCCAGAAAAACGCAGCGAGGGATTCGTGGCTAAACAGCGTTTTGCCTTTGTGCTTCGATTGTGGCTCGAAACAGAGGTCAGCCATGCGACAACTGGCATGGTCCTGCGGGGATCTCTGGAATTGGTTGAGCCGAAAGAAGTGTACTATTTCAGTTCTTTTAACCAAATCCCGACGCTGCTGCAGACCATCACTGGCTGGTCAAATCAGTCTGGCCCAGGTCCGGCTGGAGAGGAGGGCAAAATGGAGACATGATTTAAGTAGCTCCGGTGAGATTCGGTTTATCGTTTAAGACAAGGATCAAAAAACAGCGACTAAAAGTGCAGGAGGAAACTAAAAATGACACGAAAAACGGGACTGATTTTAACAACTATTATCGGCAGTATTTTCGGCAGCCTGGTTGCCCTGGCTCTGACCCTGGGAGCAAGCGGCGCTCTGGCCAGACCTACATGGTCCAACCCGGAAATCGGCGTTGAAGCTAAGGCCCTACAAATCTCTCAGCAGGCGCTTTGTGATTGCAATGTCATTGTCGTCGCCAAAAGCAATGGCGACTTCACCTCGGTTGTGGCGGCTATGAACAGTATTACCAACGCTACCACCAGTAATCGCTACTTGGTTTGGGTAGGGCCGGGTATCTACACCGAGAGCAGTCTGGTCCAGGTAAAAAACTACGTCCACCTGCAAGGATCTGGACCCAATGTCACCATCCTTGAGTCTGCTCGCTCGGCGGGTTCGCCCGGCTCGAATGCGGCCACAGTCCAACTCGACGAGAATAGCCGTATCAGCGACATGACCGTGCGCAATACCGGCACGGGCACATATGACATCGCCCTTTACTCCGCCCAAACCACCCGCAACACCCTGGTGAACAATGTGGTGGCCGAAGTCAACGGCAGTGGGGGCACAGGCCATTACGCTGCTTACCTCAATGACGCCGAAGTGACCATTCGGGACAGCATCCTGCGGGCCAGCGGGGCCACCGGTTTTGGTACCGGCGTCAATGCCGCTGTCGGTATTGTCAACATCTCCGGCGGCTTTCCCCAACCCCGTATCGAAAATAGCAGATTGATCGGCGGCAACAGCAATACCGATGGCCTGACCTGCGCCGGCAATACCGGCACCGGCTTTGGTATTCAAGGCGTCAACGCATCTCCACTGGTTTTGAATAGCTACATCTGTGGCGACCGGCGCGGCATCTTCATCGGGACAAACGGCAACGTCCACATCCATCATTCCGAGGTATGGGCCAGCTCCACCGGCGGGACATTCCTGCTAGAGTCCACCAGTTCCGGCACGATTGTCATTACCCACTCCGGCGTTTTCTATGTAGGCAATAAGCATACCGGTAGCGGTGGGCTGGTCTGTACCCACAACCACCAGGCCAACTACACCCCGGCGAGTGACGGGCACAACTTCTGCTACGGCGTGTAACTAAGAGGAGCATAAAATGAAATTACACAGCGAACAAAGTTTGGCGCTTTTTGGCGCAGGTCTGATGGGG
>JAAUSP010000620.1 GCA_012032575.1 Anaerolineales bacterium | reverse complement strand
CGTTTCAACGCTCTGCGGACTGCAATGACCAAATGGCAGGAGGAAACAATGGCCCATCTGCTGATTGTAGACGACGAGAAAAATTTTGCCGACCGTCTGGCGGCTGACCTTAAAATGGCCGGCAGTTATCAAATCACCGTTGTTTACGACGGCGAGGCGGCGCTGACCGAGTTGCAGCAGAAAAACGCTATTGATTTGGTTTTGCTTGATATCAAGCTGGGCGATGCCGGGCTGAATGGCCGCGATGTCTGCCGGCAAATTCAACGCCTCCCGCAGCCGCCGCCGGTCATCATGCTCACCTCACAAACTTCAACCTGGTCTATTGTAGATGGCATGGATTGCGCCCAATACTACCTGACCAAGCCGGCGCTTGAACTCCCTGTCTTGATGGCGCATATCAAAGCGGCCCTGCGGACAAGGCAGGAGATAAAAGAAATAGACATTGACGGCCGGCTGCGGATTGACCTGCAAAAACGGCAGGTTTATCGAGACGGGCGAGAAGTTGACCTGACCCCCCGCGAATATGAGTTATTGTGCTTTCTGGCCCATGATAACCATCGGGGCAAGCCATTCGGGCGTCAAACTTTGCTCGATGCTATCTGGGGCGTGGATTATGACGGGTTGGATCGAACCGTAGACCGGCATATTTTTGAACTGCGCCGCAAGCTGGAAGATGATCCAGGCCGGCCCCGCTATATTTTGACGGCGCATGGCTTTGGCTATCAATTTTGTCAGGAGTGTTCATGAGCCAGAATATGCCACCAGTGATAAAAATGTCTTTCTGACTACTGACTACTATTTTCAGAGGAGTAGGCGGTCGCTATGATCATTCAAATCTCGACCTTCCTGGGCGAGCCGTGGGGATACCTGGAACTTGCCGGCCTGTTATGTCTGCTGGCGCTTGGGTCGGGTTGGCTGGGCTACCTCTATGGCTGTCACCAGGCCCCGCTCTGGCGGCGGCCCTGGCCGACCTGCCGGTGGGGCTGGCCCTGTTCGACCGCCGCCGCCGCGCTTTCTTCAAAATGAAGCCGCCGGACCGCTCTTGAAACAACTCGACTCGGCTACGCTGGAGCGAGTCCATCAAGCCGGAGCGCAAGATTTGGAATACCGGGCGGCGGTGCGTGGACGGGAGGGCGCTTTGATCCAGGCCCAGGCCTGGTCGTTGGGCGGCAAAAGCGCGGGGTGGCCCTGGCTTTACGCGATACCACCCAGGAATATGAGCAGCAGCAGCAGCTTGAAAGCCATTACCGCCGCCGCATTGACACCTTGAGCCACGAACTCAACGCGCCGGTGGCCACCATCCGCCTGCAATTGAGGCACATGGCTAACAGCGACGGCGGCGACGGAGCGAGTCACCGCCAGGCGCTGCAAGTGGCCCAGAGTGAAACGGAACGGCTCATCCGGCTGGTGGCCAATTTGCTGGCCCTGTCGCGGCTGGAGTTAAGCCAAACCCCGCAGCGGCGGCTGACCAAACTGAACGGCCTGGTTGAAGAAGCCATGGCCCAGTTGATCGAACCGGCCAACGCCCGCCAGGTGTCGCTGGAGCTGGAGGCAGACCCGAATTTGCCGCGCGTCCCGCTTGACGATGAGGCCTGGCGGCAGGTTTTTTTTGAACCTGATTGATAACGGCATCAAGTACGGCAAGCCCGGCGGAACGGTACGGGTCGAACTGCGGCAGCAGACGGCGGGGCTGCAAATTACGGTGGCGGACGACGGACCGGGCATTCCGTCGGATGATCTGCCCCATTTATTCAAAGAGTTATTCCGGGGGCAGCAGAGTCGCCACACCGGCGGCAGCGGCCTGGGCCTGGCCATTGTCCGCCGCATTGTCGAGCAGCACGGCGGGCAAATCAGTTGCGCCAGCGAGCCGGGGCGCGGGACGGCGTTTCATATTACCCTGCCGGTGGAGAACCAATGAGCAACTTGAGACGAAAATTATGTCTAAAATCACCCTTCGATACGGCCTTCGGCCTACTCAGGATGATTTTAGACGTATCACCGCATCCTGAGTAGCCATGAGCGAAGCGAAAAGCGTATCGAAGGGTGCGGTGATAGAAATCCAGGCTCTTTCGGAATTCAGAGGGTCAGCGGCAACGTGATGCGTGATGCGTGATACGTGATTGGGCCATCACGCATCACGTATCAGGCCCAATATATTTGCAAAACGTAACAAAAAACAAAAATATATGGAACAAAGGGTTGGTATACTCAGATCAAATCATTCACTTACGGTGAGCGCCGCCTCACCGCTTTAGCCAAAAGGAGTATACTTATGCGCTGGGTTTTACCTTCCGTTTTGTTGGTTTCTAGTTTGCTGGCCTGTAGTATCGGGACTCCGACTCCGCCGGCCCTGTTGCTGACGTGCCGACAGCCACTCTCCCGGCTGCTGCTGCACCCCCGACAGAACAGCCGCCAACCCCTGCCAGCTTAACCACCGCGCCGCCCCCGCCCCCACCCACTGCTACGCCTGCCCCAACGCCAACCGATCAATCCCCTCCACCACTGACGCCAACTCCCACCATTCCCGGCCTGTGGTTATTTGATGACTTCGAGAATCCCGATAATGACGGGAAATTTGATGAGGGGCTATGGAATTATTTTTCAGAGGCTGGAAATGCTACCACAGTTGAGCAGAAAAATGGTAGTTTAACGCTCTCTCACCAATCGCCGGATAATGGTGGCTTAAATTATTACGGCCCTTTTAGAATTGATGAGATTGGTTTTGTTGAAGCTCGTCTCAAATTAGATAGTAATATTAAGGTGTCTGGAGGAAATATCAATTTCAATATTTGGAATTATGATTGGTGGCTTGCTTGCGCTATTCATGGAAAACAAGAAGATAGCGATGGGTGGGCAAACTGTACCACAAGCGATGACTATGAGGGAAATGGCGTAACAGTTTCATACAATTCCTGGCATACTATGCGCTTCGAAGTAAATTCGGATACCACCGTATCCTTCTTTCTTGATAATCATTATATCGGTACTTATACGCCGCCCGATAAGGAAGCATTCAAGCAGACTCAGGTTACATTTGCCTTGGCCGTTAATTCTGGGGTTGATGGCCTGATCACCGGCTCCATTGATGATGTGCGGGTGGGGAAAGCGCAGGCGGGGGTGTCCGAGGTTGATCCGGCGACGGTATATGATAACTTCAACAACCCGGCGAATGATGGGGTATTTGATAAAGAACGCTGGATTCTCAATACCGATGCACCGGGCCCCGCAATTATAGAGCAGAAGCATGGTTCCTTGAGACTTTCCCGCCAATCACCCGGACTGCATGGATTGGACCATTACCCAGTCAAAATTAATGAAGTGGGTTTTGTTGAAGTTAAATTTACATTAGATAGAAACATGGAGGCATCAGGAGGTGTTGCTATTCAAATATGGTCTCCGCCGTGGACAGTAAGCTGTGACTTAAATGGTCAACGGGGAAGCGATGAGGCCTCGGCCAGTTGTAGAACTGACGACGGCTTTTGGACAAATACGGTTTCCGTTCCATACAACGAGAAACATATCCTGCGTTTTGAAATAAACCCTGATACCGCTGCCATCTCCTTCTTCGTGAATGGGAAGCAATTTCATAGTGATTACATTCCTTCCAACCCGGAAGAGTTTCGGCAAGCTGATTTCTACCTTTCTCTAAGAGTTTGGTCTTCTGAAGATGGTGGTCTCGTCACCGGCTACGCCGACGACGTGCGGATTGGCCGGTTGGGGCAGTAAATCAGAGATGAGGCAGTTCAAGGCGGCGGAGCTATCTCCGTCGCCTTTGGGGGTGAGGTCGGAGGGGGTAGTCAATAGTTCATCCAGGGTGTTTACGGAATACACTGAATCGTGCTACAATTAACTTGGCCGTTGGATAGATAGAAAAAGGGTCATCCCGGTGAAGACAACCCGTTACTTTGAGGAACAAGTCTTACGCAAACGTCCCTATTTACGGCGGGAATGGTGTCAGTTGGCGCTAGATGAACCTGTTTATTACGAAATCCAGGCTGAGGATGACCGGATTCGTCATTGGGTTTTTATTCCTGAGTTGGGAACTTATTTACGAGTGGTGACATTATCCGACGGCGAAACGATCCATAATGCGTTTCCAGACCCGGCTTTTAAGCCAGAAGGGTGAACTGATGACATTTCATTATTATCCAGAAACCGATTCGCTTTACATTGAATTATCCGAGAAACCTAGCGTAAATTCACAAGAAGCAGCGCCGGGGGTAGTGTTGGATTTTGACGACGAAGGCCATCTGGTCGGCATTGATCTTGACCACGCCAGTAAGTTTGTCAATCTCTCTCGTTTAGAGGCTATTTCTCTGCCGTTGCGAGATTTTGCGGTAGCGTAACTGCTCAGGTAGGTCATTTCGACCGAAGGGGGAAATCCCTCCTATCAAATAAGACTGTAGTATCGGGCCTTGTGCCCGCCCACAAGGGGCTAAACTACGTTATTTGAAAAGCATTGTAGCTAAAGTAGAACAAAAAACCCTCCACAATCTGGAGGGTTTTTACTTAAAAGTT
>JAAUSP010000031.1 GCA_012032575.1 Anaerolineales bacterium | reverse complement strand
TTATCCCTGGGGTAACGACTTTGTGCCGGAAAACGGCAACTTTTACGAGGGCGGTATTCGCGGGACCACTGCCGTGGGCAGCTTTGGCGCGGGTGCCAGCCCCTTTGGTGTAGAAGACATGGCCGGCAATGTGCGCGAATGGACCGCTGATGACTTTGTGGCCTATCCCGGCGCTGCCGCCGATGCCGATCCTTTCTTTGGCACTGAGAATAAAGTTAACCGGGGCGGCGGCTGGTTTGACGGTGAAGACGGCGAACTGGTCACCACTTACAACCGCAACGCCGGACCTCCCGCTACCAGCGCCAACGACGACATCGGTTTCCGCTGCGCCCGCGACGCCAAGTAAGGTTATTTTACCCTGATATCGCATAAAAAACGCCCGGCGCTGTTTTGGCCGGGCGTTTTTCATTTTAAGTGCGGGCTACCCTAGACTTTGCTTGATGAATTTAAATGGGACGCAGATGAACACGGATTTTTGTTATCTGTGCCTATCTGTAGACCCTTTATCCCTTTTCGATCCCCTGCTGTCGAGTTCAGGAGTGACCTGTTGTTATTAATTCAAAATGGCTCAGTCCTGACTATGGACGAGCACCATACCAGCTACACGCCGGGTTGGGTCTGGCTGGAAAATGACCGGATTGGCGCGGTTGGTCCCGGTCAGCCGCCGGTGGAACTGATAACTCAGGCCGGGCGGGTGATTGACGCCACCCACCTGGTTGTTCTGCCGGGACTGCTCAACGCGCATACCCACCTGTCACAAACCTTTATGCGCGGCCTGGGCGACGATAAAGCGCTGCTCGACTGGCTGAAGCAGATCATGTGGCCGCTCCAGGCGGCGATGACTCCGGCGGAGATGCGCCTGGCGGCCCTGCTGGGGCTGGTGGAAAATCTGCGCTGCGGGGTGACAACGGTGGGGCAGCACCACAAAATCACCGCCTCCCCCGCCCACGTGAATGCCGCCGCCGAAGCCGCCGAGATCGTCGGCCTGCGGATGCAACTGGCGCGGGGCTGGGTTGACCTGGGCAGCGGCTCCGAAGCGCCGGAAAGCATCCTGGCCGAGATGGCCCGTTTGCGCCAGCAGTGGCACGGTCAAGCCGGGGGCCGGATTACCGTCGCCTTTGGGCCGATGGCGGCCTGGCGCTGCTCCGATGAAACCATGCGCCGGACGGTCGCCCTGGCCCGCGAGTGGGGGCTGCGAACGCATATCCACGTGGCCGAAGCCAGGGCCGAAATCGAATTGATGCGGCAGCGCAACGGCCTGGGCCACATCGAGTGGCTTCATTCGCTGGATGTGCTTGGCCCGGCGATGCAGTTAGTTCATTGTGTCTGGGTCAACGAGGCTGAAATTGAGCTGATGGCGGAGAGCGGGGCGGTGGTGGTGCATTGTCCCATCAGCAATATGTACCTGGCGTCGGGGGCGGCCCGCTGCGGCGGATGCTGGCTCGCGGCATCAGCGTGGCTTTGGGCACGGATGGCTCTGCTTCGCACAATTCGCAGGATTTGCTGGAAACGTTGAAAGTGGCGGCGCTGCTGGCCAAATTGAGCACCGGCGACGCGCAGGCCCTGGCCCCGCTGGAGGCGCTGCGCCTGGTCACTAGCGCCAAAGCAAACTTTTTGGGACGAGATGACGTAGGCCGGATTGTGGCCGGAGCCAAGGCCGACCTGACCCTGGTCAATCTGAATACAGCCCGTTCGATGCCGGTGCATCGCCCGGAAAGCGCCCTGGTTTATAACGCCAGCGGCGCAGACGCCCACACGGTCATCGTAGACGGGCAAATTTTGCTCGATGCCGGCCGGGTGACGATGCTCGACGAGACGGCGCTGCTGGAAGAATGTCGCGAGGCGGCCCGGCGATTGCTGGAACGGGCAGGGGTTTAGATTTACGCCTTCGAGCCAGGATTGGAGCCTTTGCCCAGCCAATCAATGGCGCTGTCGAGCAGGCTGCGCACGGCTAAAAGCTGCTCTTTTCGAGCGTTGCGCATGTGCTCACGAAATTCGGTAGTATCGAAAGGTTTGGCTTCGCCGGGCATGCAGCCTTCAACTTTTTGCCGGAAGCCGTTGAAGCCGTCCCGCAGCCAATCTTCAAAAACAAACTCTTCAACCGGTTGGTGGTCATATTTCTTGTTTACCATAATTTTATCCTTTGCATGGTGAACAATTAGGGAACTCTAAGAAAAAAGTGAATCAAAATCTATGATACGTGATACGTGATGCGTGATGCGTGAAGGGTTTTTGCCTGGAATCATCACGCATCACGTATCACGCATCAGTTTGCGACCGGCGTTAGTCGGGGGTCTTCGACCCCCTCCGAGAATTAATCTATCAATACTATACCTGTGACGGGGTAATTCGTCAACACGGGGAATTTAGGCATGATGAAAACGGCGGATGCGGTAATTATTGGCGGTGGGATTGTTGGGATCAGCATCGCTTATTTTTTGGCCCGGCGGGGGTTTGGGCGCATTGTGGTGTTGGAACAGGAAACTATCGGTGCCGGCAGCACCGGGCGTTCGGTGGCCAGTATTGACCTGTTTTCCCATCATCCTACGGCGGTGACTTTACAGGCGCGGGCGTATGAGATTTTCTCGCAGTTTGAGGAGATATTCGGCGCGGAATGTGGCCTGACCACCACCGGCCTGGCCGTGCTGGCCGGCCCCGAACACGCCGCCGCCCTGACGCAGGCAACCCAACTGGCCCAAGCCGCCGGCATAACCTGCCAGCTTTTGAGTCCTGCCGAATTTGCCCAACTGGAACCGGCGGCGGTGGTGGATGACCTGGCGGCAGTCTATTATGCGCCCAACGGCGGCTACGCTGACCCGATGTTGACTACCAATGCTATTGTGGCTGCGGCCCGTCAGTCCGGGGTCATCATCGAGCAGAGTTGCCGGGTGACGGGCTTGCAGCGCACGGGGGATCGAGTGGCCGGAGTGGAGACGCGGGCCGGGGCGGTGGCTGCGCCGGTGGTGGTCAGTGCCGCCGGGCCGTGGAGTAAACGCCTGCTTACCTTGTTCGGCTTGAGTGATTTGGGGCTGTATGCCTGCGATCACCCGGTCATTTCCATGCTGCACCCCGCCGATTTTGGGCCGCCCCGTCTCAGTATCCTCGACCTGCCTTATCAGACGTATGCCCGCCCCGAAACCGGTAATCTGACCCTGGCCGGTTCGATGGACCGCAACGTAGGGTATGATGCGATTGAACCGGAGGACTGTCACGGGCTGGTGACGGCGGAGTATACTTTCTGGACGGCGGAGCGGCTTGTGCAGCGTTACCCGGCCCTGGAAACGGCCCAGTTGCGCCAGGGCTGGTCGGGCTTGATGACCATTTCGCCCGATTGGCAGCCGGTGTTGGGCGCACTGCCGGAAGTTGAGGGGCTGTACATTGCCACCGGTTTCAGCGGGCAGGGTTTTAAAATCAGCCCGGCGGTGGGTGATTTGATGGCGGGGTTAATCGCCGGGGAAGCCGAAGCGGCGCAATTGCTGGCCCCATTTCGGCCCAGCCGTTTTGCCGAGGGCCAATCACTGGCTGTTAGTGAGTTTGGAGCTTTGGGTTAAGGGGGTTCCGTTTTAACTACCGGGGACAGGCAAGGCAAATTTAAAGTCAGAGCCAACATTGAGCTGGCTTTCGACCCAAATTTTGCCCTGATGTAACTCTACCAACTCTTTGCAGATAGCCAAACCCAGGCCGGTGCCACGCCGGCGCATGTCGGCAGTTCCAGCCTGCCGGAACCGTTCAAAGATGGTTTCCAGTTCGGTGGGGTCAATCCCTGGCCCGGTATCCCGCACCCCAACAATAACCTCAGCCTTGTCCCGACTGGTCCGAGCGTACAAAATAACTTTACCCTGCTGCGTAAATTTGAGGGCGTTGGAGAGCAGATTCACAATGACCTGCTGCATGCGCGTTGAGTCAAACTTGAGGGCGGGCAGGTCTGGTTCCAGACTTAACTCAAAATGAACTCCTTTAGACCAGGGCATCGCCCGGCCAATTTCATAGAGCGAAAGCAAATACAGGCGGGTATCAGCCACCTCCGGGTAGATGGCCAACTTTTTCATTTCCAGCTTGATCAGGTCAAAAAAATCGTTGGTCAGGTTAAGGGCATGCCGCACTGAACGCTGTGCTGTCGAAATCACCATGTCCTGATCGGGGGTCAATTCTCCAAAGGTACGTTCGTTTAGTTGATCAAGGGCGGTGAAAATCACCGATAGGGGCGCGCGGATATCGTGGGCAATGGTACTCGATAATAAAGACCAAACGCGATTAAACTCTACAGCTTCGGTCCAGCGATGCTCTAACTCCGCCATCGCTTGTTCAAGTTCGGCTGTGCGAGCGGCCACTTTAGCCTCCAGGCTTTCGTTCAGAATGGCATTTTCAATGGCTACTGCGGCCTGATTGGCAAACAAGGTGAGGGGTGACAGGGCGTTTTGGGTAAATTGGCCTTCCCTGGAACGATTTTCGACATAAAGCGCTCCCAAAGTGACTCCACGGGAAATAAGCGGAACTGCCATAATGGAGCGCAGCCGCAGGCGGATCACACTGGTGGATAATTTAAAGTCAGGATGTTCGGCGGTGTTACGCAGAATAATGGGACGGCCTGAGTTAATTACCTTGTTCAAGACCGAGTGGCTGATCTGATCGGCCGGATCGGTCAGTTGGGCACCATCTTTATCGCGTTTGGCCCGAAAATCGAGGGTATGATCCGGGTTTAACAGGATCAGATAGCCCCGCTCCGCTCCGACTAATTTGATGGCTTCGTCCAGGGCATAATCCAGCAGGGGTTTCAACTCACGGGTTTCAGCCATACGTTGGCTGATGTCTACCATTTTCAAAAGGAGTTCAAAATTAATCGGTTCTTGAACCATAGGAGTTACCCCGTAAGTGATATTGCTGGCGAGATTACGTTTTGAGTTGTCTTATTCTATCAAATTTTATAGAAAACTGTACCCCTAAAGTTGGGTATTTTGACTACCCCTGCCGGGGCTTCTGGCCTATAGCTATCAAGGATGTGCCGATTGGCAGATTGGCGAAGCGGATCAACCCGGCTTCGATTTTGCCGACCAGTGTCAGCAAAGCATTGACCGGCGGCGAGGCCGGCTCCATTTCTACCTGATACTCCTCTTCATTCAAATGGTGCGAAGCAAGCTGCGGTTTTTCTCCGGCCAAACGGCGTAATACGATGAGCGCAGCCGCTAAGGGAAAAACAAAGAAATTGTTATACGTGACCCGCCGGATGACAAAGCCGGTTTGGGCCAGTTTTTGTTTCAACTCGGCGGCAGTGTAACGGCGAACGTGGGCGTTGATGTCGTCGTTGTGGCTCCACAGCCACATCAGCGCCGGAACGGTGATGATCATGTGACCACCCGGTTTGAGCACGCGGTAGCTGTCGGCCAGAATAGCCAGGTCATCCTGGTTATGCTCAATCACATCCAGAGCTGTCACGGCGTCGAAACTATTGCCGGGGAAGGGCATCGGCTGGGTGGCGTCAAACTGGTCCACATCATAACCGCGCTGGCGGGCCATTTTGACCGGGCGTGGGTCAATTTCAAGCCCCTTGACCCGGCCAAAGTGGCTGAGGTGATGGATCATATTGCCCGCCCCGCAGCCCACGTCGAGGAGGTGAAAATCAGTCGTTTTGGGTAAAAATTGCTTCATTACGGTGGTCAAGGCGCGGGTACGGCTGGCAAACCACCAGTGGGAGTCTTCGGGGATTTTCTGTTCCATTGATACTCACAGTCAGTTTAATTTTGCCTTATTCTACTCGACCCCTGGTGATAGCACAAGAATGTCAAAACTGACGAACTTGTGGATCGTTAAACTTCTCCTGTTCTTTGATTTTTTAAACATACCAGTATTTGTCTAACTTTAAAGTTTTCTTTTGTCCATCTTTATGGTTCTCTTATGGTGAAAGCTGCTTGGCAGCCGATACAATCAAGTGGACTGCTTGCTCATAGCTTTCACCAAAGGAACAGGTTATGAAACTCAATATTTTAACCAAACTGCTGGCCGGATTCATTACCGTTTTGATTTTTACCGGGATTGTGGGGGGCGTGGGTATTGTTTTGATAGACCGCACCGACGCCTCCTATACCCAAATGTATGCTGTTGACATTACGGCGGCAATCCAGGCCGAAGAGTCCAGCAAAGGCTTGTTAATGATTGGCCGTGCCCTGCAAACGGCAGTGATTTATATTGATGAACCGGCGCAAGTTAGCGAACAACTCAAAGTCATTGAAGAAAAAAAGACGTTTGTAAATGATAGCCTGGCTCAATTAGATATCCTCATCCCCCTGGAACAGGAAGATACAAGGGCCAGGTTACTAACTCTCCAAAGAAAATTAGAGGTTTACACAGCTTTACTTAGCCCGCTCCTGGAAAATATCCAGGCGGGCGATGTCGAACTTACTAAAACCAGATTAAATAATCAACTGGGCGTGGCTAATGAGGTACTGGTTATCATTGAGGATTTGAATAAGCATTTGTTAGAGAAAGCTGAGGCTGTGGCTAACAGCAACACCGCCATCCACGAAACATCGCGAGTTATCCTGATTGGCTTGATGGCAGCCGCTATTGTGATTGGACTGGGGACTGCTTTCTACCTGGCCCGTTCTATTGCTAAAGCAGCCCGGCAAATGGCTACGGTGGCTGAAGGAATATCAAAGGGTGAACTTAATCAAATCATTGCATTTAAAGGTAATGATGAGATAGGGGACATGGCTGTGGCTTTCAAACGGATGATTGATTATTTGCAGGCCATGGCCGATACGGCTGGCAGTATCGCCAGGGGTGATTTGACCAAAGACCTGGTGACTGAATCAGAACGGGATGTACTGGGACACGCCTTTGTCCAAATGATTGACCACCTGCGCCAACTGGTTGGACAAGTAGCCGAAAGTGCGGACAGGGTTGGAACTGCTTCGGAACAACTCTTTGCTACCGCCGATCAGGCCGGTCAGGCTGCCAGCCAGATTTCGATGACCATTCAGCAAGTAGCTCAAGGAACCGCCCAACAAGCAAATGAGGTGAACAGGTCCGCGGTGGCAATTGAGCAAATCGCCTTGACCATTGATGAGGTAGCTCAGGGCGCTCAAGAACAAGCCATGGCTGTGGCTAAATCTTTGGATATTACCAATCAAATCAGCACAGCCATTCAGCAAGTTGTTGCTCATGCTCAGGCAGGGGCCAAAGGCGCAGCAGAGGCTACGCTGACGGCTCATCAGGGCGCTACCACGGTTGAGGCTACGGTTAAGGAGATTGAGGCAATCAAGGTCAAGGTTGGCTTATCGGCCCGGAAAGTGCATGAATTGGGGCAGCACTCCAGCCAGATTGGGGCAATTGTCGAAACAATAGATGACATTGCTGCGCAAACAAATTTATTGGCCTTAAATGCGGCCATCGAGGCAGCGCGGGCCGGGCAACATGGCAAGGGCTTTGCCGTGGTAGCGGATGAGGTTCGCAGGCTGGCCGAAAAATCGGCCACCGCAACCAAAGAAATCGCGGGCTTGATTAAGGGTATTCAGCATACGGTGGCCGAAGTGGTCCAGACGATGGCAGAGGGAACAACTCAGGTAGAAACCGGGGCCAGCCGCGCTTATGAAGCAGGTCAGGTTCTGGCGGCTATTCTAAAGGCGGCTGAGGGCGTGAATCACCAGGTTGAAGAGATTGCGGCGGCGGCCAGCTATATGGGAGCTGCCTCGAGCGATTTAGTCAGCGCTATGAATACTGTTAACACTGTGGTAGAAATGAACACCGACGCTACTGCAGAGATGGCGGCAGAGTCTAACGGGATTCTCCAACTCATCAACAGTATTGCCAGTGTGAGCGAAGAGAACAGCGCCGCCGTGCAGGAAGTAAGCGCTGCAACCCAGGAAATGAACGCTCAGGTGGAAGATGTAACGGCTTCAGCCCAATCTCTGCGAGAAATGTCTCACGGGCTGCTGCAACTGGTCACACAGTTCAAGCTGGTAACTACTGAAATAGAGACAGGTGAGGCTACTGGTGATGATGATGATGATGATGATGAAATTGTGCCGGAACCGGTTCTCTCCGATTATGGTGAAGTTTACTCGGAACAAGAGGCACTCATTGTCAGTAACAGATGGCACTAAACTGGCTCGGTAATAAATAAGCTACTCTGGTTGGACAACCTTAAATCTGGTCGTTGAACCATTCAAAACGGAAACTCACTCATTAAACAACTCCCCGACCGAAATACCCAGATGAACCCGGCGGATAACCTCGGCCAGGAGGGGGGCGACGGAGAGTTGGGTTAATTTGGAGAAGCGTTTGTGAGGCGGCAGGACGACGGTATTGGTGGCGACCACTTCCTTGACCGGCGCTTCCTGTAGGCGCTGCACCGCCGGCCCCGAAAAAACCCCGTGCGTGACACAAGCATAAATATCGAGCGCACCTTCCTCTTTGAGGAAAACCATGGCCTGAGCGACCGTGCCGGCGGTATCAATCTCATCGTCAAAGATGATACAGTTTTTGCCTTTGACCTCGCCAATGATATTCAGAACTTCCGCTTTGCTGCCATCCTTTTGCTGAACCCGCCGCTTTTCAATAATGGCCAGGGGCAAATCAAGATTTTGGGCAAAATTACGCGAGCGCTTCGTCGCGCCGATATCGCCGGAGATGACGACGGCGTTGGGGATGTGCTTTTTGCGGATGTAATCGCTCAACAGATAAAAAGCGGTAATTTCATCCACCTGAATATTAAAAAAACCCTGAATTTGCCCGGCATGCAAATCAAGGGTTAAAAAGCGGTTGGCTCCAGCAGTGCTAATCATATCGGCGACCAGTCTGGCAGTTATCGGCACACGCGGCTGGTCCTTTTTATCGGTGCGCCCGTAGCCGTAATAAGGTACGACGGCGGTAATGCGTCCGGCCGAGTCGCGCTTGACGGTATCAATCATAATCAGTAATTCCATCAAGTTGTCATTGACCGAGGTCAAAACGCCATTTTCATCATAAGAGTTGGCGACCGGCTGAATAATAAACACATCTTTGCCGCGCACGCTGGTTTTCAGCCGGCAAAAGATATTTTGATTGGAAAACTTAAAAACGTCGGCTGGACAAAGAGGGACAGCCAGCGCCTGACTGACCTCGTGCGCCAGTTGAGCGTTTCCATTTCCGCTAAAAAGAGCAATTTCTCCGTACATTACAAGTTTCCTTGCACTTAAATTCGCAGTTATTATAGAATGGAAAAGGTGAAACTGAAAAAACAGGGTGTGATTCGTGAACCATGATACGCTATTTTTAGCGGTTCCATGCCTTTAATTTCACCCGGCAGTACCAATGGCTCGCAGAGTCAGGCCCATCATAAACAGGCCGCCGACAGCCCAGGTGAGCGAGGCGCGACGGTCGGTGGCGCCGCGGGTATAAGCCCACAGCGCTGGAAAGAAGAGCACGCTCAGGCTGCCGTACAAAAAGTGAATGCCCCAACCGCCGGGCCAAAAGCCAATAACCAGCAACATAATGCCCAGGGTTGCCTGGGCTAACATCATAATTTCGCCCACAATCACCGCGCCGATGACGTTGCCGTCCACCCCCAGCCCCCGAAAGTAGTTGATAAAACTGATGGCGCTCACCAGTACCATAAACAGGGGGGCAGCGTTTCCCACTCGATCGTGCAGCCAGATAATTGTCGCCAAATCCATTTTACAACTCCCGCAGCGCCGCCAGCAGCCGGTCAACCTCGGCCAGCGTATTGTAATGCACCAGGCCCACCCGAACCATTCCGCCCGATCCTTCCAGCCCCAGGCGGTCGGTGACGCTGAGGGCCAGATAGTTGCCATCCCAAACAAAGATACCCTGCTGGCCCAGATGAGTTGCAACCTGGCGCGGGGTGTACCCGGCTTTAGTAAAAGCCACGGTCGGGCAGCGCTCTGACAGCAGCGTTGGCTCCGTGACTCCATAAATTGTCAGGCCGGGGATGGTTTGGAGTTCCTTGAGCAGATAGGTTAAAAGCGGGCGCTCGTAAGCCATGATGGCGTGCAGAGCTTGCTTGAGGAGCTGTCGTTGCCCCGTGTAGGCGGCTGTTTCGGCGGCAAAAGGCTGGCCGTAAACCCGGCCCAATTCGGCCAGGTAGTTAACGGCGGCCAGCATACCGGCAATGCCTTCGTGATTGGCGGTGCCGGTTTCAAATTTGTAGGGCGGGTTGGGGTTGGCCGGGCGCACCTGGTAGGGTTGCAGCGCTTGCAGCAGTTCCAGCCGGCCCCACAGCACCCCGATGTGCGGCCCAAAAAATTTATAGGCCGAGCAGACCAAAAAGTCGCAGCCCAACGCCTGCACATCCATGGGGCCGTGCGGGGCATAGTGGACGGCATCAACCCAGAGCCATGCTCCCACCTGCTTCGCCAGCGCGGCAATCTGAGGGATAGGGTTAATAGTGCCAACTGCGTTGGAGGCATAAGCCGCTGCTACCAGTTTGGTTTTGGGATTGATGAGCGAGGCCAGGTGTTCGAGATTGAGCCGGCAATCTTCGACATCAAAATCGGCCCATTTGACGACAGCCCCCTGTTCTTCCAGCGCCAGCCAGGGCGAGATGTTGGCATCGTGGTCCAGGCGGGTCACGACGATTTCGTCGCCGGGGCGGAGGGTCCGGCCAATGGACCGGCTGAGGTTGTAGGTGAGGGTAGTCATATTGGTCCCAAAAACGATTTCCTGGGGCGAGGGCGCGTTGAGAAAGTCGGCCATGGCCTGGCGGGCTTCGGTAATAATTTCGTCGCTGCGCTGGCTGGTTATAAATTGACCGCCCTTGTTGGCGTTGGCCCGGGTCATATAGCCGGTCATACTATCCAGAACGGTCTGGGGGACCTGGGTGCCGCCCGGCCCATCAAAAAAACATAAGGCCGGCGAGGGCGTCGGTTTCCTGGAGGGCGGGAAACTGGGCGCGCAAGGGGGAGAGATCGAGGGTGGGTTTAGTCATGAAGTAAAAGAGACTCCTTTAAAGTAAGTGTCACATATCGGGCAAAGGTTTTCCTTAGGGGTGACGTATCATTCGTGAGTACCTTAAGGAGACAGTAATCAGTGACCAGTTAGCTGATGATTGACGTCTGATTACCAACCACTGGCTATTGTTTTCCTTCAAGGGTGAGACCATAATAAGCCGCCCCCAGCAGTCCCGGATTCTCATGCAGGATAATGTAAACCGGGATGTGGGAGAGCAAGCCGGCAAAGCGGCCTTTATTAACAAAAGCAGCCATAAAAGTGCCATCTCGCAGCTTGGGGAGGATTTTGCGGGGGATGCCGCCGCCCAGGTAAATTCCGCCGGTCGCCATAACTTTCAGGGCCAGATTACCGGCCTCTGCGCCGAGGATAGACACAAAGGTATTGAGGGTCGCCCGGCACAGTTCACATTCATTGGTCAGACCGGCTTGAATAATCACCGGGGTAGGATCGGAACTTTGAGCCAGGGCCGCCGCCACGGCAGGTGTTTCTTCGTTGGGGCGGGTCGCTTTGAAATAGGCGTAAATGTTGGGAATTCCCAGCCCTCCAGAGCAAACCCGTTCATAACTAACATGGTTGAAGCGGTCGAGCAGATAGCGCAGCAAACCGATTTGCACGGCGTTGGCCGGGCCAAAATCGGTGTGACCACCCTCGGAGGGCATGACATGATACTGGCCGTTATGATTAAAAAGAATCGCCTCGCCGAGGCCGGTGCCGGGGGCGATAACAGCTTTGTGGCCGCCCAGGTTGGGGTCCAACTGGTCACCGTTGAGAGGGGCCAAATCGCTGGCCGGCAGGTGAGGTACGGCGTAGGCGATGGACTCCAAATCATTCAACAGTTTGACTGCGCCCGGCGAGAGCTGAAGCGTCTGGCAAAGGTTGTTTTCGGTAATGTGCCAGGGCAAGTTGGTGATCTTCGACTCGCCGTTGACCACGGGGCCAGCCACGCCAAAGGCAGCCTGGCTAACCGCCGCGCCTGTTTGGGCCAGAAATTCCTGGACAATAGCTTCCAGGCTGGGGTAATCGGCGCTTTTGAAAATAGCGTCTTGCTGCTGTGTTGGCGTCGCAGCCAGGGAGTAAAGGGCCAGGTGAGTTTTGGTGCCGCCAATATCTCCGGCGAGTAACATACGGTCTTCCTTCTTTAGTAATGTAGCAAGGTAACAAAGTAGCAGGGCAGCAAAATTTTTAATGCTACCCTGCTACCTGCTACTTGTTACTACCTGCTTTTAGCTCTGGTCATAAATTCCACTTGACTATCGCGGGCGCTTTCCGGGTTGGCCGGAGAAAGCTGCACATAGCTGCCATCGGCTTGCAGCAGGCGGGCATTGACATTATCGGCCAGGTGGATATCGAGAATATCAATCAACTCTTGTTTGAGGGTGGGGTCTTCAATCGGAAATAAGGTTTCGATGCGCCGATCGAGGTTACGGGGCATGAGGTCGGCGGAGCCAAGATAGATGTCGGGGTTGCCCCCGTTGTGGAAATAGTAAATCCGGGAGTGTTCCAAAAAACGGCCCACGATGCTGGTAACGCGGATGTTCTCGCTGAGGTTGGGAATGCCGGGACGCAAACCGCAAATACCCCGCGCCAGCAGCTCAACCTTAACCCCGGCCATAGAGGCCCGATAAAGCTGGCGAATAAAGGGCGGATCAATCAATGAGTTCATTTTAAAGATAAGCCGGGCCGGTGCGCCTTTTTGCGCCCATTTGATTTCTCGCTCAATCAAGGCCGCAAATCGTTTGCGCAAATTAAAGGGGGCTACCAGAAACTTCTGGTAATCTTCTTTATTGGAATAGCCGGTCAGGGCATTGAACAAATCAGATGCATCCGCGCCAAACTCTGGTTTGCAGGTAAAAAAGCCGAGGTCGGTGTAAATGTTGGCGGTGATGGCGTTGTAGTTACCGGTGGAGAGATGGACATAACGGCGAATTCCACCGCTTTCGCGGCGGACGACCAGGCAAATTTTGGTGTGGGTTTTGAGGCTCATAAAGCCATAAACCACATGGACGCCCACCCGTTCCAGCGTTTTGGCCCAGCCAATGTTGCTTTCCTCGTCAAAGCGGGCTTTCAACTCCACCAGGGCTGAAACTTGCTTGCCGTATTCGGTCGCTTCGAGCAGAGCATCCACTACGGGTGAGTTAGAGCCGGCCCGGTAAAGGGTTTGTTTGATCGCGACCACTTTGGGGTCACGGGCTGCGGTCCGCAAAAAATCAATCACGGGCACAAACGAATCGTAGGGGTGATGAAGCAGGATATCGCCTTCGCGGATGACCCGGAAGATTTCTGAGCGGTTCTCAAGTTGGCGCAGCCGGGAGGGTATAATCGGGGTGTAGGGTGGATCTTTTAAATCGGGCCGGTCAATTTTGGTCAGGCTCATCAGGCCGCTTAACCCCAATGGACCTTTGCTTTCATAGGTATCTTCAGGCCCCACATTCAGGTTTTTGGCCAGCAGATCGCGAATGTGTTTGGGCATATCGGCGGCAATGGTAAAGCGCACCACAAAACCAAAGCGGCGGCGGCGCACTGTGGCTTCGATCGCTTCCAGCAGATCGTCGGCTTCGTTGCCTTCAATTTCCATATCGGCGTTGCGGGTAATCCGGAATTGATGATATTCGATAGTGTCGTGGCCGGGAAAAAGGTGGGACAGATTGTGGGCAATCAAATCTTCAAGCCAGACAAAGTGATGGGTCCGCGGCGTGTCGCCCCGAAGCCGTTTTACCGGAACCAGTCGCGGCAGGGTATTGGGCACTTTTATCCGGGCAAAGTATTCGGCTCCCGTGTCTGGGTTGCGAACCAGCACCGCCAGATTGAGACTGCGGCTGGAGATATGAGGAAAGGGCCGGCCAGGGTCAAAGGCCAGGGGAGTTAAAACCGGAAATATCTCATTTTTGAAATATTCATTAATGCCCTGTTGCTGGGTTTTGGCCAGTTTGCTGTAGGTGTGAATAAATATTCCGGCTTCGGCTAATTTGGAGCGGATATTGCGGTAGCAGCGATGGGCTACTTTCAAATTGGCTCGCACCCTTTTGCGAATAGCAATGAGTTGTTCCCTGGGAGTCATGCCATCGGCCGGTACGTCGGTGATATTGGCGGCTACCTGCTGCATCAGGCCGGCAACCCGGACCATAAAAAACTCATCCATATTAGAGCTGTAAATCGCCAGAAATTTTGCTCGTTCGAGGAGAGGATTATTCTCATCCTGGGCTTCGGCCAGCACACGCTGGTTAAATTCCAGCAGGCTCAATTCGCGGTTAATGTAAACCGCTGGGGCGTGTAAATCATAAGCTGGAGTTTTTGGGTCAAGCGGGATCAAATTTTCAGAGGGGGTTTCAATGGCCGTTATTGCGGTAGGAACAAATTCGACAGCGATGATTTCATCCATGGGTGCCTCCAATACCTGCTTAATTCAGCTTTGAGATGGAATACCCGCATAGTACGCTAGATAGGCTAAGGAGTCAAAAATAAAAATGCCAGTCAGAAGGAGGGAGAAAAAGAGTCCTGCGCCACTCAAAAACAAAGCTGGCAGGACTCTTACGGACCGGAGGCTTAATTTAATGGGGGGGTAACAAAAGTAGATTATTGAGTATAGTTCTTTACTTTCTCAATCAAATCGGTTAAGATCAAACTTTTTGAGACAAGTTCGGCTGCACCGGCCTCCAAGGCACGTTTGGCTTGATCTCCTTTGACGTAGGCTGATAAAACCAAAATTGGAATATGCTGGGTGACCTGATTTTGCTTCAAATGCCAAATGGCAGTAGCGCCATCCATGCCCGGCATCATCAAATCCATAATAATCAGCGCCGGCTGGTGTTCCGTACTCATTTCAACCCCTTTTTGACCATCAGTTGCTTCCAGTACCCGAAAGCCGGCACGAGTCAGAGCCAGGCGCAAAAGCATCAATTGGGTTGGTTCATCGTCCACACACAGAATTGTTTTCATCTTGAATGAGTGCTCCGCTCAAAACACTAAAGAATCACTATTTACAATAGTTTGATTATAGCATTAAAAGATAAACCCACAAGAGGGAAATTATTACTTGTGGTTGACGTAAGAGAGCGGAATATAGTATAATTTCTGAACAAATTCTGTAAAATTATGTCTTGGTACTTGTATCTGGTTGCATTTCAACGGGTGAATGGATATAATTAAGGGAATGAGCGTTTTTGGCGCGCCAACAGGAGAAAACGGTGATATTTGAAACGCAGCATTTAGAAAGTCCCGACCCCCCCAAAAAACCTCAAACTGTAAACAACGACTACGATGAAAATAAATTGCCCCGGGGAGCTGTCCTGCAAAAGCGTTACGAAATTCTCCAGGTCTTGGGTGAAGGCGGAATGGGCGCTGTTTACCTGGCGCGTGACCTGCGCTTCTCGGTGGTGCGCAAATGTGCCATCAAAGAGATGTTTAGTTCGGCCCCCGATCCTCAACTGCGCAATTTAACCCGGGAAAGCTTTGAACGCGAAGCCAATCTGCTGGTGCAACTCGATCATCCCGGCATTCCCAAAGTTTCCGATTTTTTCACCGAGTCGGTTCGTTACTACCTCGTCATGGATTATGTTGAAGGCGAAGACCTGGAAAACGTGCTCGAACATACCCAGGGGATGCTCAAAGAGGATACCGTTTTAGATTGGGCTGTTCAGGTTTGTGACGTGCTGGTTTATTTGCATAACCAATCCCCACCCATTATTTTTAGAGACTTGAAACCCTCCAATGTAATGCTGCGCAAAAACAGCAACAAAATTGCCCTGATTGACTTTGGGATTGCCAAAGCGGTGGAGGCCACCCAGAAGAAAGGAACCATGATTGGGACCGAAGGTTACTCTCCGCCGGAGCAGTACCGGGGTGTGGCCAGTCCGCGTGGCGATATTTATGCTTTGGGGGCCACCCTGCACCACCTGCTAACCAAACGAGACCCTCGCCTTGAACCGCCTTTTACCTTCCACGAAGAACCGGTGCGCTTGTTAAACCCGTCTCTGTCGGAAGAAACCAACGTGGTTATTATGAAAGCGCTGGAATATGACCTGGAGAAGCGCTATCAGTCGGCCCAGGTTCTTAAGGATGCCCTGATGGCTGCCTTGAAAAAGGATAAATCGCTCCTTGCCCCTAACCCCAGCGCCTCAACCCAGGTTTTGCCACCCGATGCCCCTGCTGTCAGGGGCACCACAATTCTGAGCAGTCAGCCGCAGATGCCGCCGCAATATCAGCCGGTTCAGCCCCCTCCGCAAGTGCAGTATCCGCAGTACCCACCGCCGCCGTACCCGGCCCAATATCCGGCCTACCCGCCCCAATACCCGCCCGGTTATCCCCAACCGCCTATGCCGGGTATTTTGACGGGCGAGCAAGATGGGGAACTGAGCGATTCAATCTTGCCTATCTGGAAATTTAAGTGCGAAGACGAGATTCGCTCGTCGCCGGTGGCCGATAAGGCAACGCTCTACATTGGTGTTTATGACAATAATATTTATGCCCTGGATTTGAAGAGCGGCCAGTTTAAGTGGAAGTACCCCACCGAGGGCGGTATTGCCGCCAAACCTTTTGTTTACAATGACCGGGTGATTGTCGGCTCTGAAGACAGAGTGGCCTATGCTGTTTCTACGGGCGGCCGGCTTATCTGGACCTGCCCCACCGAGGGCGAATTCGCTCGTCGGCCCGGGTGGAATTTGAACACGCCTTTTTCGGTTCTGACGACCACCGCCTGTATGCCGTCAATGCTCAAACTGGCCGGGTTATCTGGCGGTTTGAGGCAATGGGACCTATCCGTTCCAGTCCAACCCTGGGAGATGAACTGGTTTACGTGGGCTCCGAGGATGGCTATGTTTATGCGGTTGACCTGTCGTCGGGAGCGCATCGCTGGAAGTTCAGATCGAACCGGAATATCACTTCCAGTCCGGCTTTGTTTAAAGAAATTATTGTCGTCGGCTCACAAGACTGGAATGTGTATGGCCTCGATGCCAAAACAGGCTACTCCATCTGGCAGGTCAGAACGAGTCAGGCGGTTATTTCCAGCCCCATAATTTTTGATGAAATCGCCTACATTGGCTCGACCGATAAATATGTCTACGCCATTGACTTAAGAAATGGTCGGGTGCAGTGGAAGTTCAATGCCGGTTCGCCGGTGGTTTCTACTCCGGCCGTAACCGATGAAGCGGTTTACTTTGGAACAATGGGCGGTGAGCTTGTAAGCATTAATCGCCGGGATCGAAAGGTGCGCTGGAGGTTCAAAACGGGTGGACCTATCCCCTCTTCACCTCTGGTGTATGATGGTATTGTTTATATTGGTTCAACCGATCACCACCTTTATGCCTTACCTGCTTGAGCCATTGCAATACCCTGACCTAACTTTAGTCTTAAAACCCGGTAGTATTGGAGCTTATAACGCATGAATTTTCTGCAACGCCTCTTGTCACAGCCAAAAGCTGAACCGGAATCAACAAGGCAGGCGGCAGGTAAAAGTTCGGATCAAGCGGCTGCCCCTGTAAAGGGACACAGCCAGCTATCACCCGGATTACATGTAGGCAAACTTTCAGATATTGGCCAGGTGCGCGAGCGCAACGAGGACTCGCTTTTTGCCGTTCAATCGCTGTTGCAGCATGATGATGGGCAGGAATGGTTTGGCTTGTTCATTGTGGCCGATGGCATGGGCGGTCATCAAAAAGGCGAATTGGCCAGTTCGCTGGCAGTGCGGACCGCCGCCGAATGTATCTTGAAAGAAATTTATTTGTCTTTCCTGACCAATAATAATAATCAGGGTGCGGCCAGTCGGCCCATTAACGAAGTTCTGATAGGCGCCGTAGAAAGAGCCAACACAGTGGTTCAAGAAGCAGTGCCCGATGGCGGCACTACCTTGACGGTAGCGCTGGTGATGGGACACAGCGCCTACATTGCTCATGTGGGTGACAGTCGAGCCTACTGGTTTAATCAGGGCAATTTAAAGCAAGTAACTAAAGATCACTCCCTGGTTCAACGCCTGGTAGAATTGGGCCAGGAAACCGCCGAAGGTGCTTTGACTCATCCTCAACGGAATGTTTTGTACCGGGCCATTGGTCAGGGTACGGCGATGGAAGTGGATATTTACGTGCAGCATTTGCCGCCGGGTAGTTCGCTGCTGCTGTGCAGCGATGGTTTGTGGGGGCCAGTGAAAAATGAAGTGCTGCGTGAAATTATCGGCACTTCGGGTAACCCCCAAGAAGCTTGCCAGCGTTTAATTGCAGCGGCCAACAAAAATGGCGGTGAAGACAATATCACAGTGGTGATGGTTTCAGTTGGACTTGAAAACTAGCTATCTAAAATCACCTTATCCTGTACTCTCCTTTTATACAGGAAAGCAGGGAGAGCAACCCTGATGCGAACCGATAAAAATTACTACGAAATTCTCAAAGTCGAAAGCACGGCCTCGGAAGATCAGATCCGCAAGATGTACCGTGTTTTGGTGCGTGAGTATCATCCTGATACCAGCAAAAACCCGGCTGCCAATGAGATATTTCAAGAAGTACAGGAAGCGTACGAAGTTCTGGGCGACCCGGAGCAGCGCCGCATTTATGACCGCTTGCGTGAGTCGGAAGGGCTGGATAAATCGTCGGCCATCAGCCTGCGGGCTACCCTCAGCCACAAAGCCCTTTTAACTAATGTCGAAGAGCAAGCCTTTTATGTTTTGCTGGATGTTACCCCCGCCTCCGACCTGCCGACCGCCCGTTTGCCGCTAAACATTTGCCTGGTGCTCGACCGCAGCACTTCCATGCAGGGCATGCGTTTGCAGCAGGTTAAAGAAGGTACACGCCAGGTGATTGACCGGCTCAACCCCGACGACTCCCTCAGCCTGGTGGTCTTCAGCGACCGGGCCGAGGTGATTTTGCCCAGCCAAAAAGGGGTGGATAAGGCCATGGCCAAATCCATTGCCAGCACCATCCAGCCAAGCGGCGGCACCGAGATGCTACAGGGCCTCGCCGCCGGGTTGCAGGAATTGGAACGGAACCGCACCAAAGAGTCGGTCAACCATCTCATTCTGCTCACCGACGGCCAGACCTACGGCGACGAAGCCGGCTGCCTGGAAAAAGCCGAATGGGCCGGGCATCACCAAATCAGCCTCAGCACTATGGGCATTGGCTCGGATTGGAACGAAAATTTGCTGGATCAGATGGCCACTTTATCGGGTGGGACCTCGGTTTATATTGACTCGCCCCGTAAGGTGGTGGATGTTTTTAAGGCGACCATTCGCAATCTCAGCACGGTCGTAGCCCGTGAATTAACCATGAGCGTCAACACCTCAACCACCGTTACCCTGAAAGAAGCCTTCCAGGTGACGCCCCACATCCAGCGCCTCGATTTGCGCGCCGATAAAACGGTTTTGGGGCCGTTGGGGACCGGCAGCGGTAAAACGCTGTTGATGGAGTTTCGAGTCCGGTCGGAAACCACGCTGGGGCAAAAACGGCTGATGCGCCTAACGGTTGACGGCGACGTGCCTGGTCAGGCCAACCGCAGAAGTTGGGAGTGGGTAGATTTAACGGGCGAATTTGTGGCTACCCCCGAAGGAAACATTGAAATTCCGCCCACTATTGTCACGGCGCTGGGTAAATTAGCCATCTTTAAAATGCAAGAAAAAGCTATGGTTGACCTGGAAAATGGTCAGATTAGCGCCGCTACCCAGCGCTTGGAAACCATGGCCACACGGCTGCTCAATTTAGGAGAAACCGATCTGGCGCGGGCCGCGCTGCTCGAAGCCGGCCGCTTAGCTCGCACCGGCGACCTGTCCGCCGAAGGCCGGAAAAAGATTCGTTACGGCACACGTAGTCTGTCAATTTTGCCAAAGGAGATACATCGTGATTAAGTGTCCATTCTGCGGAACAACTCACGTTGCCAATACCCTCTTTTGTAGTGAGTGTGGAACGTATTTACTAGAAGATGACCGTCGGGGCACCGATCCGCTGGGAACGGATGAAATCGGCTGGGTTGGTGAAGAAGAGGGCGAGGGGGACTCGAATGCTTTTGTTAAGGGGACAGGGCCTCTGGCCGTGCGCTTGCGTATTGGCGACAACGGGCGTGAAATTGAAGCCACCCTGACCAAAGCTGTCCATTTGGGACGGTTGGACCCGGCCAGTGATGTTTTTCCCGAAATTGATTTGACCAATGATAACGGCCTGGAAAAAGGGGTTTCGCGCCGGCACGCCCGTATTCTCAAGCGGGAAGGCACCGTGGTTGTGGAAGATTTGGGCAGCATCAACGGTACGTTTATCAACGGCAAACGCCTGGCCCCCTATTTACCCGAAGTGCTGCATAACGGCGACCAACTGCAACTCGGCAAGCTGCTCATTGAAGTAGAAATGCGCTGAACTGATAGACCGAAGACAGAGAACGGGAGACCGGCAACAGGGCATTAATACCGGTCATCGGTCCCCTGTCTTTGGTCAATTATTAATAAGGAGCTATTGATGGCGATTACGGTAATCATCCACATCATGAATGCAGATGCAATTATGGCTGAAATCGAAGAGATACCCGATCCGACCTCGAATTTTTTGATTTGCACCAATGCCCGCGCTCGTGACGGCAAAAACCTGGTTTATATCGAGCGTGATGCTACCCGCGTTATCTTTCCCTGGCACCGGATTAGCTTCGTTGAAACTTTACCCAGCGAAGAAGATCAGGTTCAGGTAGAGTCATTCTTCCGGGATTAGTGGGAATAATGTAAGGCTTTAAAAAGCGTATCAAAAACCGCCGCCAGGAGTTGAAGGGGGCGGTTTTTAGTTGCTAATTTGCCTTCTAGCGAGTAAGATACTACTTTGCATATAAAAGTTGTTAAGAAAGGTAACATCTATCTATTATGGCTACTCAACAGATTGCCCCGGTGGTTTGCGCCAACTGCCGTACCCAATTTAACGCTCCGGTGATACCGATTATTGACGGGCAAAACCCCGCTTTGAAGTCGGCCTTTTTGCAGGGCCGTTTCAATGCAGTGCAGTGTCCGCAGTGTGGGTCTGTCAATGCGCTTAACCTCCCCATGTTTTATTATGATTTGGAGAAAGAGTTGGCGTTGGTGCTGTCGCCCAACAGTCTGAGTTTGAGTGGCGCGGAGCAGGATAGGCTCATTGGCTCTTTGACCAATAATCTGGTCAACAGCTTGCCGGCTGAACAGCGCAAGTTTTACCTGTTGAATCCCAAGCTGTTTTTAACCTTTGAAAGCATTATGAAGGCTATTCTGGAGGCCGATGGCATTACCGAAGAGGTTTTGGAAGCCCAAAAAGCCAAAGTGAAACTGCTGGAAGAGTTTTTGCAGGTGCGCGATGAAACCACGCTCCAGGCCAAAGTCAAAGAACACGACGCTGAGCTTGACCGTGACTTTTTTGAAATCCTGACTGCTTCGGTTCAGCACGCACAGATGGAAGGCAATCGGGCCGGGGCGCAGGCGCTTTATGAGTTGCGATCTATGTTGGCCGAATTGAGCAGCCAGGGTCAGCAGGCCGTAGCCGAGATTGACAGCAGTCTGGGGCTGGTGCATATCCCCAGTCGGGAAGTTTTGCTGGAAAAACTGCAAAACGCGCCCACCGACGAGGAGTTTGAAACCTATATGGCGGCGGGCCATCCCCTGCTCGATTATACCTTTTTCCAGCAGTTGACCGCCCAGATTGATGAACTGTCCAAAGCAGGCAATAACAAACAGTCCGAAACGCTCAAAAATTTGCGGGCCAAAATTTTAGATACCAAAGCCCGTCAGGAAGAGCAAAGCCGGGCCGCCCTGCAACAATCGGTGGCGCTGCTGCGGGATATTTTGCAATCGCGTGACCCGCAAAAAGTATTAGCCGACCGGCTGGACCAAATTGACGAGTCATTCTTTGCTATTTTGTCAGCCAACATCGAGGAAGCCCGCCGGCAAAATCAAAACGAGGCGGCTCAAGCGATGGAAATGATTGGCAATATGGCCATGGCGATGTTGCAGGAGAGTCTGGCAAACAGTGCGTGATACGTGAAGAATTATCACGCCTCACGCCTCAAACTCGTATCATCTCGACTTGTTTGAGCGCATCATCATAAATAACATAAGCCGCCCCCGGCCCATCCTCCGGACGCCCGGCACTGCCGACGCCCACAACCAGGGTATCACCGGGACGCAGCGTGATAAGGGAATGGCTGAGCTTTTGGAGAAAATTGGCGGCGGTGAAGCGCCAGGCTATTTGCCGGTGGGTATGGCCGTGAAACAGCAGCGGCACGCCGGCCTCCGTCAACGCGCCGACGATGTCCCACAGCGGTTGACATTCAAAATGAAGATAAGGAAAAAGCTGCGACAACGGCACGTCGCGGCGATGCGCCAGCAAATCGGATAGGCTGGACAGATGGTGGGGCCAGAGCGGGGTGGCATGGGTGAGCCAGAAGCCCGCTTCTTTGCGGGTGGGCGGCAGTCGTAAAGCCCACTGCTGATTTTCCGGCGACAGGCTCGACCAGCTTGCTACTTCCCAATTACCAAATACGGTCGCCGCAGCGCTCTGCCGCACCAGCTCAACGCAGTCGTCAACCCCTACATCGCCCAGGCAGAAATAGCCATCCACGGCCTGTTGGCGAGCGTGGTGTAAAACCTTCGTCAGCGCTTTAACCTCATTGTGGACATCCGAGAAAATCGCGTAGCGCATGGACAGAGGTTAGCATAAGAAATAATATCAGGCAAAGAAAGCGGCCTGAAGCTAAAGTTAGGAATTACAGAGTTCAGGCTCAAAGCGGGTCTGCGACCCGCGTCAGTCGGAGGGTCCGAGCGGTGTAATATTGTGGAGTGCAAAGGCTTAAGTCTTTGCACTTCGAGCAAGTTATTTCAGGAGAAGATAAACCTTGACCAAATACCAGCGCGTCACCGGCATGCTGGATGTGCTTTTTGACGACCAGCCCTACTGGCGCTTTATTCTCGCTAAAATTCAAGAAACAACCGATCTGTTTGGCTACCAGCGTATAGATACCCCCCTGCTGGAACAGGCCAGCCTGTTTGTGCGCGGCGTCGGCCAGGGGACCGATATTGTCGAAAAAGAGATGTATATTTTTGATGACCGCGACGGCGATCAGTTGGCGCTGCGCCCGGAATTCACTGCCGGCATCATGCGGGCCTATGTGGAAAACGGGCTGCACACTCTGCCCCCCCCCTGCGAGTCTGGACCACCGGCCCCCTCTTTCGCCACGAACGGCAGCAGAAAGGCCGCTACCGCCAGCACAGCCAGTTCGATATCGAGGTCATTGGCGAGCAAGACCCGGCGGTGGATGTCGAGGTGATCAGTGTGGCCTGGCATCTGTTCACCAGCCTGGGTTTTTACGGCCTGCGGCTGTATATCAACTCCACCGGCTGCCCGGTCTGTAAACCGGCCTACATCCAAACCCTGGTCAAATATTTTGAACCCTTTGCCGACAAACTGCCGCCCGACGATAAAATGCGCCTGCAAAAAAACCCGCTGCGGATTCTCGACAGCAAAGAGCCGCTGACCCAGCCGCTGCTGGAAAACGCCCCGCGCATCACCGACCACCTCTGCGCCGACTGCGCCAGCCACTTTGACCGGCTCAAACCTATCTTGAGGCCATTGGCCGGCCCTATACGGTGGATTATCGTATTGTGCGCGGGCTCGATTACTACACCAAAACCGTGTTTGAAATCAAAGCCGACGGCCTGGGCAGTCAGGATACCATTTGTGGCGGCGGCCGCTACGACGGCCTGATCGAAGAGTTGGGGGGACGGCCCACCCCCGGCATTGGCTTTGGTTCCGGCATCGAACGTTACGTTATTGCCCTGCGCCACCTGGGCGTTGAGCCGCCGCCGGAACCGCTGCCCAAAGTCACCGTTTCTTACCTGGGCGAGGCCGCCAAGCTGGCGGCGTTGAAGCTGGTCGAAATGCTCCATAACGAAAAGATTGGGGCTATGCTCACCCCCGGCGACCGTAGTTTGAAGGCGCAACTGAAAAGCGCCGACCGGGCCAAAGCCGCTTTTGCCCTCATCCTGGGCGAAGATGAAGTCAAGGCCGGCCAGGCCATGATCCGTGATTTGAGCAACAGCCAGCAGACAATGGTGAACCTGGCCGAGGTGCCTGGTTGGCTGAAAGACAGGTTGCAAACAGCAGGGTAGCAAGGTCGCAGGGGCGCAGATTTGCGACTCTGCAACACTGCTACGTTTTGAAATGATCGTGACAATGGCTCCAGACTCTCCCAAGTTAGCGTTTCATAAAACCGGTTTGCTCTACCACCCCAAACTGGCCGAGTCGCGGGTGATGGCCGCCGAGATGCTGGAATTTATTGAGAACCTGGGCGCGTCGGCCTGGGTCAGCTCCAGTTGGAGTGAAGCCGACATCAAAGAGCGGCTGGAAGACCTGGATTTGCTGATTACTCTGGGCGGCGACGGTTCGCTGCTGCGGGCGGCCCGTATTGCCGCCGTGCGGACTATCCCCATTCTGGGGCATCAATATGGGCCGCCTCGGTTTCTGGCCGAGGTGCAGCCCGCCGAATGGCCGGAACGCATCCGCCAGACCCT
This sequence comes from Anaerolineales bacterium, assembly GCA_012032575.1. The sequence continues at coordinate 847 of JAAUSP010000031.1, read as the reverse complement.
GTTGGGCGACTGCTGGATCGAAGAACGGATGCTGCTGCGGGCTGAGCATTACCACAACGACAAGTTGGTTAACAGCTACGAGGCTCTCAACGAGGTGGTGATTGGCCGGGGGCAGTTTGCCCGCGTTGTCCGCCTGCACACCGAAATTGACGGTGTTTTTTTGACCACCTACACCGCCGATGGCGTCATTTTGGCCACGGCCACCGGCTCAACGGCCTACGCTCTGGCTGCCGGAGGGCCTATTTTGCCCCCCGAATTAAAAATTTTTTATTAGTCCCTCTGGCACCCCACCTCAGCCTGGAGCGAGCCATTGTGCTCTCTAAAGGCGTAACCGTTTCCGTCCAGATTTCGACCGACTCGACGGCTGTGCTGACCGTTGACGGCCAATTTGAAGTCGAACTGGCCAACCGGGATAAAGTTGTCATGCAAGCCAGCCCAGCCGTCGCCCGATTTGTACGCTTGCAGGATAAAAGTTATTTTTACCGCACCCTCATGCAGCGCCTGGGGTGGCCGCAAACGAGGAAATGACATCAACGTGTCAAATATTGAGGTGTCAAGCGTCAAGGTGAATCTTGATACGTGCCCCTCAATTAGGAGTTATGGATTTGATGAGTGACAGATCAACCACTGATTTAGTGCAACAGGGGCTGGCAGCGGCCAGGGTTGGTGATGTTGAGGATGCGCGTCGCCTGCTGCAACAGGCCGTTGAACAAACTCCGGCTAATGTAGAAGCATGGCTCGGATTGGCCGGCGTGGTGGAGTCGCTGGCGGAAAAAGAAGCCTGCTTCAACAAAGCTCTGGCCCTCGACCCGGCCAACAACGAGGCCAAAGCAGGTTTGGCCCTGGT
>JAAUSP010000619.1 GCA_012032575.1 Anaerolineales bacterium | reverse complement strand
TGCCGGACCATCTCGTGAAAGCCGCGCATATCCCGCTGCGAGTCCACCTCGCGGGTCACATCGCGCAGGCGGACCACCCAGCTTCGTTCCGGCTCGGCGGGGAAAACATCCACTTGCAGCCAGAAGGCATGGGCCGAAGCCGTTTCCGGCCGCATCAGATAACGGGGGGCAGCTTCGCCCATCTGGGCCGGCCAGGTTTGCCAGGCGTTGTCGGGCTGGCGCTGATACATTTTGCCGGCCAGTTCCAGAAAGGGATGCTCAATCAGCTCATTCTGTTCGGACGGCAGGCCCAGGTAGAGCCGGGCCTGGGGGTTGGCGAACAGAATATCGTCGCCGGTATTGACGATAAGATAGCCGTCGTCGGTGTTTTCCACCACCCACTCGAATTTGGCCCGCTCCAACAGCAGTTGGCGGTAGCGGTTAACCTGGGTAATACTACGCACCCGCGTCAACAGTTCAGTCTGGTCGAAGGGCTTGGTCACAAAGTCGTCGGCCCCCAATTCCAGGCCATGCAGGCGCGAGGCCCGGTCATCCAGAGCGGTAATCAAGATCACCGGCACTTTGGCCAGCAGCGGGTCGGCCCGCATGCGCTGGCACACCTCAAAGCCGGTCAGGTGGGGCATCATCACATCCATCAGGATCAAATCGGGGGTCAGGGCTGCGGCTTTGGCCAGGGCCTCAATGCCGTCGGCGGCAAAGGCCAGGTTGTAGCCTTCGGCGGTCAATAGTCTTTCCAACAGGACCCGGCCCTCCGGGGCATCGTCTACAATTAAAATAGTGCTGCTGTTTTTCAAGGCCAAACTCCTCCCAGAGCTGTATCCTCCTATTTTAACATGGTCATCCGGCTTCCCCCAATGTGCCGATTATCCCATACTCAGCAGATCACAATTTGTTTGCTCCAAGCCGGTCTGCGACCGGTGTCCGGGATCGCAGCCCCCCCTCTGAGCTTAAATGTGCCGATTATCCCATCCTCTCGTGTAACTTTCTCCCTTGTGTAAAATATGGTACTATTCTATTCACTATACAGAAGTCATGTCATTCCGACCGTAGGGAGGAATCTTCGTTATCACCACCTAAAATGTTATGGTGAGCAAGGGGATTTCTCGCTGACGCTCGAAATGACATCGCAGAAACCGGGTATGTCAACTTATTACAAATTTACGCAATCCTGTGCTCAGCCTTAGCCTTAGCCTCAGCCTTACAAAAATGGAGAGCAGACACCTATTCTTATGACTAATCCGCCTTTACCCGATTCTTCTCCCCCGACTGTTCCCTGGACGCCACGCGATGTGGCCTGGGGGCTGCTGGTGTTTGGGTTGTGGATTGTGTTTTTTATGGCGGCCGGCGTGGTGGGCGCTCAGTTGAACCTTCCCCTCGATGCCGGGGCCTTGATTGTGTTCGGCGAGGCGATTTTGTTATTACCGGCCTGGTACTTTGCCATCTACAAATACAAGGCAAGTTGGGCCGATCTGGGGCTGCGGCCGTTCCGGGCCGGGTCGGTGGGGCTGGGCTGCGGCTTGATGACGGCTTCGCTGCTGGTCAATTTGGTTTATGCCACCCTGTTGGCCCAGTTTGATCTGCAAATACAGCCGGAGATTCAGCAGATTTTTCAGGGCACTGACTTTCCGTTGCTGCTGTTTTTTGGCGGGGCCATCGTCGCGCCTTTTGTGGAAGAGGTATTCTTTCGCGGCTTTGTTTTTGCCGGGTGGCGCGGCTCGTGGGGCTGGCCGAGGGCGGCCCTGGCCAGCGCGTTTCTGTTTGCCCTGGTCCACGTGATGCCGACTTCGCTCTTACCCATCTTTATCCTGGGGCTGATTTTTGCTTTTTTGTATCAAAACTCCGGTTCCATCTGGCCGGCCATCCTGATGCACATGCTCACCAACAGCGTGGCCCTCTTTTCCGCCTATGCCATTTCGCAGGGGTGGATAGAAGTGCCGTAGGGGAGGCCCAACATCATTATTTATTTTTCGTGGTGCGTGTTACGTGTTCCGTTCAGATTACGCAACACGCACCACGCAACACGCACCCTGTATATTTGCTGAACCGACCTCAATATAGACCGATTTGACACCTTATGTTATAATGCGCTTGACGCAGGGGGGTCAATGAATTGGCTATGTATACTATTGTCGCGCCGGTGCCGGAAAATTTAAACACTGCCGTTGAACCTTACCGCCAAAAATATGACCCGCTGGCCGGGTTGGCTCCACCTCATATTCCTTTGCTCGAACCTTTCCAGTTCAGCCTGCCGGCGGAGCAGCTCTATGCCCATCTGAGTGATATTGGCGAGGTTTACGCGCCGATCAAGGTTTTTATGGTCGGCTGGCATGTTCACGAAGGCAAGGAGTACCAGCTTCAACTGCCCATGACCGCCGGCCAGCCGGAACTAACGGCGCTCCGGCGAGAGCTGGCGACCGGCCTGCTCAGTTCGCTGGCCGGCAGTGAGAAGCCCTACCTGCCGCACCTGGTCTTTGGCCGTTTTGCCGATTCGGCCGCTTTAGAGCAGGCCAAAGCCGCCCTGAAAGGGTTTGAGCCGCAGTTTGTGTTCAGGGTCAGCCGGCTGGAGCTGTGGCAGCGAGAAGAAACCAATCAACCCTGGCGCGTCGAAATGAAGTTCAGTTTAAAAGCCACCGTCGCCGGTCGCGGGCGGCGGGAAAGGGTGGAGGGGAATGTGTGAATGGAGTTTACCCAAAAGGAATTATACCAACTGATTAATACCGCCCGCGGCCCGCTGTGGCTGGTCGGCGCTGACTTGAGCCGGGCCAACCTGAGCCGGGTCAGTCTGCGGGATGCCGACCTGGCCTGGAGCAACCTGAGCGGGGCCGACCTGCGCGGGGCTGACCTGGAAGGGGCCAGCCTGACCGGGGCCAATCTCACCGGGGCTGACCTGCGTAATTCCAACCTGCGGGGCGCAGACCTTGATGGAGCTAACCTCGAAGGCGTCAGGTTCCGGGGAGCCACCATGCCCGACGGCTCGACCCACTATTAGGAGTGAAGATAGAGGATAGAGGATAGAGGATAGAGGATAGAGGATAGAGGATAGAGGATAGAAGATAGAGGATAGAAGATAGAGGATAGAAGATAGTTTTCTATCTACAATCTTCCATCTACAATCTTCCATCTTCTATCTACAATCTTCCATCTTCCCCCCTCCCTCTTCCATCTTCTGCCGCAGCCAGCGGGCTACCCGCCGATTAACCTCAGCCATTAACGTTAAGGTAACGTGGCTGGCCCCTTTAATCGCCCACAATTCGGCCTGGGGGACGGCTTGCTGTAAAACCTGCCCTGCCGCCGGGGGCGCAATCGCATCTCGCCCGCCGTGGACCAGCAGCAGAGGTATCCCCTTTAAATTAGCTATGCTTGCCCGTGGATTTAACAGGTCTATCACTTCGGCGGTGCTTCTGTGCCGGCTCACATAGCCGCCGGTAAACCAGCTCTGCCGAAGCTGTTTGACGGAAACCTCGCCCAGCAGCGATAACACCGGCGCGCGGTAGGCGTGCCACATCTCCTGATACCGAAACATCTGACTATATTTTACTTCGAGCGGTGTCTCCAGCGCGACAAAGGCATCCACCTGTTCAAGATTAGACCCTAAAGGTTTTTCAAAACTTTTGGGGTCTTTAACAGGTTGAGCCAAACTGGCCATGGCCAGAGCGCTGCCCAAACTGATGCCGACCAGTCCCACCCGCATTATACCCGGCTGCGCTCGCAGAAAGCGCAGCGCCGCCGGCACCGCCGAAAGGCAGTCGGGGACGCTCAAGGGCCGGTGGCGGTAATCGCCATGGCCGGGCAGGTCAATGGTCAGCACGGTCAAGCCTTCGGCCAGTAAAGCGCCGACCAGCCGCCATTTGAAGGATATTTTGGTATCACCCGCGCCGTGAACAACGAGGACGGCGGCTGTGGGGGGGGTTGGAAGGTTGGAAGGTTGGAAGGTTGGAAGGTTAGCGGGTTGGAGGGTTGGAGGTTGGAAGGTTGGAGGGCTTAACAGGTAGCCCGGTATCAGGGAGTCGCCGTCGCGGATTTGGACTCGCCGGCAGCTTCCGTGGGCGGGATGGGTTGGTTCAAAGAGGTTGTCGGGATGAGGTGGTGGGTCAATCATCGAGCCGGTCAGCAGCAGCAGGGCCAGGGTCAACAGGGCGGCCAGAGGCGTCCACAGCAGTACCCACCACGATGGCGGCAGCAGCGCCGCGCCGGTTACCAGCAGCAGCAAAGCGAGGCCGTAGCCCAGGCCGCGCCTCGCCCCCACCAGCGAGGCCGCTCGCCAGCCCAGGCAAGTTGAAATCAGTTGGCCCAGACCGAGAGTAATTAACAGCACTGAGAACATACTCTAAGCTTTAATCTCCAATCTCCAATCTCCTGCTTATTATCTTGCCCCAATTTCGCCATGTTACAACTTTGGTAGTCGGCTTACAACAATTAAGTACCATTGCCTGTTATCCTGTTTGTGGTTAGACTATTACCTGAGGAAAATCAACATGGACTCTTCATTTTTCAGTTTTCCATTTATCTGGGTTTTAATCATTATCATCGCGGTGGTCTTCTCCGTTGCCTCAAAACAAAGCCGGG
>JAAUSP010000618.1 GCA_012032575.1 Anaerolineales bacterium | reverse complement strand
GAAAGGTAATGACCCGACCGGCTCCCCAATCCACCGGATATTTACCCATCTGAACATACCACCGAAAACTGGGGTCGTGCCGGGTGAAATATTTGCGCCGCTTGTGCGTGACCACCGTAAAGAAGAAGGTTCCACCGGGAGTTTTGGCTCAACGATATTCCATCATCACCCCAGGGCGAAAAAGTTTCTGAGTCTATATTTTAGCCCATTGAGGTCTTCTGAAAAATATGAAGGTCATATTTCCCCCATCCCTAAATTAAACATCCATCAAACCCTGTGTTATAATAGGCCCGATGAATGGCCGACCGATCCATATCGGGCTGAACGCGCATCTGTTATCGTTGAGCCAATCGTACCGGGGTGCCGGAATAAGCTGGTATATCTTCAATCTGCTTAAAAATCTGGCCGGCGCGTCGCCAGATTTTTGTTATAGCGCCTTTTTGAGCGAGCCGGCTTTTCAGGAGCCGGCGTTGGCGCTGCACCTAAGCCGCTTGCCTACGCAACGCCCGGCGGCTCGGATTTTGTGGGAGCAGTTCATTCAGCCGTTGGCACTACGCCAGGCCAGGGTGGACATGTTGCATGCTTTGGCCTTTGTTGCGCCCTTAGCCACACCCTGCCCCTTCGTCGTCACCGTTTACGACCTCAGCTTCCTGCGCTACCCCGACGCCTTCCGCCCCTTCAATCGCTGGTACCTGCGCGAATTTACGGCTCGTTCGGTCAAGCGGGCCAGAGCCATCATCGCTATCTCGGAGAGTACGCGGCAGGATGTAATTAATTGGCTGGGCGCGCCGCCCGAACGAGTTCACACCGTTTACTGCGGGGTAGACGAGGCTTTTCGACCCCTGCCTGCCGCCGAGGTTGCTGCCTTCAAAGCAGCCAAACGCCTGCCCGATACCTTTGTGTTGTTTTTGGGCACGCTGGAACCACGCAAAAATGTGGATGGCCTCATCCGGGCTTATGCCTGCTGGCGCAAACAGGAGCCGGACGTGCCGCCGCTGGTCATCGCCGGGGGGAAGGGCTGGTATTATAACCATATTTTTAGCCTGGTTGAGTCGCTCAACCTGACGGAAAGGGTCCGCTTTACCGACTATGTGCCGCAAAGTGAGCTGCCTTTGTGGTATAATGCGGCTTCACTCTTTGTTTATCCCTCTCACTTTGAAGGGTTTGGACTGCCGGTCCTGGAAGCCATGGCCTGCGGGACACCGGTGATTACCAGCACCGTGTCGTCGCTGCCGGAGGTGACAGGCAATACCGGCGCAGCTCGCCTGGTTAACCCGGCTGACGCCGACGCTCTGGCCGCCGCTATGCGTGAGGTCATGGCCGATACCGATTTACGGGCGGCGATGTCGCAGCAAGCGCTTATTCGGGCTAACTATTTTAGCTGGGATAAAACCGCGCATGAGACAGTGGAAGTCTACAAGAAAGCAATCAAGCCAGGGAACTAAAGGAACTGAGAGAACTCAAGAAAAGTTCCTTCAGTTCCCATGAGTTCCCTCAATTCCCTTTTTTTTTTAACTACTACGTGAAACACCTGACTGTTTTGTTCAGCAACCAAAATGCCGCTGCTATTATCTGGGTGCTGGTTGATGTCATCCTGATCAACATCGCCTTTGGTTTGGCTTATTGGGTGCGATACAGGCTGCAGCTCTTCCGGGCCGTTGACCCGGCCTTTGATGTGCCCTACGAGGTCTATTGGCCTTTTGCGGGCCTGTTTACGCTGCTGCTCATTCTGGTGTATCGTCAGCAGGGAGCGTACCGCCTGCGCCGCCAAATCTCCTGGTTCGATGAACTTTATGTCATTATCAGCGGCACGGCCACCGGCACGATTATTATGATCGTCTTTATTTTTCTGTACCGGGCGGCCTTTTATTCACGGGCTATCTTTATTTATGCCGGCATTTTTGTGGTCATCTTGCTGGGCATCAGCCGCTTAATCAAAGTGACGCTGCTGCGCGCGCTGCGCCGCCGGGGGATTGGTTCGGAACGAGTGCTGATTGTCGGCGCGGGGGAGATAGCTCGTACGGTGATGCGGGCGGTTGTAGCCAACCCGGAGTGCGGGTTCAATATTATCGGCTTTCTGGATGATAACCCGGTCAAAGGTGAAACCGATATTGGCCGCTTCAAAGCGCTGGGCAGCCTGGACAACCTGGCCGACGTCGTGCGCGAGCAGGCAATTGACGAGGTCATCATTACCCTGCCCTGGCAGTATCATCGCAAAATTGTCAGTATTATGGCCTATTGTGAGCGGGAATCAATTCGGGCGCGGATTGTGCCTGACCTGTTCCAAATGACCATCAGCCGTATGCACATTGAGGATATTGCCGGCGTACCCATGATCGGGGTTAAAGAGGTCAGCATTAGCGGCCTCAACCAAATCGTCAAACGCAGCATTGACCTGTTTTTCTCGGCGCTGGCCCTGATTCTCGGCGCGCCACTCATGGCCCTGATCGTTTTGATGATTAAGCTGGAGTCGCCGGGACCGGTGCTGTTCCGGCAAGAGCGGGTGGGACGCAACGGCCGGCGTTTTACTGTTTTTAAATTTCGCTCGATGGTCGAAGGGGCCGACGAGCAGAAAGAGGCCCTGCTTGACCTGAACGAAGCCGAAGGACCGCTTTTCAAAATCAGAGATGACCCACGCACCACTCGCGTGGGCAAATGGCTGCGGAAGTTTAGCCTGGATGAACTGCCGCAACTTTATAATGTAGTCAATGGGGAGATGAGTTTGATCGGCCCGCGCCCGCCCCTGCCGGCTGAAGTGCAGCAATACCAGGAGTGGCACAAACGCCGCCTGGAAGTTGCGCCGGGACTCACCGGCCTATCCCAAATTAGTGGTCGCTCTGAGCTAACTTTTGACGAAACGGCGCTGCTCGATATTTATTACATCGAAAACTGGTCGCTGGCGTTGGATACCAAGATTTTGCTGCAGACTATTCCCAGGGTAATATTCGGCAACGGGGCGTATTAAAGATTAAGATAAGGGTCATTCTAAAAATGACGTAATTTTATTAATTTAAGAAGGGGAAAGCATTGTGAAAAAACCCACCTTGGTGACTACTGTTCGCAGAAACCTGCGGGTGCCGGTCCTGTTGGGTCTAAGCTTGGGTCTGCTTTTGGGTTGGCTGGGGCTGGTCAACCACTTATCACCTTCAGCAGCTCAGTCCCCCCCCGGCCAAAAGGTGTTGGTTGACGCCGGCGATGTTGACACTTATCAGCGATTAGCCGATAGTGGGGCCGAATTGCTGGAAACGTATGAGGCTTTCTCGCTGTGGCGGGTCACTCCGGCTCAAACGGCCCGGCTAAACAATTCGGCCGGTTGGCAGCCCCGGCCCGATTTCGACACTATTCCCTTGCGCGGAGGTCAGATTATCGAAACCGGCTTCACCAAAGCAGAGCCAGCGATGGTCGGTAATCTACGCCAAAGTGCCGGCCTGGGTCTGGAAATGTGGCTGGTGCAGTTCATTGGCCCGGTCAAGGATGAGTGGCTGATCAAAATGACCGAGCGTGATTTAGAGGTGGTCAGCTACCTGCCTTACAACGCTTATGTAGTGTGGGGTGAAGCCGCCGCAGATAAGCTGGAAAAACTGGCGGCGGAGAGTACCTTCATCCAGTGGACGGGGCCTTACCATCCGGCCTACCGGCTGGAACCATCGCTGCAACAAGCGGCAGGCAACCGTCCGGCGGATGAACTGGTGGAAGTGACCGTCCAGTTTTATAAAACCAATCAGACCCAGGACTCCCTGGCCCGGTTACAAACCCTAGGTCAAGCGGCCCGGCGGACTATGTCCATCTTGAACTTCACCAACATCACCCTGGCCCTCCCCGCCGGTAAACTGGTCGAAGTTGCCAATTGGCCCGATGTCTTCAATGTCGAGACTTGGGTTGCGCCTGAACTATTAGACGAACGGCAAAATCAAATCATTTCCGGGAATGTCAGCGGGGGGAACCCTACTGGACCTGGCTACCTCAACTGGCTTATTAGCAAAGGATTCACTCAGACCGGCCAATTCAATTTTGCGGTAGACGTGACGGACAGTGGCATTGACGACGCCACCACCTCGCCCAACCATTTTGGCCTGTATACTCTGGGCAACCTGGCCGGGACCAGCCGGGTGGTTTACACCCGGCTGGAAGGTACACCCAACGGCGGCAGCACCCTTCAGGGGCGCGATGGACACGGCAACATCAACGCCCACATTATCGCTGGCTACAATGATCGCGGCGGCTTTCCCCATGAAGATGCAGCCGGTTTTAACTATGGGCTGGGTGTGGCCCCCTTCGTCCGGGTAGGTTCGTCGGTCATCTTTGATCCAAACAGTTATACTTTCCCCAACTACGCCAACCTCCAGGCGCGCGCTTATAACGATGGGGCACGCATTAGCAGCAATAGTTGGGGGGCTGATGTAGGCGGGGCCTACAACAGCGATTCTCAAGCTTACGATGCGCTGGTGCGCGACGCTCAACCAACCGGGTCGGCCATCCCTGTCGCCGGCAACCAGGAATGGTGATTATCTTTGCCGCCGGCAATGCCGGGCCAGGAGTCAATACAGCCGGCTCTCCTGGTACAGGCA
>JAAUSP010000617.1 GCA_012032575.1 Anaerolineales bacterium | reverse complement strand
AGATAGATGCTAACATTGTTCAGGGGGCGCAAACTCTGCGGGTGCTGGCCCCGGATGTGAACACGATTCGCTACTCGCGGCTGCGCGGTCTCACCGTTGCTACCGCCGAAGGCTGGCCGGTCTATCTGGGCGGCGGCGGCGAAATTAAGGCCAAGCTGGTCGTCTTGACCGCTGTCTTGGGCGATTTGAAAGAACGCAATATTACCCCGGCTTACATTGATATGCGCGACCCGCTGCGGCCAGTCTACAAGCCGGCTTCGGTGATTCAAATCGGGCAGCCGGGAGCGGGGAGTAAGAAAGTAGAAGTAAGAAATTAGAAATAAGAAAGGCTAAGGCTAAGGCTGAGGCTAAGAATGATCCTGTGCCCTTAGCCTCAGCCTTAGCCTTGAACGGGTGAGCAATTACAATTCTTTATTCTTACTTTTCCTCAGAATTTTAAGGAAAAACACAAGATGTTGTGGTCAAACCTATTGCAAAATACTACATATTGTGGTAAACTAAATTTTGCATCTTACCGGCTTTATTGGCGATTTCGGCGACAGTTTCAAGAAAGGTGGGGCAGCGAAGCGCGAAGGCGAAAAATAAAATCCATTTTTCAACCTTCAACCCGTTTCGCGAACCTTTTACCTTTTACGATAACTCGCAGCGCGGAGGCTTAGGGTGGATCGGACAATTGTCGCCTTGGATATAGGCACTACCAAAATTTGCACCCTCGTCGCCGAAGTGGGACCACCGCCGGAAAATGCGATGCGGATTGTCGGGGTGGGCGTTGTGCCCTCGAAGGGCATCCGCAAGGGGGTGGTGGTCAATGTCGGCGAGGTGACGGCGGCCATTGTTGAGTCGATTCAGCGGGCCGAGCGGACTTCGGGCTATGGCATCGCCAGCGCCTATGTCGGTTTGGCCGGGGCGCACATTAGCTCGATTAACAGCCGGGGGGTCATTGCCATCAGCCGGGGCGAGCGGGGCATCCGTCCGGTAGATGTCGAACGGGCGCTGGAGCAGGCTCGCGCCATAGATATCCCCCACAACCGCGAAATTCTGCACATTATCCCGCGCGGTTTTACCGTAGATGGCGATGACGGGGTGCGCGACCCACTAGGCATGCAAGCCTACCGCCTGGAAGTCGAAGCGCACATTGTCACCGGCTCAACCTCCTCCATCCGTAACCTGATCAAGTGTGTCCAAAATGCCGGGATTCAAATTGACGCGCTGGTGCTGGAACCGTTAGCCTCCGGCGAAGCGGCCCTGACCGACATCGAGCGGGAAATGGGCGTGGTGCTGGTGGATATTGGCGGCGGCACTACCGATATTGCTATCTTCATCGAGGGCAGCATCTGGCACACGGTGGTTTTGCCCACCGGCGGCGAGCAAGTGACCAACGATATTGCGGTGGGGTTACGTACCCCCTTCAATACCGCCGAAGAGTTAAAAATCAAATATGGCCACGCCCTGTCCCACACCATTCTACCCGAAGAAACCATCCGGGCGAATATGTTTGGCGAGGACAACCAGCAGGGTATCTCGCGCCAGTTTTTGTCGGAAATTATCGAGGCCCGGGCTGAGGAAATTTTGGAGATGGTCCTGAAAGAGATCAAACGCAGCGGCTACGATGGCCTGCTGCCGGCGGGACTGGTCCTCTGTGGGGGTGTGGCTGATTTGGCCGGTCTGCGCGATCTGGCCCGCGACATTTTGGGGCTACCCGCCCGTATCGGCCAGCCGCAGAATTTGCGCGGCCTGGTGGACTCGCTGCAAAGCCCGGCGTTTACCACCAGCGTGGGGCTGCTGGAATGGGGCATCAAACACGATTTGCCGCAGCAGGTTAACCCGCAGCCGAGTGGAAGTTCGTTAAAAATGCCAGGATGGCTGAAAGTGTTTTTACCAGGGTAGCAAAGTAGTAGGGTAGCAGGCACGTTTGATTTCCCTGTCTACCGTCTACCGTCTACCGTCTACTGTGTCTTATCATAGGAGGAAACATCATGAGTAAAAATGGAAATTATGCAATCCAACCGGAGAATTTCGCCCAGATCAAGGTGATTGGAGTCGGGGGCGGTGGCAGCAATGCTATCAACCGCATGATCGCCGAGGGGCTGCGCGGGGTTGATTTTATCTGCGTCAACACCGACGCCCAGGCCTTGCTGATGAGCGACGCCCCGCAGCGCATCCGCATCGGCGATAAGCTGACGCGCGGTTTGGGCGCGGGCGGCAACCCCGAAGTGGGCGGGAAAGCCGCCGAAGAGTCGTCGCAGGATTTGGAAGAAGTGCTGCGCGGCTCGGATATGGTTTTTGTAACCTGCGGCATGGGCGGCGGTACGGGAACCGGCGCGGCCCCGGTTATCGCTGAATTGTCCCGCAAAAGCGGCGCATTGACCATCGGCGTAGTGACCAAGCCGTTTAGCTTTGAAGGCAACCGCCGCCAAAATTTGGCCCTGGAAGGTATCGAAGCCCTCAAAGAGCGGGTAGACACCCTGATTGTCATCCCCAATGACCGGCTGCTGGAAATTGTAGACAAACGGGCCAGCATGACCCAGGCTTTCCGCACCGCCGACGATGTGCTGCGCCAGGGTATCCAGGGCATTTCGGAATTGATTACCGTGCCCGGCCTGATTAACCTTGATTTTGCCGATGTGCGGACCATTATGACCGGCGGCGGGGCCTCGCTGATGGCCGTCGGGATCGCTTCGGGCGAAAACCGGGCGGTGCAGGCCGCCGAAAGCGCGGTCTCGTCCTCGCTGCTCGATGTGACCATTGACGGCGCACAAGGCATTTTATTTAATATTACCAGCGGCCCCAACCTGAGCCTGTTTGAAGTCAACGAGGCCGCCGAAATTATCAAACGCAAAGCCCATCCCGACGCCAACATTATCTTTGGCGCGGTCATTGACGAAAGCCTGTCCGACGAACTGCGCATCACCCTGATTGCGACCGGCTTCGACGCTGTGGCTCAGCGCAAACCCTATGTAGCCGGCAAACGCAAAGATGAACCGATCACCTCTACCAAGACCATCGCCTTCCCGCAGCCGGCCAAACCCAGAGAACAACCGATTACCCGCGAAGAGCCTCGCCGCGAAACCAACTACGATCCCGAAGACTTGGAAGTGCCGACGTTCCTGCGCAAACGCATGCAGAATCGGCGAGTCTCTTAACGTTGAACGTTCAAACGTTTAACGTTAAACGTTAATTTGACATCCAGTACCCTCCTATGGCCTGAGTGTGGCAGGCAAAAACCACACACCGCATCCCCGCTGCGCCCCTGGTCTCTCTCAACCAGGGGCGCTCTTTTTTGCGACCGCAGCGGGTGGACCGCCGACCGCCGAAAATAAGTGAAAAAGCGTTGACGCTGCATCCTAAAGGTTGTACAATAGTTCCAGAAGAAACCCTCATAAAGCGCCTGACCCCGGCTGAGTAAGATTTTGTGGAGAGAATAATGCAGTTAGAAAATTACTTTGAATTTTTAGATGAGAACGATATTCGCCTCAAGGGAACGCGGGTCGGGATTGAAACGGTGCTGGATGATTACTTAACCGGCTCCAGCCCCGAAGAAATTGCAGCCCGGTATCTCAGCCTCTCGCTTGAGCAAGTTTATGCTACCGTTACTTACTACCTGCACAATCGCGCCAAAATAGATGCCTATCTTGAAGGCTGGCGGCAATATCTTGAGGAGAGCGAGAAAGAATATAATCGGAATCCACCGGAGTTGGCCCTACATTTGAAAGAACGAATTAAAAATTACCAACAAACAGTGTTGGTGGCTGAAAGAAGGGCAGATTATCATCCTGAGTTACCAGAATGAAGCGGCTGCGTTTCTTGCTGGATGAACATATGCCTCATGCGATTCAAGACCAATTACTGCGCTTGTCTCCGATCATGGATATTCTTATTGTCGGTCAGCCGAACGCCCCGGCTAAGGGTACGTCTGACCCAGATTTGTTGCAATGGATTGAGCAAGCCGGGTATATCCTGGTAACCAATAATCGGCGGACCATGCCTGCCCATCTACAGGCTCATTTTGAAGCCGGAGGTCATATACCAGGGATTTTGCTGCTGCGGCGGGGTGTACCATTGGGGCCAGTGATCGAGAGTTTGTTTCTCCTGTGGGAAATCGTCGCAGCAGACGAGTTTCAAGACCAGATTATCTTTATTCCTCTGTAATATAAAATGGCAGACCAATTTGTGGCTTACTGGAAACAACAACAAGCCCGGCTGCGCCGCCAGAATGAGCAGTTAGCCGAACTAGCCCGGCAAAACCTTGAAAGTATTGTTCAGGTTTTGCGGGAAGGTTACGGCGTGGATCGGGTCATCCTCTTTGGTTCGTTGATGAAAGGTCAGTTTACCGCCGAGTCTGACATTGACCTGGCTGTGTCCGGGCTGGCCCCAGCCGATTTCTTCACCGCCTACGCCGAGGTTAACCGCCTGTCTCAATTCCGGGTGGATTTAAAGCCTTTGGAAAGCCTGCACCCCCATTTTTGTCAGCGCGTTTTGGCTCAGGGAGAGACAATTTATGAAAGCACTTGACCCCGGCTGAACTGAAAGAGATTGCCTCGGATGATTGAGGTTGAATTAGGACAACTGGCCC
>JAAUSP010000030.1 GCA_012032575.1 Anaerolineales bacterium | reverse complement strand
TTTATGGGACGAGCAATGCTGGGGGAAATAGCAGGTCAGGGGTCGAGGGGTCGGGGGCCCAGTAAAATTTCTCGACCCCCGACCCCTGACCCCTGACCCCCATTCTGAAAGTTGGTTACTTGTGGAAAAATTCCTCACTCACAAAACCGCTCTCATCACCGGCTCATCGCGGGGGATTGGGCGGGCGATTGCTCTGGAATTGGCCCGGCAGGGGGCCGATGTGGTGGTGCATTACCTGCGCAAAAAGTCGGCGGCGGAAGAGGTGGTGGCCGCGATTGAAGCGCTGGGCTGCCGGGCTGTGGCGGTCAAGGCTAACATGGCCGAGGCCGATCAGATTACGGCCATGCTCGATGAGATCGAAGCCAGGGTGGGCCGCTGTGATATTTTTGTGGGCAACGCGGCCAGTGGTACGCCACGCGATGTGCTGGACGTGAACGATAAGCATTGGGATTGGACCATGGATGTCAACGCCCGCGCCGTTTTGCGCTGTGTCCAGCGGCTCGCGCCGGGCATGGAGCAGGCCGGCTGGGGCCGAATCATCAACATCACCAGCCCCGGCAGCACCCGTGTGCTGCCCCATTACGGCGCGATTGGCCTGTCCAAAGCCGTGCTCGAATCGCTGACCCGCTATCTGGCGGTGGACCTGGCCCCCAAAGGGATCATCGTCAACGCGGTGTCGCCCGGCCTGGTCAACACCGACGCCGTGACCGCTTTTCCGGTTGATCTGCAAGCCACCTTTGAGTATGCCCAAAGCCGCACCCCCACCGGCCGCCTCGTCACCCCGGAGGATGTCGCCCGCATTGTCGCTTTCCTCTGCTCCGACGCCGCCGGCATGATCGTCGGCCAGACGATTACGGTGGATGGGGGCTATGGGCTGTTAGCCTGAAATTGACCATTGAATATTGACTATTTCTTAATAGTCAATATTCAATGGTCAATGTTTAATGGTCAATTTACTCACCCCGCATGTCATTTCGAGGCTGAAAGCCGAGAAATCTCTGAGACCATCGTCTGAGAACCACGGATTGGGAGATTTCTCGCTCCCTGCGTAGCGTGTCGCTCGAAATGACATGGCTGAGTAGGTATAATTTTTAACACATAAGAGGATTTTATGACCCGAACCCTTCACCTCGACCTCGGCGTATCCGCCGTTTTTGCCGCCCGCCAGTGGACCAAGCCAGATACCTGGCTGCGGCTGACCCGCGAGATGGGCTACCCCTGGCTGGAATTCAGCGGGGACGCGCTCGACCCCTTCTTTGCCGGCGACCGGGACTACCAGTTGCAAACTGCTGCGGCCATTCGTACGGCGGCGGCTCGTTATAACGTGGGCATCTGTAATGCCTACACCGGCAAAGCGACCCACCGCTTCCACGGCCTCTCCCACCCCGACGAGTCGGTGCGTGCCCGCATGCGCGATTGGATTGGGCGCTACATGGAGCTGGCCCTGGCGATGGGCACGGACCGCATCGGCGGGCGCTGGGACACCATCCCCACCGAAATTTGCGCCGACCCGGCCCGCTACGCCGAGGCCAAAGCGCTCATTCACCAGCAGTTCCGCGAGCTGGCGGTGCAGGCCAAAGCTCAGGGATTGGCCGCTCTGTACAACGAGCAAATGTATATTCCCGCCGAGTACCCCTGGACGATTGAATCCGCCTACGAGTTTTTAACGGCGGTCAATCGGGACAATCAGGGCGTGCCCATTTACCTCACCGTGGATACCGGCCACATGGCCGGCATGCATTACGGCAGCCAGGGCGACGATTTGGATTACCGGGCCTGGCTGCGCCATTTTGCCCCGGTTGCGGAAAATATCCATCTCCAGCAAACCAGCCCGGCCACCAGCTCCCACTGGCCCTTCACCGACGAGTTTAACGCCAAAGGCCACGTCCGCGTAGACGAGGTGCTGGCGGCCATTCGCGCCGGCCACGAGAACTGGTCCAATAACCCTCTCTCGGCCATCATGGCCCCGGTCCAACAGACCATTCTGGTCATGGAAGTCATCCCCGGCTCCACCACCCGCCCCGAACGCCTGCTGGCCGACCTGGGCGAGTCGGCCCGACACATTCGCCGGTTTTTGCCGGAGGGTGGGCTGAATTGGGAGTTTGACTCGTGATGCGTAATACGTGATACGTGATGCGTGACGCATAAAAAATCACGCATCACGCATCATCTTTTCAACTGTCGCACTAAAAATCAAGACCCAAGGAAAAACTAGCCCTCGTGTCTCTTATCTCAGGAATTTTGCTTGACTTTGCCCTGGCCTGGCGGCTGCTGACGGTAATTCCGCTGCCTTTTGTTCCCGCCGATTCGCAGCGACCGGCGGGTCTGGCGGCGGCTTATTATCCGCTGGTTGGGTTGGGGCTGGGGCTGCTGCTGGCCGGAGCGGGCTGGCTTTTATTTTTTCTCTTTCCGGTGGGGTTGGCGGCGGCGCTGCTGCTGGCTTTTTGGGCCGGCCTGACCGGCTTGCTCCATCTCGACGGCTTTATGGATAGCTGTGATGGCCTGCTGCCGCCCCGCGACCCGGCCCGGCGGCTGGAAATTATGAAAGACAGTCGGGTGGGCGCGTTTGGGGCGATTGGAGCGGGGCTGCTGTTATTGGTCAAATTTAACGCCCTGGCGGCCTTGCCGGCGGAGTATCGGCTGACCGGATTGATCGTCATTCCGGCGCTGGCGCGGTGGGCCGTCACCTGGGCGATGGTCCGTTATCCGCTGGCTCGCCGCGAGGGAACGAGCGTCTTTTTTAGCGCCGGGTTGGGCTGGCCGCAGGTGGGGGTCGCTTCTGTGGTTGCGCTGGCCGCCGTGCTGGGGCTGCTCGGCTGGTTGGGGCTGCTGCTGGGGGGAGTCGCCTGGCTGGCGCTGACCCTGATCGCGGCCCTGGCGATGGCCCGCATTGCCGGCCTCACCGGCGATGTCTACGGGGCTATCTGCGAAACCGTCGAGACGGTGCTGCTGGTGGTTTTGTCACTTCGGTAGGAGAAATAAGGCAGCGCCAAGAATCAGATAACGGCCCACCGGCAGGCCGATCCCATTCGCCGCCAGTTGAAACAGCCAGATACCGACGATATTGCCCGCCGAACTGACATAGCCCTGAGTCGTAAAGTGCAGCGGCAAAAATATCAGCGGAACCCAGAGCATAGCCCCGACAAAAATCCAGGCGTAATCGCCGGCAGAATCCGGCAGCAGCTTCATAAGTTGTCCCTGGCCGGTGGCAGACCGGCTTAACTTCCGCAAAGGTATGTGCTTGATAACCAGCAGCAGCGCCACAAGCGCGGCCACACTCGTGCCCAGGGCGACCGGGATTTGAATTAGCAATTGGTTGACCGGCCGCAGGGCGTAATAGACCGCGTAGCCGGAGAGAATCGCGGCGATATTAATCACGGTCAGGGTGAAACTCAGTAAAGCAATTTTGGTTACTTGAGTTGTTTTCATCTTTAATTTTGATTTTCAAAACAGGTAATTATTCCCGGAAGGTTGGAGGGCTGGGCGGGTGGTCCGCCTGCACCGTTATCCCCGGCGAAATAATTCTCCTCGACGGCAGGGGTGGCGACAGGGCGGTCCACTGCTGCCTGACGTTATTCCGACTTCTTCCGCAGCCGGGCGGCGGCTTCGGCCAGGCGGTTGACATCGGGTTTGCGTTTGCCGCCGGGCTGGTCGCCGGTGGCGGGATCGAGCGGGTGTTTGGTCCCGTTGGGCATGGTCGCCCCCGATAAAGTTCGGGCGTGGCTGAGTTGGTCCTCGGTCACGCGGGCGTCGTGCAGGTTAGCTTCGCTCAAATTCGCGTTGTTCAAATTGGCGTCGCTCAGGTCGGCGCTCCGCAGGTCGGCCCCCTTCAGGTTGGCTCCGCTCAAATCATTGCTCACCAACTGAGTTTTTTGCAGGTTGGCCCCGCTTAAATTCGCGCCCTGAAGATTTGTTTTATGCAGGTCAACCCCTTGCAGGTTAACTTCGGTTAAAATGGCTTCATTGAGCTGGGCCGCCCACAAAAATGTTTTGGTCAGATCGGTTTTGGCGATATTGGCCTGGTACAGGTTCGCTTCGCGTAAATTGGTCGCGTTGACATTTGCGCCACTCAGTTTGGCTTTGGTCAAATCAGCCTTGTTCAGGTTGGCTTCCGGCAGGACAGCCCCGCTCAGGTCCGTTTCAATCAGCCGGGCATCGCGCAGGTTGGCCCGGCGCAGATTGGCCCCGTCTAAAATAGCCTTGCTTAAATCGCTGCTCTGCAGGTTGGTCTCGGTGAGGATTGCGCCGTTGAGCCGGGCGGCCCGCAGAATGGCGTGGCGCAAATGGGCCTGGTGTAAGTTGGCCCCGCTCAGATTAGCGGTTTCCATGCGGTCGCCGGTCAGGTCAGCCCCGCTCAGATTGGCTTCGGTTAAATTGGCCCCGTGCAGTCTGGCTTCTACCAGGTTGGCCTGGCTCAGATTGGCCCCGGTGAGATTGGTGCGCAGTAAATTGGCTTTGCTCAAATTAGCCCCACTCAAATTAGCCCCGGCCAGATGCACCCCGCGCAAATCTACTCCGTGTAAGTCGGCGCTGCGCAGGTCGGCTTTGCCCAGATTGGGGACTTTACCTTGCTGGCGGGCCGATTTAATCAATTGGATAACTTCTTCACGTTCCATAATTTGCCTCTAAGCGAACTGACGGGTTTTAACGGACAACAAAATCTGAGACATGCTCGTTGGGTTCATCGTAGCGAAAAAGGATGCTCTTCAATTGGGCGCTGTGCGGCCCTTCCTGGCACCAGACAAGCATTTCTTCCACTCCGGTGTCGTCCCCCTGGGCGTCTATTTCAACCCGGCCATCCGAAAGATTACGCACAAACCCGCTCAGCCCCAGCTTTTGGGCCTGCTGTTGGGTGTGATAGCGAAAATTGACCGCCTGGGTTCGCCCCTCAATCAAAATGCGGACTCGTTTCATCTCCAATTACCTCCAAGAATGACCGCCGACCGCTGACCGCCGACCGCCGAAAAAATAAAATCAGGCAATCTTGCTGTATGTCAAAAATAATGTGCCCAGATCTCCGCGCCCCAGATGAGCATAATCCAGCCGGTGATGGTTAAAAAAGGGCCGTAGGGAATAAACGTTTTTAACCCAACCCGCCGGGTGACCAGCAGCAGCGCGGCCACAAAGCCCCCCAGAAACACACCAAACCCCAGGCTCAGCAGCACAAAGGGAAAGCCGATAATCAAGCCTAAAAAAGCCGACAGGGTCACATCGCCTTCACCCAGGCCGCCCCGCGACAGCAGCGCTGCCAGATAAGCAACCACAAAGGCTGCACCGCCGCCCACCATCGCCACCGGCCAGGCGGGTTTGTCGGCTACAACCGCGCCGGCAATAGCCAACAGGATGGAGGGCAGAATAACCACGTTAAAGATCAGCCGGTGTTCCAGGTCGGTTACGGTAATTAAGATCAAAATCGCTGTGTACAGCGATACCAGGATCAGGTAAGCCGAAACCCCGTAATAGTTTATTAAAAAGACAAAAAACAGCGGCGTCGCCACTTCGACCACGAGCGAGCGGGTGAAGGTAGGGCGCGGCTGATCGCACCGGGCACAAGTCCGCCGGCCGGTCAGCAAGGCTAGCCAGACGCTCCAGGTCAGCGGGGCGCGGCGTGTTCCACAGGCTGAACAGACGGGCCACTGCAACAGGGTTTCTCGTTTTGGTAAAATATCGGCGGCGTGATTGATGGCCAGAGCCACCAGCCAGCCGAGGAGCGCGTAGAGGATTGTTGGAAGTATCAAGTCAGAACCTTTTGGAAGAGACTGCCGAAATTGTGACTGGGCCGGAATTGGGAGATTAGGGGATAAAATTAAATAAAAAATCCCCCAATCTCCTAATCCCGGCAAAACTGTTTCTGAACAGCGATATTAGTTGCGCTTCCTCTTTAGGAGTAAGATGCCCATTATAACCATCCCGGCGAGAGTAAGCATACTCACCCATAAGCCAAGGGTAAAGCTCCGCGGCCGATAGCTGAAAACAATGTCGTGCCTGCCCGCCTCAACGGCGACAGCCCGAAAAGCCAGGTTGGCCGGCGCGATCGGAACCATCTCACCGTCTATCGTAGCCTGCCAGCCGCGATAATAAGTATCCGTCAGCACTACAAAGCCCGCAGCAGACGCCTCTACTTGGAGAGAAACTTGCTGTGCTTCATCCTCAACCAGGGTGACTTGCCCGGCCTCAGCCTCAGCCTCAGCCTTCTTAACCTCACTCTCTATGATAATCACTTCCCGGCGATAATCAAAATCAGGTGCGGCTAATCGGGCGATGGCGGCGGCCTCATCAGGGGCATACGTCGCCTGGCTGACAAAATAGGCGCGGGGCAGCGGGTCGGCCACCTGTTGGATGACCATCGTCCCGCTGGTAACAAGCGTTGGCCCGACCCGATGGGAGGCGTCGCCGATAAAATAGCCGGTATTCATCAGGGCCAACAGCCGGGCACGCCGCGCGTCGCTGGTTTCCTCCAGCATACTCACCAGGCGCTGCCAGCGTCCTACGACCAGGGGATCATAATTATTGCTGGAAGGCAGGTCCGCATAGACGCCCACGTTGGGGATCAGCGTCTCTTTGAGACTGTGCCAATAATTCGGGTCAGCCGGGCCAAAGCCGGCAAATCGAAAGAACTGCTTGAATTTGGTATCGTAATCAAAGGTTTCATCCACAAAAAAACGATACCCGGCCGGCTGAGTTTTGAGCAGTTCGGCGGCGGCAATGGGCTGCTGAAAAACAGCCGCGGGCAGGGTGGGGATCAGCGGCCAGGCTGTCCCCACTAAATCGAGCGCGACAGCGGCCAAAACAGCGCCCTGCCACAGCGGTTCTTTAGCCGGGCGGGATAAAACTGTCGCCCCGGTTTTGCGGGGTCGCAATAACAGCAGCGCTGCCGAGAGCATGAGCCACACCCCCAATGTCATGGTGGCCGCCAGAAAGGTCTGGCTGCGACCGGTCAAAATGAACGTACCGGCCAGCCCGGCGATGGTTAATCCACCGGCGGCAACCAGCAGCCGCTGCCAGCCGCGCCGGCCGGCCGGAGTCAGCTTGAAGGATTGCGCGCCCACCCCGGCCAACACCGCTATGGCCACGGTGAACCAAATCAACAGCCGGGCCGGGGCCTGAAAGAAACCGAACCCCGGCACAAATTGGAAGACCCACAAATAAAGGGGCGTATTCCAGCCCATCGCCAGAATCAGGCTAAGCGGCACAAGTACCGCAAAAAAAGGGACCACCTGCCAATAGCGGCCCGGTTTAAGTTCGTCCGAAGTGGCCGGTTCTGGCCCCCAGACTTGACGCATACCGTAATTCCAAACAGCCACCAGCGCGAATAAAAACGGCAAAACGCCCAGATAAGCGTGATCTTCCCAATAATTGGCATAGCCCCAATAATCGCCGGTAGCCGGATGACCGAAAAATGTGGGCGCGAGCAGGGTCAACAAGCGCCACGGCCAGAAAGAGTAGGTTAGGGCAAAAGTGCGTTCCGCCCCGCTGCTGCGCGGGGATTGAGTGGTAAATTCGGCGGTAGGGAGGAGCTGGGCGGCCGACAACAAGACGGCGAGAAGAATGGCCGCGAAAAGAGCCAGGAGGGGATAGAAGGCGTAAAACGTGGTGCGTGGTGCGTGGTGCGTGGTGCGTGGAATCTCCCCTGCGCCCCTGCGCCCCTGCTCCTCCGCGCCCTGCGTCCTCGCCCTCTCTCCGCCCAGCTTCGGAAAATGACATACGGGCCAATCAGCCACAGGCTGTAAAGCCACAACTGGGCGTGTCCGGCCAGGAGTTGAACCGCCAGGGCCAGGGCCAGGGCCAAAATATCGAGGGGATTGCGTCGCCGGACGAGCCTGTCGCTGAGCAGCAGCAGCAGCGGCAGCCAGGCGGCGGCATTGACCATGACCACAAATTGGGTCCGCCCGACGATGTAACCGCTGAACATATAAGTCAGGGCTGACAGTGCGGCGGCAAAAGGCAGCAGTCCCAGGGAGCGCGTATACAGGTACATGAACAGTCCGGCCAGGGCCAGGTGCAGCACGACCGAGACGGTCAGCCCGTTCTCAACGGGCAGCAGCAGGTACAGCAAATTGAGCGGATAAAAGACAGCGCTTTGCAGATTGGCCAGCAGCGGTGTACCGTTGCCCAGCAGCGGGTTCCAGAGCGGCCACTCGCCGGCCAGCAGACTCTCCCTGACCAGGTGATGCCAGGGCCAGAATTGCAGCAGGGTCGTGCCCCAAAAAAGAACCTCGCCATACAGGAGCCAGCGCCAGAATAAAAGCAGAGGCAGGATGAGGATGAAAGTCAGGCAGAGCCTGGAAGATAGACGGTTGGCAGGATGCATTTTGACAAACAATTTGGGCCGGTTTAGAATGGACCGACGATGTTAGTATATGAACGGACCAGTGTGGTCGTCAGTTTGATTTTGATCGGACTGGCGCTTTATTTTGTGCTGGCTTTTCCCGCCGAGACCGCCAGCTTTACTATTTTTGGGTCGCCGCTCGCCCTGACTTCGCCGCAGCAGTGGCTGGTGGCGGTGCTGCTCGGTGGGTTGGCCATGGCCGGGGCCGATGCGGTCATGCGGATTCACCCCAACCTGCCAACCCGGCGCATTGGCCTGATGGCGACTTTTTGGATGCTGCCCGGCCTGTTGGTCTTTTTGGCTACCCAAACCTTAGGCCTGGCCCCCAATCCTGTGGCCTGGGCGATGGGATTGGTCGGGGTGGGTGGGCTGCTCTGGCTCACCCTGATGGCCGAATTCTGGCAGGGTGCAGCCGGCAGTAACAAGCAGCATCGCTGGGCGTATATCTGGCAGCAGTTGATCGGCTACACTATGGCCCTGCTCTTTTTTGTGATTATTTACCGCACCCGCAGCCGCAGCGCTATCAGCGCCACCGGCATTATGCTGATTAGTGGCATGATCGCTCTGGCTTTGCTGCGGCAGCGCCGCTCTATTGCCAAAACCTGGCTGTTTGCCATTATTGTCGGCCTCAGCCTGGGCCAGGTGACGTGGGCCTTGAATTATTGGCGCATCAGCGCCCTGACCGCCGGCCTGCTGCTGCTTTTGATTTTTTATGTACTGGTCGGACTGGCCCAGCAGCAGCTTTTGGGTAAACTATCGCGCCGCGCCCTGTGGGAATTTGGCTCTATTGCCGTAGTGGCCCTGCTGGTCATTTTTAATTTTACCTGAGCCGGTTCCATTATACCCTGTCTTAGCCTCATTGACTATTTGCCCCGTTTCTTCTAGCCGATTGGCCCAATGGTACATTGACAACTTTTTCTATTCCGGCTACACTTTTATGAGGATACATTCTTGCGTTGGGTCAAATAAAACGGAAGACGCAACACGTCTCTTACCGGGCTAAACAATTTCGGCTATTTCCCACCTACTGAGGCCCCATGATTCAAGCCACCCATTTAACCAAAGAATTCGGCGACTTTACCGCCGTCAGAGATATTTCGCTCAGCCTGTCCGAAGGCGAAGTGTTGGCGCTACTGGGGCCCAACGGGGCCGGCAAAACCACCACCGTGCGCATGCTCAGCGCGATTCTCAAACCCACCCGTGGCAGCGCCCGGATTGCGGGCTATGATACCGTCACCGAGGCCAAAGCGGTTCGCCGGGTCATCGGCCTGCTGACCGAGTTTCCGGGCCTGTATTTGCGTATGAAGGGCCTGGATTACCTGGCCTTTTTTGGCGAGCTGCAGGGCGTCCCCAAGCCGATTATCCGCCAGCGCAGCGAAGAACTGTTAAAACGTTTTGAACTGTGGGAGGCCAAGGACAAAGCGGTGGGGACTTACTCCAAGGGCATGAAGCAAAAGCTCACCCTGGTCCGTTCCATGCTGCACGACCCGCTGGTGCTGTTTTTGGATGAACCCACCTCGGCCATGGACCCACACAGCGCCAAGCTGGTGCGCGATTCGATTGCCAATTTGCGCCATGAAAAGCGGACAATTGTGCTGTGTACCCACAACCTGGCCGAAGCCGAACAGTTGGCCGACCGGATTGCCATTATTCGCCGGGGCCAGATTATTGCCCAGGGAACCCCGGCGGAACTGAAACAGCGTCTGCTGGGCGATCCGTTGATGGAAATTCGGTTGGCGACGCCGCTCAATGGACTGGTTAGCCATCTGCAAGACCGGATCAATATTGTCGGCCACGGCCAGGACTGGATTCGCTACACTGTGCCCGACCCAACACAGGTCAACCCCATGCTATTGAACGAACTGGCCCAGCAAAACATCCCGATCATTACCCTCAGCGAAGTCTCGCGCAGCCTCGAAGAGGTTTACCTGCGGATTGTCGAAGCTGACGGGACGGAGGCGAGATAACGATGGCCGTTCAAGCAATTCCCCGCTACGAGCGCGGCAGCCTCAGCACCGCCCTGGTTATCACCCGGCGTGAGCTGCGTGACAGCCTGCGCGACTGGCGCATTGTCACCCCGATTATTGTCCTGACGATTATCTTTCCTTTTTTGATGGATTTTACCTCACGCTGGGCCACCACCTGGGTGTCGCAGTACACCGATACAATCCTGGTCGAGCGCATCAATCCCTTTTTGCTGATGATTGTCGGCTTTTTCCCCATTTCGTTCTCGTTGATTATCGCCCTCGAATCCTTTGTGGGTGAAAAAGAGCGTAACAGCCTGGAACCTATTCTGTCTATGCCGGTCAGCGATCTGGAGCTTTATCTGGGCAAAATGCTCTCCTCGTTGTTATTACCGCTGCTGGCGAGTTATCTGGGCATCACCGTTTTTCTGGTCAGCCGCCTGATCACTACCCCGCGCTGGGTGCCGCCGCTGGACCTGGCGGTGTTGATGTTTTTGTTGACCACCCTGGAGGCGCTGGTAATGGTCGCCGGGGCGGTGGTGGTTTCCAGCCAAACCACCAGTGTGCGGGCGGCTAACCTGCTGGCCAGTTTCATTATTATTCCGATGGCCCTGCTGGTGCAGGCCCAAAGCATCATCATGTTTTATGCCGAATATGAGCGCTGTGGTGGATTTTGGCCGCGCTGGCCGTGGTCAGTTTGATCCTGGTGCGGATGGGCATCCGCATATTTAACCGCGAAGAAATCCTCTCCAAAGAGATGGATGAGCTGAATCTAAAAAATATGTGGTACAGTTTTGCCGGTTATTTTTTGCGCCCGCCGGAACTGGCCGCCAAGCGGAGCGACCATGCCTCGGCCAGATTCGATCTGCTGCGTTTTTACCGGCACGATATTCCCATCCTGTTGCGCCAGCAGGCCCTGCCCCTGGCGCTGGTGCTGATTATGACCGTATTAGCAGCTTTTTTGGGAGCGACTTTTGCCCAACAGCACCCTTTACCAGCCAATGTGCTGCCACTGAATGAAATCTCGGCCAATACGTTTGGTAATCTGCAAAAAGTTCGCCTGCTGCCCGAAATCAATACCTCGTTTATTTTCTTTAATAATATCCGGGTCATTATCCTGGCAGCTATATCGAGTGTGTTTTCATTTGGGGTGCTGGCCTTGTTTTTAACCCTGATCAACATGGGATTAGTCAGCTTTATTATTACCCAGATTGTCCTGTTAGGTTACAATCCCTGGTTGTTTGTGGCTACTTTTATTTTGCCGCACGGCATTTTTGAAATCCCGGCCATTCTGCTGGGCATGACCTTTGCCCTGCGGATTGGTGCAGCCCTGGTTTCTCCGCCGCCGGGCCTCGACCTGGGCCAGGGCTTGGTCCTGACCATCGCCAACTTTCTCAAAATTCTCATCTTTGTGGTCATGCCCTTACTCCTCCTGGCCGCCTACATCGAGGCCAATATTACCCCCCAGATCGTGATAGCGTTTTACGCCAAGTAAAGATAACTACTCGCCATGCGCCCCTGCCTTTTTAAGGCTGAGGCTGAGTCTAAGGCTAAGAAGGATAAAACAAGGCTAACTTTTGCTCTTAGCCTCAGCCTTAGCCTTAGACTCACCGGGAGCATTGGTTTTTATTAGGCTTTGAATTTTGGTATTACAGCATTTGCGACAGCCACGGGGGAAGCAGGTCGGCCATATTGAGCAGACCGGCGTAGTGACCGAGGATTAAAATAAGCAGAATTAAAAACAGGACGGCAATGGTTCCCGCCGCTACTTTGGCAAACCAGACTCGCCCTTTGACCACCGGCTCGGCGATGCCAGCCACTGCTTCATCTTGATGGGGTTCCGGTTCGGACTCGGGTTCAATAGTGTGGTCTCGAAATCTGATTTTGATGTCGGCCAGCTCGATCAAATCATTGTGCTGGAGATAATACGGTCCTTCAACCGTGACCCCGTTGACAACCGTGCCGCCCGGCGCACCCAAATCCTGCAAAATCCACTGATCGTGCCGCAGTTCCAGGCTGGCATGGGCCGGGTCAATACTGGGCGCATCCAGCACCAGTTGGTTATCAGGGCTGGAGCCAATTAAGATGCGGTTACTGAGCAGCTCGAAATCTTCAAAAACGGTCTCTTCGTCTGCCTCTTCATAGATAACCAATTTAGCCAACGTAAACTCCCTTGAAAGTATGACCGCTGACGGCAGATAGAGTTCCCCAGGAGATTAGAGATTGGAGATTAAGCAATCTCCAATCTCCAATCTCCAAATCTCGAAAGTCAGTAAGGGCCAACTTCTAACTACGGCGGTCGGCGGTCGGCGGTCGGCGGTCATTCTGAAAATCAGAATCTGCCTGGATAAAAGCCAGGGCGGCGGTCCGGTCGGTAACATCGCCGCTGGCCTGGGCTTCCTTCAGCCGGCTCAGCAGCACACCGATCAGCCGCCCTTCGGCCAGCCCCAGAGTTTCGATCAAATCGCGCCCGGTCAGCAAGGGCGGCGGTTCGACCACCTGCTCTCGCTGCTCAAAGTACGCCGTACCCAATTTATACACCAGTTGCCGTAGTTCCTGCAATTCAGCCAGCCCCTCATTGGGTGGATAGGTAGCCCGCTGGTCGGCTACGGCATGGAGCGCCACCGCCATGCCGGCCTGATAGCCGCTGCCGGCAGTGTCGCGAAAAAAACGATAAATGGTCCGGCGGCTCACTTTGCCGGCTGTTGTCAGCAGCAGCGGTCGCATGTGTTGGACCACCACTGTTTCGACAAAATCGGCGGCCTGGTTGCTGAAATGAAAACGCTGCATCACCCGCCGAGCAATGCCGGCGCTGATTTGCTCGTGGCTGTAAAAGTGGACGGCGGGCGAGGCGGGGTCGGGCGAGCGGGTAGAGGGCTTGCCGGTATCGTGCAGCAGCAGGGCCAGGGGTAATAAAATTTGCTGGCTCAGATTTCCGGCCAGCGGCGCGGCCAGTTCGGTTTGCGTGGGGGCTTGCAGCGGCTCCGGCAGATCGGCCAGACCGTCCCGCACCATCCCGGCCCAGGCATCGAGGGCCGTGGTGGTGTGATCAAACACGTCCAGATGATGGGGCGGCCCCTGCCCTACCCCAATCATCGGTTCGACTTCGGGCAGCAGGTGAGGCAGGACGCCCAGCCGCCGGAGCAACTGCACGGCCTGACCGGGAGCCGGCGTGTTGAGCAGTTTCAGCAGTTCATCCCGCTGCCGTTCCGGGGAAATACCGGGCAGGCCGGGCGCAGCAGCCCGCAGCCAAGTCTCAGTCTCAGCTTCCAGCGCAAAACCAAACTCGACCGCCTGACGGACAGCCCGCACAACCCGCACGGGGTCGTGGCTGAGGGCTGTAGGCGAAGCGGCCCGAATATGGCCTAGTTTCAAATCCTGCTGCCCGCCGAGCGGGTCAATCAACTCGAAGGGTTCAGCCAGGCGGATGGCGATGGCGTTAATGGTAAAATCGCGGTCGGCCAGGTCCTCCAGCAGAGTTGCCCCGCGAAAAGAGGCAAAATCGAGGTAACTTTTATCAAGGACAACCCGGCCCGTGCCTCGTTCCGCGTCGAGCGGATAGAAGGCGGCATTCAAGCCGTTCGCCACCCGCCGGGCTACGGCCAATCCGTCGCCCGGCACGGCGAAATCCAGGTCAACGATCTGCTCGCGCCCCAGCAGCATATCCCGCACCGCCCCGCCGACGAGGTAGGCTTCGAGACGGTGGGTATGAAGGATTTGGATGGTTTGTTGGAGGAAGGAGTTGCTCGTAAACGTATTTGCAATTATTTTGTGGTATGAGGATTTCATGTTGATCAATTAAATAAACTCAACATGATTTTTCATCTCACCCGCCGTTAGGCCATATTTTTGGTTAGAAGCGAAGATCGTTTCTCATTTCCAGGCTGCGCCTCTATTTTTTCAGGACGAAAAGAAACTACTTTCCATCCCTTCTTTCTATACTCTGCTTCTTTAGCTTTCATATCCAAAAATATACTTCTTAAATCATAATTAAATTGAGCGGCATATTCTTGGCGCACTTTTCGGATTTCTTCTACAATCGGGTCTTCGATCATGGCTTAATCTCCCATAAACTCATCAGGGGTACAAATAATAGGGCTATTATAACCGATACCCTGAATCGTTTGTACAATTAGATTGCGTTTTTCAGCATTGGCCAGGTGTCTGTAATTCTATGTCAACAGATAATCCATGTTATGAAAGGCAGCTATTGCCAGATGTAAAGCATCCCCTGTAGATTTTTCAGGCACAGCTTTATTTTTTAGCAAATGGGCAGCCAACCCCAATGTATCCTCATTGATCTCCAGTAACGGGATATGCCTGATTATGCTCAAACGCTTTTTGACCGCATCCGGGTCGCCAGCGCCGACTTCCTGGATAACAAGTGGCGAGATGTACAATAAAAAATTGGTGCGTCGGGTTTCCCACCAAGTCTGGCTAACTTGCTGCCGTGAGACAATGATAATATCTCGGCTTGGTTTCGAGGTTAAATAACTAACCAAACTCGACTCAAGGTAAACTTTAGGTTTCATAAGTAAAGTTTACAATGAACAAGACGACTGGTCAATTCCTCTTGTAACGACTATTGACCCTTTTCCACTACTTTCCCCGCCCCATCCACAAACGCCACCGACGCCTTCTCTTTAGGCCGGACTCGCTTGGCGGCGCGTTCGGCTTGCTCCGCCGTCAAACCGACGCCGACGACGCGCCCGCGCACTATAGCAATCCAACGATTGAGATAGGGGGAAAGATCAGTTGAGGGGGGAGAGTCGGGTATTTCGTCCATAACCTTACTGGGCGAAAAAGGCTGAGGCTGAGGTTGAGCTAAAAATTCTTAATACAGCTTTGTATTAGTTCGTGACGAAATCAAGGCGAGCAGATACCTCCGCAGAAGTCATGTCATTCCGACCGCAGGGAGGAATCTTCGTCGCCATAGCCAAAAGTGTTATGACGAGCGAAGAGATTTCTCGCTGGCGCTCGAAATGACATGCGAGGAATCAGGCACATCAAATCGTGACGAATTTACGCAATCCTGTACTTAGCCTTAGCCTCAGCCTCAGCCTCTACTGTCTCAAGTAACTAAAACTACAAGCGTTCCGCCACAATCGCGGCGACTTCTTCGGGCAGTTGGGCCACACGCACGCCGACGGCCTCAAAACGCTTTTGATTTTTTCCTCGGCGGTGCCTTCGCCGCCTTCGATGATGGCCCCGGCGTGGCCCATGCGCTTGCCGGCGGGAGCTGTCCGCCCGGCGATGAAGGCCGTGACCGGCT
This sequence comes from Anaerolineales bacterium, assembly GCA_012032575.1. The sequence goes on along the minus strand of JAAUSP010000030.1, from coordinate 10,072 downwards.
TGCTCATCTTCTCGGCGATAAAGCGGGCCGCTTTTTGCTCGTCGGTGCCGCCGATTTCGCCCATGAGGACCACGTGATAGGTCAACGGGTCGCTCTCGAACAGGGTCAGGATGTCAATAAAGTTGCTGCCGATGATCGGGTCGCCGCCGATGCCGACGGCCGTGCTCTGGCCGATGCCCCGGTCGGTGAGCGCCTGAACCACTTCGTAGGTCAGAGTCCCACTGCGGGAGACCAGGCCGACATTACCGGGTTTGTGGATGTGGCCGGGCATGATTCCGACTTTAGCCTCGCCCGGAGTAATCAGGCCGGGGCAGTTGGGACCGATCAGCCGGGCGTCCTTCTGACTCAAAAAGCTGCGCACCCGGACCATATCCAGCACCGGCACGCCCTCGGTGATGCAGATAACCAATTTGATGCCGGCGTCGGCCGCTTCCATGATCGCGTCGGCGGCAAAGCGGGCCGGCACATAGATAATGCTGGTGTTGGCGTCGGTGGTGCTGACGGCCTCTTTGACGGTATCAAACACGGGCACGCCGTTCATCCACTCGCCGCCCTTGCCCGGCGTCACCCCACCGACCACGTTGGTGCCATATTCTTTCATCTGCTGGGCGTGGAACGCCCCTTCACGGCCGGTAATCCCTTGAACCAGTAAACGTGTATTTTTTCCAACCAGGATGCTCATGATGTTATGCTCCCTTCGCCAGAGCGACGGCTTTTTGGGCCGCCTCGCCTAAACTGGTAGCGCTGGGGAAGTTGGCTTCGGCCAGAATCCGCCGGCCTTCTTCTTCATTGGTGCCAACCAGGCGGGCAACCATCGGAACGTCAGTGTTGAGTTCTTTCAGCGCGTCGAGAATGCCCCGTGCCACTTCATCGCAGCGGGTGATCCCGCCAAAAATATTGAACAGAACTGCTTTGACTTTGGGATCGCTTAGAATGATCCGCAGCGCAGCGGTCACTTTATCAGATTTGGCCCCGCCGCCCACATCGAGGAAGTTGGCCGGTTCGCCGCCGTAATGCTTGATAATGTCCATTGTGGCCATCGCCAGCCCCGCGCCGTTGACCATGCAGCCAATTTCGCCGTCAAGTTTAACGTAGCTCAATCCGGCTATGCGTGCCTGCCGTTCGGCGGGCGCTTCTTCTTGCACGTCCCGCAGTTCAACCAGTTCCGGGTGACGAAACAGGGCATTATCGTCGAGGACAATTTTCCCGTCAACCCCCAGCAGTTTTTCCTGCCCGGTCACCACCAGGGGGTTGATTTCGGCCAGGCTGGCATCGGTATCAATAAAAGCCTGATACAACCCTTTGACAATCTGCACAAACTGGTTGATAAAATCTCGCCGCAGCCCCAATTCAAAAGCCAAATCGCGGGCCTGGTAATCCTGTAGCCCTCTTTCGGGATCAATCGGCAGACGAATGATGGCCTCTGGATTGGTTTTGGCAACCTCTTCAATTTCCACCCCGCCAGCCGCCGAGGCAATGATGACCGGCTTGCGCTGCGCCCGGTCAATCACAATACCCAGGTAAATCTCCTCCTTGATATCGGCCGCTTCATCAACCAACACCTTCTCCACCGGAATATCTTTAATTGTCATCCCCAAAATCTGCTCGGCCAGCTCTTCGGCCTGCTTGGCATCTTTAGCTACCTTGATGCCGCCGGCCTTGCCCCGTCCGCCCACCAAGACCTGACTTTTGATGACAACCGTGCCGCCGAGCCGTTTGGCAATCTCATGGGCCTCGGCGGGCGTTGTGGCTACATCCCCATTGGGAATAGGCACGCCATACTTCGCAAAAATGCGTTTGGACTGGTATTCATGCAGTTTCACGTGTACTCTCCTTTGCAATATCGTGATGTTTTACTGCCGGCACAAGCCCGGACCAGTTAGCCACATTATACCACACTTTTTTATGTGTCCTATTTACAGCAGAGATCATGAAAACAGTAGACAGTAGACGGGATTTTTACCCCCGTCTACCGTCTACTGTCTACCGTCTACCCCCGTGGTACCCATTCTCTATTGTTCCAGGCCAGCCTCTATGTTATGCTAAGGCTGTTAAAAATTAGCAGGTCTGGCGGGCTTAAGTTGATGACCCGCCCCGTTCTTTACCAAACCAACTGCAAGGGCGATGATGATAAGCCAAATTTGGACTCAATTGAGCCGTTTTATGCGACAGCGTGCCTCCATAGTCCCAAATTTGCGCGGCGCTGACGGCCTCCAGGCCTGGCAGCCGCCGGCCCGAATTGCTTCACTGCCTTTGCCAGGTTGGTTTTACCCAGGCCCGCTCGCTTTTACCAGCGCGGCCCGACCACTTTCCCAATTCAGCCAATCGAATAAGTTTTATGGTGCGTTTTGTGTTTTGGTATTTTTGGGTCTACTTGGCGCGGTGCCGGTGACTCAGGCCAGGTCGCTGTTTCAGGCCGGCAGCCCGATCCTCCAGGTCAATGGGCCGACTCAGGTCACTGTTGGTGATACGGTTCAAATCCGGGTGATCCTCGACCAGCCGCAGCCTCCCGGCGTTTTCGGCTACCAATTCCGGCTCAATTGGGACAGCGCCATCGTCGCCCCGGTTGAAGCCAGCCCCACCCTCGACCCCCAATTTCCGCTGATTGCTCAAGCTCAAGTGACCCCCGGCCAACTGGTGGTCGCCGCCAGCCGCCAGGGCGACGTGCCCGACCTGACCGGCTCATTAACCGTGCTGACCTGGACCTTCCAGGCCATTGCCGCCGGAAGCGGTTCAACCCCATTTGATTTGTCGGCAGTGACTCTGGGGCAGAAAGACGGCACGCCTTTGCCAATTGGCGGCATCATCAATCTGACCGTGCAGGTCATCGAACCGGCCCATCTTGGCGGAATGCTGACCGGCAACGTGCAACTCGAAGGCCCGGCCCTCGGCAACCTCACCGGAATCACCCTGCTCATTGATGGAGTGGACTCAACCGCAACCACTACCGCCAACGGCGACTTTGCCTTCACCGGCCTCGATTTTGGCCTCTACACCCTCACTGCCCGCCGCCCCGGCTTTCTGAGCGCCACCTGTACCAATTTCAACCATAACCGCAGCACCACCACGCTGGCTCCCGTCACTTTGCTCGCCGGCGATATTAGCGGCGATGACATCATTGATATAACCGATGCGGCTGCACTGGGCCAGGCTATTGGCGGGAAAGGGACCAGCGCTGCGGTGGACTTAAACCAGGATGGCGCGGTCAACGTGCTGGATTTGATTCTCCTGGCCGTCAATTACGGCCAGTCAGCGGCAGCCCTTCCCTGGGTTTGTCAGCCATAAAAGAGAGGCGAGGACACGAGACGCGAGGACGCGAAAAGACCCCTCATCACCTCGCCTCACGAGTCAGCGCCTCACGAGTCATCGCGTCTTTATTTTCAGGAGGAAACAAGCCATGCAACTCTCAAATAAAATTTACCCCCTCAAAATAGCTTGCCTATTGACGATGCTGCTGGCGCTGCTGGCGGTCGCGCCGCTGGCTTTGGCGCAGAACGGAACCCGGTTGAGTCTCAAGCCGGTCGAAGGGGCGGATGGAGTGGTTACGGTCGAGGTGCTGGCCGAAAATGTAACCGACCTGTACGGCCTGGAACTGCACCTCAAGTACGACCCGGCGGTGCTCGAAGTTCAGGACAGCCAGACCGACCAGCCCGGCGTGCAAATCGAGGCGGGATCGCTGCTGCCGGTTAACCAGGGCTTTGTGGTCGCTAATCAGGCCGACCCGCTCAGGGGACAATCGTGTATGCCTTGACCCTGCTCAATCCGGCTCCGGCGGTCAGCGGCAGCGGCCCGGTCGCCCGCATGAACTTCAAAGTGCTGCAAAACTCACCCTCGACCATCAATGTGGAGCAGTCTACCCTGGTTTCGGTCAATTTGGAGACAATCTCGGCTGAAGCTTCGCCGTTGACCATTGGCGGTCCTGGCGATGGCAGAGTAGCCGGGGGCGGCTCTGGCGGTGCTTTTCCCTGGTGGATTGTAGCCGCTGTGGTATTGGGCCTGGGTATTTTGGCTATGGGCGGTTTTGTAATCATGAGTGGTCTCAATAAAAAGACTCAACCCCAAGCCATCGGAGGCGCTGCCCGAGGCTCAGGCCGCCGTCCGAGTGCTTTCAAAGACTCACTGTAATAAATTTTCTCAGTACAAAAATCGGAGGAGGGCAGGTTGGAGAGTCGGAAATATAACCATCTTCCAATCTTCCAACCCTCCATCCTCCTATAATCTGCCGATGAACCAGCTCAATCGGCTTAAGAATCAAATAACTTCACCCTTCCAGGCCAGCGTTCCCTTCGCTGGCAGGTCAGACCGGCGGCTTTATGCCCTTGTTGCATGCCTGCTTGCGACGCTGGCAGTCCTCCTGATCTTTTTTGCGCTCCCCCTCTTTTCAATCAAACTTCCCGGTTCGGCTCTTTTCTTGGCCCTGGGAAGTCTGTTGGGCCTGGCCTGTTTGTTCCCCTCGCTGGAAGCCTTTCTGGAACAGCGCTTCCAGCCGGAACGTGTTTTAGGCCGGCAACTGCTGGCCATGTACAGCCAGGCTGTCCGTCAGACGGCCGATTTGGATACTTTACTCCCCTACGTGGCCGGGTCGCTGCGCCAGCACCTGGCGGCGCGGAATGTCAGTATGTGGCTTTATCAGGCCGATGAGCGTCTGTTGGTTCTGGCCCATGACGAAGGCACGCTGGCGGCCGACTTGGTTGAGTTGCCGGTTGATTTGCCGCCGGACTCATTGCTGGGGGCGCAGACAGTGTCAGACTTGCCGGAAAGTGCTTTGCGCCAGGGGCTGCTGCTGCTGGGGGTTGAGCGGGTGGTTGCTTTGAATTTGCAGGCTGAATTGGTCGGCCTGATTGCTTTAAGCTGGGGGGCAGACGAGCCTCCTCCTCCGTTGGGGGCATTTCGCGCTTTCGATTGGCTGACCGGTCCCCTGGCTCTGGCCGTTAAAAATGCCCGTCTCATTGCCGAACTGGCCGATACCCTGGACAAACTGCAACTGGCCTATCGCCGCACCATTGACGCCCAGGAAGAAGAACGGCGCAACCTGGCCGTTGAATTGCACGACGATATTCTGAGCCGGCTGACGACGATGGGCCTGACCCTGAGCCAAAGCCAGCGCCAGCTCGCCGCTGATCCAGCCAATTTTCAAATCTGCCTGGAAACATTGAGTCAGGAGACCCGCAACCTGAACGCGCGGCTGCGCGAAATTACCCAGGGACTGCACCCGGCGGTGCTGACTGATTTGGGGTTGATTGCCGCTTTGCAAGCCTACATGGATTCGCTGAGCAAGCACGTCCTGCCGGCTACTGCCCCGCGCACCATTGACGTCACCGCTCAGGGCTTCGACGGCGCTCGTCTGGCCGACCTCAAATTGGAGCGGGATGTCTATTATATCACCCGCCAGGCCCTCGACAACGCCATCAAACACGCTCAGGCCGAGCAAATCTTTATTCACCTGCGCTGGCGCGACGACGCGGTGACGGTAACGGTCCAGGATACGGGCGTGGGGCTAAAGGCCGCCCCCGAACTGCTGATGGGGCAGCAGGGGCACTTGGGCCTGTTATCGCTGCAAGAGCGCACGCTGGCCTGGGGCGGCCGCCTCAGCTTCCAAACCGGGTCAGGCCAGGGCACCACCGTTTACGCCCGTTTGCCGGTGGATCAGGCCAGCACCAATCCGGGCCATCTACAGGCGTTTACGCACTACTTGAGGAATTGAAGGAACTGAGGGAATTAAGGGAACTTAAGCATTAAATCCCTTTAGTTCCCACGAGTTCCCTCAGTTCCCTTCTTCACTGCCCGGCTTGCAGGAAAAGCAGTACCGCCATCACCCTGGGATTGTGGGTGACTTCGCTGGTGAGACTCAGCTTGGAAAAAATATTATTGACGTGGCTTTCAACAGTGCGCTCGCTCAAGGAGAGGCGGTGAGCCATAGCGCTGTTGGTGTAGCCTTCGGCCACGAGTCGCAGCACTTCCTGCTCGCGCTTGGTCAGCTCGTTCAGTTGGGCCTGGGGCCGGTTGGTAGCGATTTGCAGCAGTTCATCCTGAATTTCGGGGGCCAGAATTGCCCCGCCTTCGGCCACCACTTCGATGGCGCGGATCAGTTCCGCCGGCTCGTTGAGGGTGGTTTTGAGCAGATAGGCTTTACCGGCGGTGCCATCGCGCAGAAATGCTTCGGCGTATTGGCGCTGGCTGTGGTGCGACACCAGCACCACCCCGATATGAGGCAAGGCCGCCCGAATCTGTTTGGCCGCCTCGATACCGTTGAGTTTGGGCATCTGGATGTCCAGCAGGGCCACATCGGGCTGCAAGCGTTTGGCTGCCTCCACTGCGGCCTCGCCGTCACCCACCGCTTCAATCACACTGATATGCGGCGCAGCCTGCAACGCGTGCAGATACGCTTCGCGCAGAATGGTTTGGTCTTCGGCAATCAAAACACGGAGGGGGGACAAGGACATAACTCCTATACTATTCCGGGTGAAATACCACTGATGCGTGATGCGTGACAGCATTTCACGCATCACGCATCACGTTTCACGTCTCTATCTTAAGCCAACTTGCCCTCCGCGTCAAGAGGTATTTCATCGTTCCTTTCTTGGATGCCTCCGTACTAACACGGAGGAAAATCTCCCGGCAACCACTGATAAATTTTCCGCATTGCCACCGTTGAGGTCGTTGCTTCAATCGGCTATGATGAAACTGGTTGGTTTGGGAGCTGATTTTCCGGCGTAATTGGCAGTCGTCAATTCAACGAAAATGTCAGGTGGGAGGTTTACTGGCAGCAGTCTGGGGATTAGGAAAGGAGGTTCACCACAAAACAAGGCTATCACCGTTGGACTCTCAAAACAAGAATGACTTCAATTTATCAATTTATCTTAGTCTTGAGCGGAGGTTTATAGTAATGACTCGAAAAAGTTTACGCCAAACAACTTGGTTAATTTTGTTGATGCTTTTGCTGGCAGTAGTGACGGTCATGCCGGTAGCGGCCCAGGGACCGGACGAAGGAGATGTGAGCGTCCAGGTGGTGGATTTTGCCGCTTTCCTGTGGAATCCTGCTTCGACCAGTGTTTCCAGAGGGGATGGCACGGTGGTGCAGAAGCTCGACGTGCAAGGCGCGTCGGAAATTTCTGGCCTGACCCTGTCCATTGGCTACAGCGCTTCGGTGGTCTCCCCGCAGGATGTTCGCCCGGGTGATCTGCTGCCGGGGACCCGTGGGGTAGATTACTTCTTCGTCGTACAGACAGGCGGCGGTGGGCTGGCCTGTGGCGGCGATGCCTCTTTTAGCGTGAATATCGTCTATTTTGACCCAACCGTAACCATCAACGGCAGCGGCAGCCTGATTGACATCGTCTGGCGCAGTGATGCTGATGCGGCCATTGGCGATGTGGCCGATATCTGTCTGGATGGTGCGACTTCTTTGGTGACCGACAACGGCGGTTTCCCCGGCCCGGTTTTAACTGACGTGCTCGGCGACATCACCGTGACCCCGCCCAGTATCTTTACCTTCCAGATTGGTCTGGGAAGGAGGCAAGAATGCCGGCTTGGTCGAGAATGCAGTGCCCGACGACCTCTTTACCGATGTTAGAATCAATGGCATCTATCCCTGCGACACGGTCAGCGTTGACCCGAACGGCTTCTGTGCCTTCAACGGCTTGGTTCCGCCGCCTTATACGGTGGATGTGAGTCGCTTTGGCTACCTCGACGCCAGCACTTCTTTTGACGACCCCCACGACTCCTCTTCTGTCTTTCTCTGGGCCGGCGATCTCAATGACGATGAGGTGATTAATATCCTTGATTTGGTGCTGATGGCCGGCCTGTTGGGCAGCCCGGTACCGGCTGTTAATCCTCCCACCTTAATAGCAGCGGCCGACTTTACCGGCCCGCCCAGCCCGGGCTGTACACTCCCGGCCGTGCCCGGCTCGCCGCCCTGCCCCGATGGCGTTATTAACATCATTGACCTGGTCCTGGTTGCCAAAAACTTTGGCGCTGCCGGTCCCACCGATGGTACGCCTCCGGGAGGCACTTTCCCCTTCTAAAGCTGTTTTAGCTGTTTCGATTTTTTCTCACCCCTCGCCCTGTTTGGGGCAGGGGTGAGAACTTGGGGGAAATGGGGAGAGTTTAAAGAGGTCAGTGGAGCTTTAAGTTCCCCCCAGTTTCCACAAGTTCAACGATGAACCGAATAGTTTTGGTTAATACGGAGGAAGCTCTATGAAAACAAACTGGTTACAAATACAACCCGCAAAATGGCTCATTATGGGCGTGCTGGTGCTGCTGGCCGCGCTCACCCTGGCTTTCCAGGGCGGCGATGGCGACGGCGCCAATCCGGCTCACTGCCATACCTGCGCTACCCGCACCCCCACCTCGACGGCTACTTCCACTCAAACCCCTATCCCTCCCCTCCAGGCCTGCCAGGTGCAGCAGATTTATTTTGATGACGAACCTTATACGCCCGGTACAACCGTTACCGGCACGGTCGGCAGCCCGCTGAACATCACCCTGCACCTTGCCGATGCTCAGGGTGCGCCCCTCATCGGCGCAAATGTGGATGCGACTGTGACTCAAATAAACGATATTCAGGCCGCGGCTATTCCACCCCTGGAAGACCAATCGGGTACGTATGATGGCCTTTACACCCCGCAAAATGCCGGCACTTATCTTCTCACCTTTTCCGTCAGCGACTTCACCGGCCCGCGTTTTTTGCCCTGCTCGGCGGAGGCTACGGTGCGGGTTGAGTCAAATCCACAGCAGTGCAAACTTCAAGTGGATACTGTTCCAGCCGGCCAGAGGAAGTATCAGCTCAACGATATTGTTACTCTATCCGCGAATGTAACGGTAGATGATGCCAGTCAAAGCGGTGCTCTGGTCAGCACTCAGGTTCTCACCCCAACCGGAGGAATTGAAGGTCCATTTGATTTTGTTGGCGACAACAACCCTTATATCCTGACTTATACCGTAACCGCTACGGGGGTATATACTTTTTTCAATTTGGAAGCCCGTGACGGTCAGTCTGAGCAAAGATTTCTGCCCTGCACGGACGACCCTTTATCAATTACAGTAGATGATGAAACTCCTTCTTGCGGCGTCGAAACGGTCGAGACCGACAAAGAAACCTATACCCTCAATGAACCCATTCAAATAACCGCCACCATCACCAATACCAGTTGTGCCAGCGTCACTGCTTCTATTCAGAAACCCAGCGGTTCTGAATCGGTTGGACCATTTTCCGGCTCGGGTAACACATGCACGGCGAGTTACCCTAATACCAACCAGACCGGTTCATATACCATTACGGCCGAGGCTACTAACGGCACAGGAGCAACCTGCCCGCTCCAAGCCTCTCGAACCGTACAGGTTACTCGCCCTCCCACTCCAACACTCATCATTAATCTGCCCTCCGAACCCATTGACCTCTGCCGCCGTTCTAATCCTGATATAACCGGCACCATTGCGATTAGTAATGTCACCAACCTGACGGGAGTTCAGTTAGAAGTTATGTACGACCCCTCCTTTATTCAGGTTATTGACGCTTTTCGCCGCCCTCGCCCGCCGGTGCAGGTCAAACCTGATCCAATCTTTGATCCGTTTTTGAACAACCTGGTAGATGTTCGCCAGGGCAAAATTTTCTTCAACGCCGATGCCCGCTCGCCGATCACAGGGCGTAGTAATGTTATTTATGTTGATTGGCGGCTGCAAGGGCGACCCGGAATTACGCCTGTTACTGTAGCCGCAGTCATTACCGATGCTGCGGGCACTCAAAATACAACTCAAACTAAATCGTTACAAATTATTATTAATGATACCTGCGTCCAGGGTACGGTGAATCTACAAGGCCGGGCCGATCACAGCGGGGTAATGGTGAACACTTCTTCCGGTCAGCAAACCCAGAGTTACCCCTCCGGCCTGTTTGTTTTGCCTTCCGCTGACCCGTTAAGTTTCGTCTTTCCCGGCTATCTCGCCGCCCAACTTAACACGCCGGCAGGTCAGACCGCTAACCAAAATAATATCACCCTGCTGGCCGGCGATGTCAACGGCGATAACGTAATTAACATCCTCGACATGACCTACCTGGCCGGGCGTTATCTGTCCA
>JAAUSP010000616.1 GCA_012032575.1 Anaerolineales bacterium | reverse complement strand
CCCACAAAGCCGTCAGGGCTGGCCCCGCTGTCCGCGATAGCCGGGTGGATCACAAACGGCGCAGGCTCAACGTCTACGCCTTTCAGGAAGGCATAGGCGGCGCGGGCCTGTTCCTCGGCCCAATGCGCCTGCTGGAAGCTGAAGTTCCAGACCTCGTTGGAGTATTCCATCCATGCCCGCAGGTCGGCGCGCAGGTCGGCGTGCACCATCTGCGCGAACCGGCGAACGTAATCGTCATCGGCCTGGTGCGGCAGGGTGAACCAGGGCTCGGCCCCCGTGTCGTTGGCCAGCCGGATCAGGAAAAAACCACCGAGCAGGCCCACCCCGACCAGCCCCAGGTAAACAGTCAAGCCGGCCTGGCTGGCCGACACGCCGACCAGTAATAACAAAAACAGCGCCGCCAATCCCTGCAAAATCAGGGTGCGGATAAAGATGCTGATGAGCTGCAACAGCAGCCGGGTGGCCATGGACTCGGTGTAGAGAAAAAAGCCAAAGAGCAGCGTAACCGGCAGTGACAGGTAAATGAAGCTGGCGGATAAGGCCAGCATCAGACCGACGCTTGATTCTACCAGCGGGTACAGGGCCACCACCGGCCCCAGAGCCAGCCGGGCCAGGCCAGCCTGGGCCTGGCGCAGGCCCAACTGCCGGTTGGCCGGATGTTCCTGGAAGACCGGCAAATCAATCGAGACATCCACCGGCAGGGGGATGCCCCAGACCTGGGTGATGGGCGCAGTGATTTGAATTTCCTGCCACTCGTCCCAGGCTTTGCGGGGACTGCACCCGGCGCTGTTCTCTTCAGTTTGTTCATTGAAGGATTGATTAGGGTCGTACAGGCAGTAGGCGGTTAAAAAAGCGGCCGGTGGCGTTCCGGCGTGCAGCTCCTCCGCCGAGGCGGCCAGGAAGTAGGAGGTGGCGACCGCTTCCCAGCCTCGCAGCGGTGGCTGGCCGTCCAGGTCGCGGGGCGGAAGCAGCGGTTCGTCGCTGCCGGTGGCGACGCCGGGAAGGTCCAGGGTCAACCCTCTTTCGCCGGCCAGAAGGTTATAAGCATAACTGCCGGCTTCGCCGCGCCAGGTCTCGGCAGCCCGCAGTAGTTCACTGCCCTGGCTGATGAAGGTGTAGGCCATCACGGCAAAGAAGAACAGCCGGGGCAGGTTGACGGTCTGCACGCCGAAAATACGCAGGATGAGCGAGAAGCCGTAGAGGGTCACGGCCAGGAGGAGAAAGGCCTGCCAGACGGCCAGGTTGATCAGCCCCTGCGGCCCGGCCAGTTTGGTCAGCAGGAGCCAGACTCCGCCGTCCGGGCCGGTCAGCCAATCCTGGGTGCGGTAGCCGAGCATGGACATGCCCAGGAGGGCCGCGTCGAGCCGCCACAGGATCATAGCCAGGGTGTTGAGCAGGGTGTAGACCGCATGGTCAATAGTCCGGCTGATGCCCATCAGGTCCATGGGGTAACCGGGAGTAACGAATTTTTGATGAACGGGGCCAGAAAAATGAAAACTCTGCCGGGCATAGCTCGAAACAGTCCTTGAGCCGCATCATGAATGCGGGTGAGGCCACGGGCCGTTCTGGATACCAGGCAGAGTGGGCAGATAGAGCGCCCTTGCTAAAGAGGAGCGCCAGGAAAGTACACTCGACCGACAGAAAGCGGAGGAAATATAATGCCCTTGAAAAGGCTATTGGGAGGATGAAGTGGCGTTATAAATTTATTCCCCCGTAGGGTAAGGCCAATCAGCCTGCCGGTCAACCCCTAATCTTGGGGGGTTTTAGAGACAATATCGGTGCAGGGTCGGCAGCGCCGACCGGCTGATGATGAGTAACACAATGTAAAAAGAGTAGGCCAAACATTGAACCGATTTTTGCAGGATGCTTGCGCTGCCGAAATGGGCCAGGCCAATGTCGGGTGGGTGTCGGGGCTGGGCTTAAGCGGAGATTTGGGCGCTGCCGGGCCGGGGCGAGGGGGTTGCCAGGTTCCGCTCAGCGCCGGGCTGGAGGGATGAAAATTGTCGGGTCAAGGTCGGGTGGGAATCGGGCGAGGCCGGGCGGAGGTCTGGCTGTCGGGTCGGTTTCGGGGGAAGGTCCTGATTGTTTGGTCCTACCAAAGAATCGGTCAAGCTATGGTCGAGCGGGGAAATTGGGGAATATCGAACGAGTATCCGGGGAAATTAAGGTGCGATTTCCCTCCCATGTTGCTCGATAAGCTCCAGTTTGATGGTCATCCCTGGTTATCTCTTCAGCCCAAAGTTTTCCTCTGAGTATATTTCGCTTAAAAGCGGATCACAAGCGCCTTTGTTTGAGGGTGCAGGCTATGTTACAATCAGAACCGAGCCGAACTTAAATTTAGGAGTAGAGAGAGATTTGGACATCGCCCAAAAAATCGCCAAGATACTGAGCGAGGCTGAGCCAGGGCCGTTGAAAACTATAGAGCGAGCAATTAAAGTATTGGGTGAAGAGCGTGCCCAAAATCTACTGGAGCAGGCCCAACAGATCGAAGTTGAAGGCGGCGGTATGTTGACTGACGATGGTAGCCAGCGAAGGACCCTGGCGGTGTATTTTTTAAATTGGTCAAGCATCAGACCACACCGAAGGAACGCCAAGCCATCTTTGGCCCCATCCGAGCCGCCGCTGCTCCCAAAACCAAGCTCCAACCCCTCACCTGGGAAGAGTGTGCGGCTTTAGTCACTGAACTGCTGAGATCTACGTAAAGGGGAGCAACTGTGAAAACGACACGTTATCCGGCCGGCCAGGCCGAGTGATTGAAAAAGATGACCTGGTTATCACCAGCTTGGAAAGTGGCAAAGTTCCATCACTGCCTAAAGAATTGCCTCAGCCTCCGGCTGAACCGACCACGTATGTGGTCTATATTGCTCGCCGGCAGTGGAACAAAGTCAAGGACTCGCTCAAGCGGTATCCAGATGACAAACTCATCATCGATGGGGTACCCGGTTTTTGATAAAACGGATCGGTCAAACCGGAACGATGACGGTTTATGCTCAGAGCACCACTACCAAACTTCTGGAGCAGGCCAAACGTGAACAGCAAAAAGCTTCAGTCCGCAAATAAACACAAGATAAGTCTTAAAAAAGGTGCGGCATCCTATGACACAAACTGACCTGCTGGAATGAGAGCAATCTTCTGTAGATGGCAAATCTATCCCTGGTATTTTTAGTGTGACTATTCCCATAATTTGGCCGGGGTGTGGCCTCATAATTTGGCCGTTTTTGGGTCAATAATAAAGGTAACTTGTAAAGATTTTTGGGGCAAATGACGCCATAATTTGGCCGGTAGTCAAAAATGACCCCACAATTTGGCCGAAAGTCTATATTATTCAAGAGAAATAATCTGCTGAAATAGGGTTTTTAGTTACATCTTGTTGTCCAATTCCGGCTTAATTCCTTTAAAAATCAGGTGTGACTTGCTGGACACATAGTCTGGCCACTGCAAATTGGACGCATGTCGTGGCCGCAACGGCCAAATTATCGGAATAGTCACATTTAGTTAAAACTAAATCATTGCAAATCGAATAAAACCAGCGTGAAATTGAAATGTTACGAATGTTTTTTGTGTTATAATAGATCACAAAAATCAATGGCAAATTAGTCCTAATTTCACGTTGGCTACCCGATTTTGTGATATATAATCTAAAATGTCTGGTATAGACATTTGTAGATTAAAAATTAACATTGCCCCACACTCCCACTCTCCACAACTGCTACTGCACCAACACCTGGAAACTTTCCTCAAAAAAATAGGGCCTTTCAGTACAAAAATTGATTTGACCAAATTAACCTGCAAGAGACACATGGTGACTAAACAGATTAAGCGGACTTGGAATTCTGACTTGGTCTCCCTTAAGCTTGGCCTGAAAGGGCCTGTTTCTTTTCTGTTGATCGTCGAGCTCAAAAATAGACCCTATTTAGCTTAAACCTGCTGTATACAACAGTAGGTTTTTGCTTTAAAGATTGTAAAGGCAATTACTGGTAAGGGGGACAAGATGAGCGCCTTGCAAATTTTTCTATTTGGAAATGTCCGGGTAGTTTATGGTCAGGAGTCACTCCAAGTCAAACTGACTCGTACTACCCAAGCTCTGTTAGCATATCTGCTGGTATATCGCCACCGCAGCCACTCCCGCGAGGTTTTGGCTGGCCTTCTCTGGGCCAATCACACGGAAGAACGGGCCCGTAGCTGCCTGAATACAACCCTATGGCGGCTACGACGCACCCTGGCATCGGAAGATATCCCCCGCAGCGATTACTTGATCATTCCGTCTGCTCTTGAGATAAGTTTTAACCTGGAAAGTAATCACTGGTTAGATATTGCGGTCTTTGAAGATCAGGTGAGTCAAGTTCTGGCTCGACCTGTCGAGGCTATGAGCCTTATGGCTACCCAACAACTTGAACAAGGGTTGCAGTTCTATATAGGTGATTTGCTGGAAGGCTTCTACGATGATTGGGCGCTCTGCGAACGGGAACGACTACGCGGCTTGTACCTCAATGGCCTGATCCGCCTCATGCGCTATTACCAACATCACCACGATTACGAAAAAAGCCTGATCTACGGTCAGCAAATTCTGCAGCACGATCCGCTTCGAGAGGAGATA
>JAAUSP010000615.1 GCA_012032575.1 Anaerolineales bacterium | reverse complement strand
TTTTACGGCGGCTGGATTACCAGTGATATTGTCGGGCCGTTTAAGGGCGAGCCGGGCACTGTTGCTGGTAGAAATTCCAAGTAACTCGTCCACAAATAACTCGGCTGCGCCAGGAGATTGGAGATTGGTAATTAGAGATTAAACAATCGCCAATCTCTAATCTCCCAAACTGAAAAGTCATTCTCGGACAATTTCAAAAGTATGGAGAGGAAACCTCATGTGCGCTGACCATCGTCACGGGACACCCGGTGAAACCCTGGAAAATTTGCGCCAGCCAATGCCGCTGGGCCGAAAGCTTTTCCTTTTCTTCCGCAATAACTGGCGCAAACTTCGCACCGGCTCAAGCTGCTGCGGCAATCACGGCGAGCCTGGCTGCTGACGCCGCAAAGACACCCCGTGAGGGTGGACAGGGTAGCAAGGTAGCATGATTCTATAAAAAAACCCCCGTTTGAATTAAACGGGGGTTTTAGCGACAATTTTACAGAGGTTCAGGCTAACGGATTGCTGCCTGGGTGAGCAGTTGATCTTCAGGAGTTTGGTGCGTATCCTGCTGGGTCATCTGCATTTTGGCCGAATGAGAGCAGCCCTGCCCCGAGTAGCCCTCATACCTTACCTGTTTGATAGTGACCGGTTCAGCCTGAATCGGCGCGGCCTCGATTGCTTCAATTGTAACCGCTTCCTCGCTTTGCGCCGCTGCCGGAGCCACCGCCAGGGCAAACACTGTCAGCGAAACGGCGACCAGGGCTATCAAAGCCATAGATGCTAATAAAGAAACCAGGATAAACTTCTTTTGCATACACAAACCTCCCTTTCTGCTATTAGCCAACACTTATTAAACTGGGTATGATAGTGGCCTCACTATAAAAGTTTCAGATTAAGCTAACATTAATCCGCCCTTAATGATCGAGCCAAACAGCTGGCAAAATTCCCCAATCCCACCCCCTGGCTGGAGCCAGACTCCCCTGGGCGAACTGGCCCACCTGATTCGCGGCGTGATTTACCAAAAAAATGAGGCCAGCGATCAGCCCCAGCCCGGCTACGTTCCGATCCTACGGGCGATGAATATTCAGACCGAAGGTCTGATCCTGACCCAAAATCTGGTCTTTGTGCCGGAGAAGTGGGTGAAAGGGGAGCAGCGTTTGCAGCCCGGCGATGTGGTGGTGTGTATGTCCAGCGGCAGCCGGGAGCTGGTGGGCAAAGCGGCCCAACTGGCTGAAGCGTGGAGGGGAGCCTGCGGCGCTTTCTGCGCCGCAGTCAGGTTTAAACCGGATATTGAGCCAAAGTGGGGCGGCTACTTTTTCCGTTCGGACCGCTACCGCCGGCTGGTCCAGGCCACGGCCACAGGAGTCAATATCAACAATCTCCGCTATGATGTCCTGGCTCAACTCCCCCTGCCGGTTCCCCCTCTGTCGGAACAACAGCGTCTTGCCGCCTTGATCGAACGCCACTTTCGCCGGATTGACGCCGGGGTAGCCGCCCTCCGGCGGGCGCAGGCAAGGCTACACAACTATCGGACGGCGGTGCTGGAGGCCGCCGTCACGGGCCGGCTGGCGGCTCAAAACCCGGCAGACGAACCTGCCGCTGCCCTGCTGCGCCGTCTGGCAGCGGAAGAGGGTCCTGCACTGTTTGATTTACCTCCCCTGCCTCAGGGCTGGGCCTGGGCCAGGCTGGCTGACATTTCCGACGCGCTGGGCGGCTACGCCTTCAAAAGCCGCGATTACAACGCTGCCGGTCTTCAGATCGTGAAGATTGCCAATGTGGAACGCGGCGGTTTGAATCTGGCCGAAAGTCCCAGCTTCATCAGTCAGGTTGAGAAACATATCGAGGAAAAGTACCGGCTGCAAGCCGGCGATTTGCTCATCAGCTTGACCGGCACCCGCTGCAAGCGCGATTATGGGTTTGTGGCCCTGGTGGGGCAGGAAACCGGGCTGCTGCTGAACCAACGGGTAGCCCGGCTGCGCTTTCATGCCCCGCTCGATCCCCGCTTTTTTTGCTGGCCCTGCAAGGCGACCACTTTCTCAACCGTTTTTTTGCTTACGAAACCGGCAATGTCGGCCAGGGGAATGTCAGAATAGCAGCGATTATCCGGGAGGCCGTGCCGGTGCCGCCCCTGGCTGAACAGGGCCGGATTGTGGCTGTAGCCGAGCAGCGACTCGCCGGGGTCCAACGGCTTGAAACGGCGCTTGAAACCGCCCTCAAGCGGGCCAGGGCGCTGCGCCAGGCCATTTTAGAGCAGGCTTTTTCCGGGCTACTGGGTGAATAACGCTGGCGAATGATGCCAGCTAATTGGGCCGGGGCGGCTGATCTTTGCGCTGACCGGCTTCGAGTTTGGTCACCCGTTCCGCCAGGGTAACTAACCACAACAAAGCCTGGCCGATGGCCTGTTCCGGGGTTATGTCGCCGCGCTCCCACCGTTTGATTAGCTCGGCCAATTCGTAGCGTTTCATGAAAATACTCCTTTTGCCAGATAACACGAATACGTGTATACTTAGATTAAATAAAAGCGAGAAATGAACTCGCCCAAATTTCAAGTAATTTTAACACGTTATCGTGTAATTGTCAAGCCTTAAATAGAAAAAAACGACCTCATAGGTACGCTGCGCGAATACCTGTGAGGTCTGCTTTATTCTTGGGTTAGATCTTCCGGGTCGGGGGAATCGGTTTGGTAGGGGAAGCCGACCTCTTCAGCGATCATTTGCAGGAGCTTGCTCATCGAACGCCGGGCGGTGTGGTTGCCCACTTCCCAATCGCTAATGGTCTGCTGGCGCACGGCCAGCCGGTCGGCCAGTTCCTGCTGCGACCAGCCGGTGAATTCGCGCAGGGTTTTGACCTGATCGCCGGTCCAACCTTTAAATTTGCGAATGGGGGTAACGCGATAGGTGATGCGGGCGGGACGAAAAACAACCACTTTTTGCTCAAAATCCACGTTGTCAACCAGCCAGCCGGCTTCCTGCCAGGCCCGTCCCTGGGCGGTGCGGCTGTTGGCCCACCAGGCCCGGGTCAATGTGGCCGTGGAAGGCAAGGGCTGGCCGACCAGCGCTTCGATCTCGGCGAAGCTTAGTTCCAGCAGGACGGTGTCGGGCTGCTGCCGCAGATATTCAAATAGGGGAAAGTATTTGCTTTGGGGGACCATGTTATAGCCAGGTTATTCCTCAGCTATATTGTACTATACTCTACATAAAAATAGAATTTGTAAAACGTAAAACGTGATGCGTCATGATGTTCCAGGCTTTGGACGTTGAGCGTCCTGTCTTTGGTTCCAACGCGGAGTATTGGAGCCAGTTTGCAAAAAATAGAAGCGGGACAAGTCGGGCTAGTCGGCGACCGGCAACGCAACATAAACTGCCAGGCCGCTGTCCTGGTACCTCTCGGCCCAGACCCGGCCTTGCTGCTGCTCGGCCAGGTAACGGACCAGCGGCAGGTCCAATCCCCCCCAACCGATCTCATTCCGCCCGGAAGAGTCAGTTTTGATGCCCAGCTCAAACAGTTCGGCGATCTCTGCCTGAAGCAGTTCCACATGGCCGATTTCCAGGCACAGGATCATTTCCGGGCCGCTCCGCTCGGCTGACAAAGTAATGGAACCTTTTGGGGTCAATTTAAAAGCTCGCCTGAGCAAATTTCTCAATATTTGCTCCAGCCGCACCCGGTCTGCCCGGAGCGGCGGCAAATCCGGCGGCAGGGCGAGGTTCAATTGAGTTGGCTCAGGCTTGGCTTTGGACAGTACCGGCAAAACCGATTCTACGGCATCGTTCAAATCAACCGTTCTGACATCAACCGTTATAAGATTGGCATCCAACTTGCTCAGGTCCACCATCGTATGGATGAGGTGGAGCAAATTTTGGGCGCTCTGGTAAATGGCGGCAATATCGGCTTTCTGGATTTCATTGAGGGGGCCTTCGATTTCTTCCTGCAACAGTTCGGCAAAACCCAGAATCGAGTTTAGCGGACCACGCAGGTCGTGGGAAAGATGGTAGATCTCCAGGGGTTGGCGAGTGGGGTCGGAAACCTGTTTTTGCAGTCTTGGTAAATGGTGAGGGACAGAGTCAGGGTCGGTCATCAATTCCTCCGTGTTTAACATGCTCACTATCATTCTACCATACGTAGCGGCAATTCTCAATTGACTTTCGGGTATTCCTCTGCTAAAATAGAGCCTGTTACCGTGTTTGGAGGGATGGCAGAGCGGTCGATTGCGGTGGTCTTGAAAACCATTGAGGCTGCAAGGTCTCCGGGGGTTCGAATCCCTCTCCCTCCGCTCTCAAAATTAACAATTAATCATTGACTGTTAACCGTTGACTATTAGAAATGGTCAATGATTAACGGTCAATTGGTAATAGTCAATTTATAAATCAGGGGAGGTGCCAGAGTGGACGAATGGGGCCGCCTGCTAAGTGGTTGTCGGGGTAACACTCGACCGTGGGTTCGAATCCCACCCTCCCCGCCACACCGACCGTCTTCATGTTGAAGGCGGTCGTTTTGTTAGGCGCGACCGATGAGGCGAAGACGCCAGGACGCGCTGACCCGCTTCGCATCGCCTCATCGCGTCTTTAGTTACGAAGGAGTGTTCACGAGCCTGAGCACGCCACCGATGATGAAAATACCCCCTCCC
>JAAUSP010000614.1 GCA_012032575.1 Anaerolineales bacterium | reverse complement strand
CCTCATTTTAATTGCCCTGGCCCTCACCCGACCCCAAACCCCTGGCCTCCGCTCCCCTACCTACTTCTGGACCGCCGCCGGTAGTTGGTCAGCTTATTGCTGGCTTTTGGGGGCAACACGTTTTTGTATCCTTTGTTTTACCTTTTTATGCCGGGATTTGATGCGGTTCGCCAGCAGGAACGCGCTTTTCTGATCTATAGTTTCAGCGCCGCCGTGTTGACCGGCTGCGGAGCGTATCTGCTGACCGGCCCGCTGCCCAAATTGTACACCCGTTTTGAACGCCGTCTTCGTTGGGTCGCCGCCGCCGCCCTGGCCCTGACCGCCTTTTTTATTTATGGCTCTGCTGCCGCCACTGCCCGTGGGGATGAGGTCAACCTGTTTTACGGAGTTTTGTGGCACCATCTCTTTGGCTTGATTATTCTGGGCGGTATGCTGCTATTGCTGCTGCTGCGCTCCCGGCGCTGGCTGCGCCGTCCCTGGGGCATGGCCCTGATGGCGCTGTGGCTGGCCTTCAACCTGTTCACCGTCAACTGGCGCTTCAACCTGGAAAAACCCACCGACCCGCCTCTTTTCACTCCCAACAGCATAGTTCAATTCCTCCAAACCAACCTTCCAACCTTCCAACCTTCCAGCCTTCCAACCTTCCAACCTTCCAGCCTTCCAACCTTTCAACCTTCCAGCCCTCCAACCCGTCTTTCCAGTGGCGGACTTCTGCCCGGCGGCAACAGCGCCGCCTCGGTTTATAAGCTGCAAGATTTGACCGGCAATACACCCCTGCAATTAGCCTCGGTGGAGAATTTTATGCGCCGGATGCCCTCCTGGCGCTTATGGCAGTTGCTGAGCGTCCGCTATATTCTCGACAGCCGCAACATTGCCGATGCCGGCTTGAGCCTGGTTTCTGAGGAAGGTGATCTCAAAGTTTTTGAAATGGGCGACCCTTTCCCTCGCGCCTGGTTTGTCGGGAGTACCGAGGTAATTGCCGACGACAATCAGGCCATCAGCCGCTTAGCCAGCGATGATTTTGACCTGCGCCAAACCGCCATCGTACCCACCCCCCTCGACCTGCCTCCCACCGACCCTGCTGCCTCGACGGTGACCATCCAAACCTTTGACGCTAACGCCCTGCAAGCCGAAATCAATGCCTCGGACCGGCAATTGCTGCTTTTTAGCCAGATTTTTTATCCGGGCTGGCAGGCCAAAATTGACAATCAACCGGCGGAACTGCTGCGGGTCAATGTCATCCAACAAGGGGTAGTCGTTCCGGCGGGGCAACACACGCTGGAATTGGTCTTCAGTCCCGGAAGTTTTTGGCTGGGGTTGGGGATTACCGGCGCGGCGCTGCTGATATGTCTGCTAGGGCTGGTCTGGCCGCGCCGGTTACGGATGAATCAAACTTTGGAATGAGAAGTAAATAGTTTGTGTGGGAAATTAGAAATTGGCGATTATTGGTCTGAATCTCCAATCTCTAATCTCCGCAAATGCCAGGTTATTTGGGGGGGCGAGTCTTTACAGGTCTTGACTTTGGGGCAGCATAACCAGATCACGAATGGTCACGTGAGGCGGCTGGGAAAGCATAAATACCACGGCTTCGGCCACATCCTCGGAGCGCAGACTGACCCGCGCTTTAACCTTCTGGTCAATTTCGGCGGGATTGGTAAAGCCCCACAATTCATTGGCCACCATGCCCGGCGCAATAGCTCCCACGCGGATGCCATGGGGCCAAAGTATGCACAAAACCCTGAATGGCATGTTTTGAAGCGCTGTAGACCGGTTCCCACTCGATATCAATAAACCCGGAAATTGAACTGGTCACCAGAATATCCCCGGATTTTTGGGCCATCATCGCCGGTAAGACGGCGTGGACACTTCGCAGCACCCCATCAATATTCACATTCACTTGAGTTAATTATGCTAAAACGACGCATCTATTTACTGCGTAATCCTGAGTCGCGTCTTTTAGTTGGGTGGGTTTGGATCCGTCTGGCGGAAATCAGGCAATCCGGTGGGTTGCGCCGGAGAGGATACCTTCGCGGCCGGTGAACGGCTCTTTAATTTTGAGACCGCCTTTTGAATTTCAAAGCGGCGAATCTCTTTTTGATGGGCGCTGCCGCGCATTTTCATCACGGCGATAGCTCGCTGCATGCTGCTGTCAACTTCAACATACCGCAGCAGCATGACCGTATCTACCAGGAAGGGCAGCGTTGCCATACGCCCGCGCTGGACTTCCAGCACATTAACGGCTTCATCCAGCAGCAGCGAGGTCATGCCCTCCCGTTTAAGGGCATTGACCAGGGTGTTGTAAACGTCGCGCAGCTCCTGCGGGTCAGTGGTCATCCGTTGAAAGTGGGCCGCGCTGTCAATCACCACCCGTTCGGGGGCCAGGGTGTGCAGCATGGGGGCTAAGGGGCTGTCGGGAGATTTCAGGCTGCCTAAAAATACTTCCGGCGAGGTAAACAGAATCCGCAACAAACCGTCTTTCTCCAGGGCTTTTAAATCCCAGCCCAGTTGCAGGGCATCGCGGATCAACGAGGCCGGGAACTCCTCAAATGAAACCATCAGCCCCGGCTGACCGGCTTTGATGCCGGCAATCAAAAATTGCAATCCCAGGGTAGTTTTGCCCACACCGGGCGCACCGCTAATGAGCGAGGCAGAACCTGACAGCAAACCGCCGCCAACCATCTGATCCAAATCGGCTGAACCAAAGGACAATCGTTTTTTAGGTATCACTGCGGTCATGAATTGACCCTTTCTCACTTTTCAGGATAGCTGAAGCGCGAGTATTTTACCTCAATTGCCCCCTAGTTTCAATTGCCAGTTGATGATTTTGATTTGAATGGCATCGGCGCTGTCGCACGGGTTGGGAATGCAGCCCTTGCGGTCTTCGTCGTTGATGTCTTCTTCCTCATCATCTAAATCATTGCAATGCTTCGGGTTTTTGGCGTAGATTGGGTCGGTGGTAAATTTGAACTCTTCACTGGCACGCTGCCCGTTTTCAACCACATAAGCAAACCAGTTGTGCGATGAGGTAGCGGCCACCTTATTGCTGCCCGGCAAAAGCAGTGCCCCATAGCGCCCATTGCCGTCGGTGCGAGTGGTAAACAAACTACCGGACACACCCAATTCCCCGTACTGAATTTGGATTCCTGCTTTGGGCAAACCATCTGGCCCGTTGACCGTTCCCTTGAGGCCCACATCGGCGCAGTTGTTTTCGCTGGAGTGCGAGGAAACAAAATAACCAAAGGGAGTGGGGGTAGCGGTGGGCGGCGGCGGCAGTGTGGGCGGCACGCGGGTAGCGGTGTCGGTAGGAGTAGGGGTAAGGGTGGGGCTGGGAGTTTTGGTGGGTGTGGGCGTGCGGGTAGCGGTGGGGTTTGGTTGGCCCTGGTGTTTTGGTGGGAGTGGGAGTCCAGGTGGCCGGGTAGGATTGATCGGGTGTGGCTACAATAACAATCTGCGTGGCCAGGGGGGGTGGATTCTGAGGGCAACTTCAGTTGGCCCGGCTGGGACTGAGCGGATTAAACGGAACGTTGGGCTGAATAAAAATTGTTGCGTAACACAGGACCGACAGCAGGGTCATCCCCATCGTGAGCGCCAGCAAAACCGTCGTCCAACGATTGTCTAATCTTTGAGTCGTCATCTTACTCTACCTCACTGTTTTGGGTAGGATTATCCTACCCTCAAACAACTAAAGCCTGTAACTCAGTTGTGTTGTTGATTAAGGTAACTCTTCACAGGCGATACCGTTGCGGTCGGGGTCTAACGCATCGGTGTTTTTGTTGCCCCCACCGGCGGCATTGTAGGCAGCCTGGGCCTGGGACTGGCTGGCAAAGTCGGAACATTGCAGCGTCCGGCCCAGCGACAAATCTTCACAGGCGATACCGTCTTTATCCCGGTCAAAATCATAAATATCCACCCGAGGACCACCGACAGCCTGAAACAGGCGTTGGGCATCGGCCTGAGTGGGGCAGTCATTGCACCTTCGCTCTAATATGAAACTGGCATACGGGGGAATACACAGGTTCAGGCGAGGAGTCGCCGTAACCGCTATGGTATCCAGCTCTTGCGGTCGAAATACAACGTGCTTGATGTTGGTGGCGTCTTCGCTGGTGCAGGGGTCGGGGATACAGCCATTATTGTCGTTACCATTGCCACTGCTGTTATCATTGCCACTGCTGTTATCATTGCCACTGCTATTGTCGTTGCCATTGCTGTTGTTGTTATCGTTGCTACAGCTTTCGCGTGGGTCCGCGTAAAGCGGATCGGTGGAAAACAGCAGCGCTTTGCTCACTTTTTGCCCGTTTTGGACCAGATAAGCAAACCAGTTATGTGATTTAATGGACGCGCTTTTGTTTGTGCCGGGAATAAGAGTAACACCGTAAAATTCATGAAATTCGGTCAGCCCGGTTTGGAAGATGCTGCCGCGAACGCCAATTTCCCCATATTCCACCTGAAAACCGGAAACGGGTTCGTTGTCTGCGCCAAAAACTGAATACTGCATCTTGATATTCGCACAGTTATTGCTGCTTTCGGGGCCGCTTTGAGCTACAAAGGCATAGGGTGGAATAGGCGTAAACGTAGGGGGGACAACCCGGGATGGGGGTTTTGGTGAAA
>JAAUSP010000613.1 GCA_012032575.1 Anaerolineales bacterium | reverse complement strand
TTAAAACCCAAACGAAAGGACCCAACAAAAAATGGCAACAAAAAAGAACTTGAGCAACGATTGACCCGTGCCCTTGACGCCCTTGACCGGATATGCGAGGTGATAGCAGATCAAGAGTACAGCTATGCCGAAAAGGCTGGTCGGTGCGCGGTTACAGCAACAATGGCCCTGGATTACTGCGGTCATCCCAAGTGGGGCGCGTACTTCGAGAAAGCATACTCGGAACGCAATCCCAGAGAACCTATCCATTTCCCCACCACTCTCCTGAAGGTGGCGTAGGCCAAATTATGAAACTCTGGACAGTATTCTCTGACTTGGAAGACGGGGATGTTTTTCTCATTGAGGGTGATATTGATTTTGAGCTTAGAGTTAAAGAAATTTTTCCTGAGCAAGATGCGCCTCAAGATGTCCCCGTCCCTAATAATTTTAAAGTCAATTACCCCAGATTTTATACCGTTGTTGGTGATAACACTCCGGTCGTTCGACTGACAATATTGCAACACTTATCAGATGTCATTAAGACTATGGAAAAGGCAGGGCTGATAGAATGACCCCCAAGCCCTGGGCGGCCTGGCCGTCAAAAACCGTACTCCTCCCAAACGCTGCCTGCGCTGCGGCGCGGACTTCCGGCGCAAAAATTACCATCAATACCTGGGCCACATGGGATTACACACCTACGCCGACCGTTATTTCTGCGGCAATATGTCCAAAGCAGCCCAACGCCTGGCCCGCAATGGTCTTGCCTCTCAAGACCCGTTCCCCCAAAATGGGGCGTTCAAACGTAAACCAGCAACAATATTCAAACCGAAGGAGACCAAAATGAAAACCGATTTTAGCCAAATTGAATTCGATGAGTACAAGCATCGTTACTCATTCTTTGGGCTGGAACTGACTCCGGTCACTACCGTCATCAAACAATTTCAAAAGCCCTTTGACCCGTGACGGCGTGGCCGAGCGGGTTGCCAAACGGGAAAACCGGCCTGTAGCCCAGATTATTGCCGAATGGGAAGCTAAGGCCGAGCGCGGGCGCGTCCTGGGGACCCTGGTCCACGAACATATCGAAAAGGTTTTACGCGGGGAAAGTGACGGTCAATTGAGCTTTGACCCCTTCCTGTCATTTAACACCCAAGCCCCTGAGATTGTTGCTTTTGACCGGCTCTGGTCCGACCTTGCCCCGACGGTCAGTTATTGCAAAGAGCACATTGAATGGGTGATCGGAGATATAACCCTGGGCGTGGCTGGAATTGTGGACAGCATGCTATTCAGCCCAAAAACCGGCAAGTATCATGTCTGGGATTGGAAAACCGGGAACTTTGACCTTCACAATAAGTGGGAAAACTTACTCGGACCTTTTGCCCACCTTGACGCATCCAAGCTTCACGTCTACAGCCTGCAACTTAGCCTATATCGCCTGATTATCGAACTCAATACCGACCTTGAATTAGGTGACAGTTACCTCGTGCATCTCTCCGAGGCCGGCGCTCAAATCCATCGGGCGGTTGACCTGAGAGAACCCTTATTAGCCTATCTCGAAGAATTAGCCCAGCCCATTTAGCCGATTTAAAACACAAGGCCCTGACCACCTAAAAAGCGGTCAGGGCCTTGCCCGGTCAAACCGAACTGTGCCCCCATCATATCATACCTGATGGTCCAAGTCAACCCGGCAATACCGAACTGTACTAAGCCTTATGCCTTCACCGATTGAAGCCCTAAAAAAAGCAATTCCCCTGGCCTCCTTCGTAGCCAGTTATACCTCTGGATTGAAATCATCCGGGCACGGCTTTTTCATAGGTCGCTGCCCGTTTCACAACGGCAAAGGACAGCGCACTTTTTGGGTAGATAGTAAACATAATGTATGCGGTTGCTTTGTCCCCAAGTGC
The DNA here is from genome assembly GCA_012032575.1 of Anaerolineales bacterium. Next base: position 2,743 of record JAAUSP010000613.1, on the reverse strand, counting down.
CCTGCCTTTTGCAATAAGCATCTTTCCCCCACTTCCAAACCACTCGACATAATCAATTTTTACACACTTTACCATAACGTAACTAATCAGCAGGCCATTGCCGAATTAGCCCGGAAAGTGAGCCTACTCCGTGAATAGTGTCTCGTCAAATGGCACAAAACAGCAAACGACTAAGCCACCACCCCCGGTTGTGATAGGTGTTCGGATAAAAAAATCAACCGCCGAAATCATCAGGGCCGCGACTGAGCCTATTGGCGGCGGCAAAAGAGCACAATGCACGGTGATAAGTTCTGCCTCAATCAAAAACGCTGTGGAAGTGCTAACCAACTCCGAACCCGAACTTAACTCAATGATCGTTGCCACTTATCCCGAAACCTACCCCGATGATGGGCGCATAGTCAAAGCCCACCACAAAGCCCTTATTCAGGCCATCAAACACAAATATGGGGGCTACAGCTATTTCACTGCCATCGAATATCAAAAGCGTGGTGCTCCTCACTTCCATCAGGCCCTATCCTTTTCGCTGTCGGACTTTGGCGAGGTGACTACCCTCAAGCGCAAATCCGTAAGCCGGCGTAAACCGACCTTCCAGACCGTCAAGCCCGTGCAAGACTGGCTTTTTGAGACGTGGTTGGATATTATCAGCAAGCCCGACATATCCTATAACGGGGAACCACTCGACTGGGGCGGCCTGGATGATGAGGATATAGAGGCGATGCGAACCGCCTATTACCACTACAACGCCGGCTTTTCCTGGGAAGTGATGCGGGAGAAGGACGGAGCGAAACGGTATCTAGTCAAAGAGTTCTCCGGCCTCAAACGATACCAGAAACAGGTACCAGCCGGATACCAAAACTCTGGCCGCCATTTTCTCTACAGCAAAGATATGATTTTTGATTTGGATGAAGCTATAATTTTCATCGTGCCCGAAGGTGTGATCAGGGAACGATTAGAGGCCGCCAAATGGAAATTTATCCCCGACGGCGGCAAGCCACTTTACAAGCGACTTTTCAACGCTGCGGCAGGGCTGGCTATTGTCTTGATCGAAGCCGGGTATGAACCCGTGCAATCAAGTCTGGAGTCCCTCAAAAAGTACGCTGATCAAGGATGGTTGCTTTTTCCGACATTCGCCAATTGGCCGAAGACGGAGCAATGGCTTTCACCAAATCCATAGGTCGTTATAATATTCACTGGAATAATTTCAAGCAGCGCATGGCTCGTGCTGCTTACTGGGATCAGATTTATGCTACTGGGCCGCCATAGTGTTTCATGCTGCGTATTTTCATCAAAATTATACGATTTTGGCAACGCTGGCTACCGTGGCTTCACTGGCCGCTACTCGATCGGATTATCAACAAAGTCTGGTCGTTTCTGGTTGAACGCGAATTGAGGTAAAATGGGATGGCCTGGACCAGAAGGAAGCCTGCGCGATCTAATCAACCGGAAGGCCAAAGAACTTGAACGGAAGTTGGCCGCCGTCCAAAGGGCAATAGAAGCAATGTCCGAAAAACCTATCCGGAGTCAAGATTTTGAAAGTCTCAAATTGCAGGTGATTGGCTTGGCCGAAGGACTTTATGAACTTGAACAGCGCGTGGAGCAGCTTGAACAACATAAAAGCCTTGCTTCGTGGCTGTTCAGGCAGATTATCACCTTTGCCGTTCTGTTCGCCTTAATTTATGTACTGGGGGTATGGGAATGATGCCTTTATCGTCAACTATTATTATTTTCGCTATCGTTTACTTCCTGTTTTGGGCATTTTGCAAAGTGACCGGGATAAAAATTAACGGTTCACAAATGCTTTTTATCCCTTTGGCTATTGCAACAATCATCATAATTTGCTTAACCGCTCTTTGGCTTTCTTCCCCTTCTAACTAATTTGGGGTATTTTCCCCCTGGTCAGTCACGTTTCACCCTGCGTCCCACCCCTCAAAATAAGATTATGTCTCATTTGCAATTGAGACAATTTCTCATTATCATATAAGTGTCAGCTTGGGTCTTCCAACTTGACAAACAAATTACACTCGGTGCAGCCTCGCGCGGCTGCAAGAGGCCCAATGGAGGTAACATGGGTAAATTGAATTTGACTTTTATTGATGAAAGTCTTGAAACCAGTAACGTAGGAGTCTACATTCAAGACTACACAGCGGCAACGTTCACGGCTTTGGATGCCCAGATTGACACCCTGCGTGACGCTATTGCTGCTGTGAGTAATGGTGCCCTGATGAAAGAGCAGCGTGTTTTGGCCGAGGTACAAACCGGCGACCCTGCACCCACCGACCCTTACGCCCAGCGTGAAACCAAATGGTTGGTCGTGGCCCGTGATACGGTCAATGGTCGAGTGGTCAGTTTTGAAATCCCCGCGGCCGATCTCTCCTTGAAAGTTGCTGGCGGTGAGTTGATGAATATCTCCTCTGGCGCTGGGGCCGCGCTCGTGACTGCCCTTGAAGCCGTGATGCGAAACCCGGCCACCGGGAACGCCGTCAACGTTGAGCGGATTGTCCACGTTGGCCGAAACATCTAAATATGTCTGATCCTGGGGGAAGGAACGCATGGCTAACCCCGGAAAATTTACCATCAGGCACGCGCACTTTTACTGTGCCCGTGCCTGATGATTTAGAGTGGATAGCCATTTTCAAGGGCGCTTTGGCTCTGCTGACCAAAACAGAAAACTTTCAGCAATTTGGGGCGCTTCTTCCGGCTGATGTAGCCGAGCGCTTTTTCGAGATGTGGCTTGGAATTGGTG
>JAAUSP010000612.1 GCA_012032575.1 Anaerolineales bacterium | reverse complement strand
ACAACTGGCTTACATCCTCAAGCCGGTCGAGGTACAGAATACCATCCAGATGATCTATCTCGTGATGGACCAGCCGGGCATCGGCTCCCTGAACCTCCATTTCGAGGGGCTGGCCTCTGTCATCAAGGGCGGTAAAGGTGAGCGTCTCAGGCCGGAGAGTGTCCCACGTCGCCAGGCCGGGGATGCTCAGGCAGCCGTCAAAACCGGGGCGCAGTTCACCCGCCGCCGTAATTTCGGGGTTAATCAGGGCCAGGGGCGGCTGGATGTTGTGCTCATCCTGCCCAAACCGGACGATCGTGACCCGCAGATGCACCCCAATTTGAGGCGCAGCCAGGCCCGCCCCGCCCCCGTGGTCGGCCAGCGTCTCTTTGAGGTCTTCAATGAGCTGACGAATACGCTTGTCAACTTTGGCGACTTTTTGGGAGGGCCGCCGTAGCAGGGTTTCCTGTTCGGGGTATAATAAAATTTTGCGGATAGCCATAGGTTATACCAATTGCATCTTCATCCAGGGGGCCGAGTTGTGAAAGTTAGCCACCGCGCTGCCCGGCGGCACCAGGGCATCACAGGCGGCACGGGTAGCCTCGTCCAGGTGCAGCTCCAGCACCGGCAAAAAGTGTTCAAGCTGCTCCAGCGTGCGCGGGCCGATCAGCGGGGCGATAATACCGGGCTGGTCCTTGACCCACAGCACGGCCAGTTGCGCCGCTGAAATGTTCAGCGCTTTGGCTAAACCCACAAATTGATTGCCTGCTTCAACCCCCCTGGCATTGACCCGCTCGGCATAGATGCCGCCGCGCAGGCTGGCCCGCGAATCGGCAGGGGGCTGGGCGGCGTCGGCGTAGCGGCCGGCCAGCATACCCATCGCCAGCGGCGACCAGGCCAGTACGCCCAGCCCGTGCGCCTGGCACATCGGAACCAGTTCGTTTTCGATGCGCCGGTCGAGCAGATTGTAGGGCGACTGCTCCGAGACAAAACGGGCGTAGCCTTTCATCTCGCTGACCATGAGACTCTCCATCACTTTCCAGGCCGGCGCGGTCGAACTGCCGATGTAGCGCACTTTGCCCTGCCGCACCAGATCGGTCAGCGCGCCCAGGGTTTCATCCACCGGGATGTCGAAGGCGGGCCGGTGAAGCTGGTACAAATCAATATAATCGGTTTGCAGCCGGCGCAGCGAGTCCTCGCAGGCTTTGAGCAGGTGCAGGCGCGAGTTGCCCCGGTCGTTGGGGCCGGGGCCGGTGGGATAGTGAGCCTTGGTGGCAATCAGCACCTCGTGACGGCGCTTGTTTTCGGCCAGGGCCTGGCCGATGATCCGCTCGGCCTCGCCTTTGGCGTAGCTGTTGCTGGTATCAATCAGATTGATCCCGCCATCCAGCGCCCGGTTGATGATCTCAATCGATTCAGTCACCGGGGTTGGGTTGGCAAAGTTGTCGGTGCCCAAACACAGCGGGGCTACTTTTACCCCGGTTCGGCCTAAATTACGGTATTCCATAATGCCCTCTTCGGAATTTGTCCCCTCATTGGTTTTAGTTGTGGAGATTAGAGATTGGAGATTGGAGATTCACGAATCTCCAATCTCCAATCTCCAATCTTCTTATCTGGCGGTAAAGCCGGCGTCCACATTCACCATCGCCCCGGTCATATAGCTGGCGGCGTCGGAGGCCAGGAACAGGACGACGCGGGCAATCTCGACCGGCTCGGCCATGCGGCCCAGGGGTACGCTGGCGGCCAGCCGGGCCATCAGTTCAGGCGTCACCGGCTCGTTCCGTTCTGATTGCAGCATGGGCGTGTTGACCTCGCCGGGGCAGACGGCGTTGATACGAATACCGTCTTTGACGTAATCCAGGGCCATCGCCCGCGTAATCTGGTGGACCGCGCCTTTGGAGGCGCAGTAAGCCACCACCCCGGTCGAGCCAACCTCGCCCCAGATCGAGCCGAAGTTAACAATCGCCCCCTGGCCCTGCTGTTTCATCACCGCCACCGCCGCCCGGCTCATATAAAATACTCCGCTGACATTGACATTCAACACCCGCTGCCACTGCTCATCCGAGGTGTTGAGCGCGTCGGCCCGGACGATGATGCCGGCGGCATTGACCAGTACATCCAGGCGGCCATAGCGTTCCACCGCCGTATTAATTGCCCCCTGGCAAAAGGCCGAGTCGCCCACATTGCCCACCACCGGCGGGCCGGCGTTGATCTCGGCGGCCACCTGGGCGGCCAGTTCGCCGTTGCGGTCTACGATGACGACCTGCCCCCCGGCGGCGCTAAATTCGCGGGCCGTCGCCGCGCCCATGCCTGAGGCTGCGCCGGTGATAACAGCAACTTTTCCCGTAAAATCCATGCCTGGTTCTCCTTAAAATAGAGGCGCGATGAGACGAAGAGGCGAGGAGGTAAAAGATTCATCGCCTCCTCGCCTCACGTCTCTTCGCCTCATTTTTATTTATGGTTGAGTGCTACCAACTCCCGATAACGGGCGTCGAGTCTGATAACCGTATGATACATCAGGGCGAGCTTAAAGAAAAAACAGAGGCGACCCCGCCGGGCCTATGGTCAATGGGTGGTTTCCACTGCTTTAACATATTCGGCGGGCGACTTGCCGACGATGGTTTTGAAATCTTTGATAAAGTGGGCCTGGTCGAAATAGCCCAGCTTCAGAGCCAACTGGGCCCAATCCGCCACTTCCCCCTCGCCCAGGTGATCGGCGGCTTCGTGGAGGCGGTAGCGCTGGATAACCCACTTGGGGCTGACCCCGACATATTGGTTGAAGAGCCGCTGGAGGGTGCGCTTGCTCATGCTGAAGCGGCTCACCACCTCGTCTACGCGGGTGATGGCCGGGTTAGCCTTGATCCAATCCATAATTGCGTTGATCAGCTCAACGGTCTCGTCCCGCTCCGGCACTCTCCGGCGGATAAACTGTTCGGCCAGTTCGACCATCCGGGCTTCGTCATCCAGAGTCAGAATGGCCGCTTCGGGGGGCTGGCTGTCGGCCCCAAAGATATCCTCGACCCGGAAGGTGCGATTGGTGAACTGAGCCATCGGCCTTTTGACAAACGGATAAAAAGCGCCCGGTCTGAATTTTATGCCCAACACCTGGCCCTGACCCTCCAGCAGGCGGGAGAACTTGCCGGTCATGATCCCCACAATGCGGGTATTGTCTTTTTCAAAAACCAGGTGGATCGAAGGATGGGGCAGGGTTTCGGAGAGATATGGCTCCTGGCCGCGCAGGTCCCACCTGACAATCCAATAATGGGCCACAAAGAAAGCGAGGTCCTGGCTCGGCGCGTGCCGCGACAGCTCGAATTTCTGTTGGCTGGCTTTGGGATTCAAGATGCCGCTGGGTTTCCCTACTTTTGGCTTGGCCATGCTTTACTCCTGCTCTGTCCGCAGTGTGTTTTAGCAGCCACACTTCCGGCGGGACGTTAATCTACTGTAGCACAAAAATTCTATTCTGGCGCGTTTTTTACAATACGGATGCCCGCGCTCATGCTATAATTATCTTACCTGGCAAGAGGCAGCACGCCAATGCCAGGAGTAAAAATAGTGGAGGAACTGTGATGACAATCCAGGCAACAGGTAAATTTGAGGCCAAAAGCTGGGATGAACAGCCTTATGACGAAAGCGAAGGCGGGCCAAAGCTCAGCCGGGGCACGATGACCAATGCCTTCAGTGGCGATATTGCCGGTGAAGGCAAGATGACAGCTTTGATGGCCTATCGCGCCGACGGCGCGATCAGTTTTGTCGCTTTGGAGCAGGTGACAGGCCAGGTGAGAGACTGCCCCGGCAGCTTTGTGCTCCAGCACAGCGGCGTTTTTGAGCTTAACCAGGGTACGGCCCACGCCGCCTGGCGGGTCACTCCCGGCTCCGGCGCGGGCGATTTGCGCGGGTTGAGCGGCCAGGGCGGGTATGTCTGGGACCGGCAGCAGCACGGCCAGACCACCCCTTTCACGCTCGATTATGACCTTGAACCATCCTCCGCCGAGGCCGTTGTAGCCGGAATCGGAGCGGAACTGGCCGACAGCGAGATCAATGGCTTAAGCCTCACCCCGGCCCGGTCCACCTTCGAGATTAGCGGCTGGGACCAGACCCCTTTGGACGAACCTGCCGCCGGTCCCAAACTGGCCCGCGCTACGGTAAAAAAGATTTTCCGGGGCGATCTTGAAGGCGAAAGCATCGCTGAACTGTTACTGTGCCAGGCCGACGACGGCTCGGCGGGGTATGTGGCGCTGGAACGGGTGGTCGGCCGGCTGGCGGGTCGAACGGGGAGCTTTGTGGTGCAGCATAATGCGATAAGCAGCGGTGCGGCCCAGAACGGCGTCTGGTTTGTGGTGCCTGGTTCCGCTACCGGCGATCTGCGCGGCCTGCGCGGTCAGGCCGAGTATCGCCACGACGAGCATGGGGCGGTATTTAACCTTGATTATGCTTTTGCGCCGGACGGGGTGTAAAACGGAGATTGGAGATTGGAGATTATTTTAATCTCCAATCTCCAATCTCTAATCTCCATCTGTTATACTTTACACGGGCACAAAATTAACTTTTTCAAGGTTATCGAAGGTTTGAAAATTTAAGGTGAGTAAAGTGTCCAATTCGGCTTGATACTGATGGTGGGTGTGGGTCAGACACTCGGTAATAGCC
>JAAUSP010000611.1 GCA_012032575.1 Anaerolineales bacterium | reverse complement strand
CTGAAGACCGCCATGACCGAGTAAACAAAAACGGCCAGGTAGAGATAAACTTTGCGCAAAACCGAACGCTCTTCGGCAGGCTGCCCGCTCAAAAAGGCTCGCTGGAGCAGGGTCCAGTGCCCCACCCAGATAGCGGTACCGGTCAGCAGTTGGGCCATATCATCGGCGATGGGGGTGCGCCAGGTGACACCGCTCGGCAGTTGCAGCAGCGACTGGATGAGGCCAACCGCGCCCCATGTTACCATAATCAGACCGGCCAGGGCGAGGATCAGCAAGTACAGGCGGTGAATGGTCAGGTGGGTTTCCAGGGTGGGCAGCAGCCGATTATCCGCCTCAACCTGCCGCCACAGGTAGATCCACACGACACCCCAGACCAAAACAGCCGCCACGTGTTCGCCCACGCTTAAGCTGTAGGGATAATAATCGCGCTGCATGCCGCCCAACAGCAGCACCAGCCCATCATCCACCAGCCGGTAGAGGTTGCTGAGAATGGGCGCAGCCCCGACCAGCATCAGGCCAACAAAATAAATGCGCCGAATGATTGACCCCTGCTCTTCGACATTTCTGGCGGTCAAACGCTGGGCCATCAGCCAATGAAACAGGAAAATAGGTAAACCGACAATGATGGCCGCCAGCAGAGTGGCCAATCCAATAATCTGGCCCTCGCCAATGCCTTCGCTCAAAATGAGCCGGATGAGGCCAATGACCGACCAGGCGACCACACTTAAACTGATGGCGGCTACAAGATAAAGATAGATACGTCGCACGGTTAACATAACAGCCCCCTAATTTGTGCTTTCCTGGTCCCAATCATAACCCCAGTAAGGGTATGGAAACGAAATGAGCTTCCAATCCCCTTGCGCGTTGCGGCGCAAGTGAACGGTTTCCTGGCTGGTGTAACTGCCGCTGTCAAAAATTCCGCCGCCGCTGTAGGTGGTGATGGATACATCCACCTGGCTGCGCTCAGTGTCGGGCCGGGTTTCACCCACCTGTAAAGATGCCTCCGAGCCGAGGCCCTGATTGCTCATATCCCTGATAAACTTATCCAGATCAGGTTTAGATGTCAGATCATCGGCCAGATAACCATAAGCTCGCTCATAATCCTTTTTCTGGAGGGCCAGAAAATAGTTACGGACCACGCCTGCCGGAGAGTCATCCGCAACATAAGCCTCATTCTGCCCACGAGACAGAACCAGGATAATCGCCACCACGACCAGCAGCACGATTCCGGCAATAATTCCGATTAGAAATTTGTCATTTTTCATAACGCGCCTCATTCAGATGGGATGAGAGGAAGCAACTCCCCTGATACAACCAGTATATCAAATCCAGAGAAAAATGTCCCCTATCTAAAGTTAAGTTGGAGCGGTCGAATCGTGTGGATATTTAACACAGCGGTAGTTATTATTGTTGGCGTGGCGGCAGCGGTGTTGATCGGTTGAGTCTGAACTCGATAAAAAAACAGGCCGGGTGTGACAACCCGGCCTGTTTTAATCGTCAATCTTTCTTACGCTGACGATAGAGACTCGGATCTACCACCTCGACCATTTTATCAAAATTGAGGCTGTTTCCTAAAAACTGATTAATCCGTCCAATCTCTGTGCTGGGGTTTTGCAAGAGCTGATTGTAATGCACATCAATCCGCTGCACGTGAGGTTGAGCATTGAGCCAGGTATTAACCTGAATCAAATGCTTCTCGTAGAGCCGGGCCAGCTCTTCATCGCCGATTTTGTCCGGGTCTTCGCCCCGCCGAACCAACATTTCGCGCTGCGAGGCCAAAATTTCCGGCATCGCCCGGCGCATGAAGATAATGCGATAATTAAACTCGGTGGGCAAATGCGGTAAAAAGATGGCAATTACTTTAACTGCTTTTCCCTGCGCATCGGGCAGCCAGGCGGTGTCCCCCTTGATCAATTGTTTGACCCGCTCGAATTCGTAGTAACCCCTGGGGTTATCGGTATCGGCAGTTCTGATGTTGTCGGTCAATGGGGCTAGCCGCCCGCATCCAGAATTTTCATCATCATGGATGTCCCTGAACGAGGTAAGCCTGAGACAATGGTAATAGGTTTAGCGTCTGCTTTAGCGCCAAAAAGTTGTTGAATCCGTTTTAACATCAAGGTTCCTTCCTGAGAGCAGAGATGGGGTGACGCCAATTCATTAGGTGAACATATTCTAACATATTTTTGAGGGGGAACCAAACCAGAAGTTAACCGGCGAGGAATGCTCTCTAACGACGAATTCTAAATTTGACCAGCCAAACGCACAATGCTATACTACTGTTCGTTGTTGAGCAGTTTCAATTACCAATTCAATATCGCGTGCCGAGGTAGCTCAGTTGGTAGAGCATTTGACTGAAAATCAAAGGGTCCCCAGTTCAAGTCTGGGCCTCGGCATCCTTATCAAGTCAAGTTTTTGGGAGATCGTCTAATGGTAGGACAGCGGCCTTTGGAGCCGTATATCCAGGTTCGAATCCTGGTCTCCCAGTGTAATCATTGTCATTAGCAATGGATTATAAACTTGGGGGCGTAGTGTAGTGGTCAACACGTCGGCCTGTCAAGCCGAAGATCGCGGGTTCAAGTCCCGTCGCTCCCGTTGATAAAAAATACAACCGTGCTGGGGTCAACCTTGCGCGGTTTTGTTTTTTTTAGAACAAATCAGAAGCACGGGATACCAATATTATCAAACTTCATGTACCATCCCCCGCCACCAGTTGCTTTGCCCGCATAAACTCGGACCCCCTGAATTGTTTGACCTTCCCAGGCTGACAGGTCAAAGGTGTCACTGACGGTTCCAGGCTGAGAGACCCCCGTATTGCTAACCTCCACTTCATTACCGCCAATGAGTAAAAATATTGCAAAACTATAACTGACCGTTGATATAGTTTTGCAGTGTAAAACATCCCCCGGTTGAATGATATAGCTGATAGAAGGTGATTGAATACGCGCACCAGGGGCAGCTACGCCAGGATTATAGGTCATTGACAATTCGCCATTATCCCACGCTATATCGCTTCCCGATCCGTTATCTTCCTGAATGAACCAACCTTGCAAACCGTCTTCAAAATCCCAATAGGTCGGGCAAGGTTCACAAGCAGAGCAATCTGCACTTGGGTAAGCTTGCCTTGCCGCACTATTAAACAAATAATTGAGAACATCCCCATTCATAAGCCAAAGACCTATATTTTTCAAAACCACAGCTATGGCCGAAGCAGGGTGGATAGTGGCTATCACGACATCTAAAAATTCGGCCATTTGGGTGATGATTAGTGAGACCGTATCTCCTTCGTACAGGATACAAATTAAGTCTTGTCGCCTATTTTGGAGTTCATCAGCGAAAGCGGAAAGAGCAGCAGTTATACCAATGTTGCCACACAAAGCAAAGAGCAGGAGCGGAATAGCGGCATAGGGAACCGTGATTAAACCAACCAGACATGCCAGAATTGCAGCCGCTCCCACCACCCCACCGATCCAATTAACGGTGGCAAAGTTTTCAATGCTGTTTATAAAATCGTTTGCCATTTTTGTGGCTTTCGCGCACTTGTCAGTATCATATTCGGCTTGATTTTCATACCCATCAGGATAACCGCTCTCCGGTAATTCTGCTATAGGTTGAGTTCCCATAATCGGCCATTGAGTACCATCGGGCAAGGTGACAAATGCTTGTACGCTGATAGTAGAATTATTAACACCCGATGACCCCCCACAGCCCCCACATTGAGCTATTGCAGTAGCATTTGAGTTACTGTTTTGAGACGACAGAGCCGCCGCTATCGATTGAAGAGCATTAGCTATGCTTTGATCATTACAACTCATGATAACCCCATCCAACGGAAAATTATTTTCAAAGATTTGGCGGCCAACATCTTGATTGGTTTTGATATTGCCGGTTCGCTCATCCCAGAAACGCCGCGCTGGGGGGTGGTGATGAAGCCCAGCAGGATGCCTTTCCACAATTCGCTATCAGGCCAACAGACTGACCAACGGCACCAGGTATCACCGTCCCAGTCATCTGGGATTGCTATTTTCATTGTTACTTTTTGGCCTTGATGATGTAATTGAGGGTGATGTAGGGTTGAAGATTGTTATGGACTTGCCCCCCCCTTCCAAACCTACAGCGGACACAGCGGTTCGATTCGCCTGACTTTGCCTATTGGCTATAACCGGATAATGTGGACCGCTACCTGTAGAACTATGAAAAGAAAAATTGTGCGAGTGTGCTGGCATTTCGCTGATGGTCAGCGAGTGCGCTATTTCGCCGCCTGCCTGACCAAAACTGAATAAACTCGGGTAGCCTAAATGGACACCTACAGGCACACGGGCTTTTAAATCAGGCAGGTAAAAGCCTTCTCCTGATGTACCAAAGGCGTTCCCAATCACGTTGTATAAATCGGGATAATCAGCAATATTGACCAAACCACCGGCAGCCCATAGAAACTTATCCGGCAAAACCTGCCCAGCAAAAGGTAATATTGTACCAATTGGCATCATATCTTCACCGATTTCGAGAAACATCTCCATAAACCGCTCGGCTACATCTGCAGGGGTCTGCGTGCCGAATTGCTGAAAGTTGGTCTGAATTGGTTAGACAGGGCCAACGCCCCTTTGAAAATGGCTATCCACTCTAAATCATCA
>JAAUSP010000610.1 GCA_012032575.1 Anaerolineales bacterium | reverse complement strand
CTGTCGTTCGAGATCTCGGTGAAGGTGACCTTCTCCCAGGCAGGCGGGCCGGACCAGTGGTCGGGGATCGCCTCCAGGACCATGCTGTCCTTCGCCCGCCAGGAGACGAAGCGGTAGGGCTGGGTGCCGATCGCGTAGGTGCCGTCGTTGAAGCTCGCCACCGGGGCGTCGAGCGGCACCTCCGAGGGAATGACGAACAGCCGCGCGAGGTCGAGCGGCAGGGTCGCCGCCGGCGCGTCGCCGTCGACAACTCCGGCTCAGCCGGGCAGCACGGTCTACAACATCAACATCCAACAAGCCAGCGGCTTGGCCATTGGTCGATAGGGCGCAGGTGACACAGAGTCACAGTTGAGCCGGGCCGCCCCACCCCCGGTCAAGCGCCGGCGGCCGGAGTCGCCTGGAATACCAGCGCCATCCGTGATCTGCTCAACGCCGCTTTTGATGATGAATCCTTGACCTATCTGTGCTACGACTTCTTCCCGGAGGTTCATCAAACCTTTGGCGGCGGAATGACCAAAGGCCAGAAAATCCAGCAGCTTTTGGACTATTGCAAACGCCAGGACCGGCTGGCCGATTTATTGCAGCAGGTGCAGGCCAGGAATCCGGCGCAATATCGTCAGTTTGAAGCGCGGTTAGGGTCTTAGGAATGGGGCGTAAATAACTTGTGCATTGGGGAGATTGGAGATTGGAGATTTTTAGGCGTAATCTCCAATCTCCTAATCTCCAATCTCAGGCGAAGCGCCCAAGTTATTAAATTCTCATTCTTTAGCAGTTGAGTCCTTGTACATTGAGCAAGAACTTTGCCACAAATTGCACGAACCTGCGGGTATCTTCTCAATATGTAGGGGCGAACCCTTGCGGTCGCCTCGTGGGACAGGCGCAAGGCCGTGCCCCTACCCCGAATTATTGAGAAGATACACCTGCGGTACAAAAATTTTTTAGTGAAAATTCGTGCCGCAGGTTCGTGGCGAAAAACACTGGATTGGTGCAATTTCCAATTTCCTCCCGTTTGGACATACACCTGATATTTTGCCCAACCGGGGTATCTTTGTAAAGTGCGGTTGTAGTACTAGGCTGACTCACAAGGATAAAGGTCAACCAGGTCAGCGTCAAGCAGATGTTCCAGCATCACCACAATCTGCTGATCCGACAGTTGCCTGGCCCCACATGAGCTGCGCACAATTAATTCCACTGGAAAGAGGACGTGTTTTTGCAGCGGTTCATTACCGGCCAGCCGTTCCAGCAGAAGTTCGCTGGCCAAGCGGCCCATTTCATACTGCCGCACTCGAATGGTTGTTAGGGCAGGCATAACCAGGGAGGCCAGGGCAATATCATCGAACCCGACAATCGCTACCTGAGCGGGAATATTCAAATCCAACTGTTTACAGGCCACCATCGCCCCAACCGCCATCAAGTCGTTGTAGCAAAACATGGCAGTCGGTCGGTCAGGTTGGTTGAGCAACTGCAAGGCGGCATGGTATCCCCCCCGAATCGAGGGTAGACAGCGGGCAAGCAGGGCCGGGTCGTATTCCAGACCGGCCTCCGCCAGGGCTTGCTGATATCCTGTGACCCGGTGTTCAGCCGCCAAACGTTGAGCCGGGCCACCCAGGTGAGCCACCCGCCGATGACCTTGCGCCAATAAATGTCGAGTCGCCAGGGCAGCCCCGCCGACATTGTCAATATCAATGACGGTGGTACTGCTGTGCTGGGCCGGCGAGTCTTCGGCGACGATAGGAATACTATCGTGAACCACGCTGGTTAGAACCTTGGCGTCGTTGAGCCGAGCGCCAAACATAAGCAGGCCATCAACCCCGCGACGGATGAGGATATCCAGGTAGTTTTGTTCCTTGACCGGGTCTTCGTTGGTATTGCACAGGAAAATACTATAACCGGCGGCGTACAAGACATCCTCGCAGCCGCGCACAACCTGACCGAAGAAAGGATTGGTGATGTCGGGAATAACCACTCCAATCGTGTGGGTGCGGCCGGTGCGCAGGCTGGTGGCCAGAGCGCTGGGGCGATACCCCAGCGCATCAATCGAGGCCTGCACCTTTTGCCGGGTTTCATCGGTGACATAAGGCCAGTCATTGAGTACATTCGAGACAGTTTTAGGTGAAACACCGGCGTGTTTGGCTACATCGGTGAGGGTGACACCTTTTTTGGGGCGGCGTTGGCGGACCAGCATCGAGACAATCCTCTAAAGTCGTAGTTTGAATGAGGACAGTATAATTCTGGACAGCAGAGAAGTCAACCGTCCTGAATTTTCTGGTTCACCCGTAGATATGACGGGCAATCACGTGATCCTGATATTCGGGGCCTAACTCGCAGAAATAGCCGCTCCAGCCCCAGACCCGCACAATCAGGTTTTTGTGCCGTTCCGGGTGCGCTTTGGCTTCCAACAACGTCTCGACATTGACGCTGTTAAGCTGCAACTGCTGGCAGCCAAGCTGGGCGAAGGTGCGTACCAGCATCGCCACTTTACGGAGCGACTCTTCATCGCGAAAGACGGTATCCGATAGTTCGATGGTAATTGGGCCGCCATTGCAGATGCGCCGGTAGTTAATCTTGGCATAGGATTGAAGCACGCTGATTGGCCCCCGGAGATTGGCCCCGGGTGAGGGCGCCAGGTTGGCGCTGAGCATCTCGCCGTTTTTGCGCCCCTCCGCCGTCGCCTGAACCGCCGGTTCGCGCATCCCGGCGTGGTCACGGGCCAGCCAGACATAGTACATGGCCGAGCCGGAGCCGGGCCGGAGAATACCACCCCGCGATGTTTGGCCGTACTCCTCGCAGGCGTCAGCCAGGAAATCAAAAAGTTTGACCAGCAAGCTGTCCACCCGGTCATCGTGATTGCCGACTTGCGGGCCTGTTTCCGCCAGCAGGCAGCGCAGCTCTTCGTAGCCTTCATAGTTGGCTTCAAGCGCCTTCAGCAACTCAGCCGGATGTATCTTGGATTCGTCAAAGATGAAATACTTGACCGCCGCCAGGGCATCGGCGGCGTTGGCCGAACCGGCCCCGTGAATGCCAAAATTATTGTAGGCAGCACCCTGTGACAGGTCCCGGCCCCGCTCCAGGCAATCGGTCATGAGGACGGAATAATAGGGAGCGGGAGGTAAAAACAAACGGTTGTAGATATCAGCCAGATTGAATGCCTGTTCACGGACGTTAGCCGCCGTGCGCTTCAAAATGCCGGCAAAATCGTCGCCGGCCGTTAAACCGTCGCGGATACCCCGGTCGGCGGCGGCGGGGAAGGAAACAGCGCCCGTGTTGACAATTTCCATCCCCCGGCCCGGGATGAGGAATTCCCAGCAGGCGGCTACGGCATAATCGCGGGCATCTTCCAGACTGTACCCATGCGCCACCAGACCAGGGATGACCACTTCATCATTTGAATATTGGGGGAAACCTAAGCCTTTTTGGGTCAGTTCGGTGGCCAGGCAAAGCAGGTCAAGGTCAGTGTCAGGCGAGATGCGCAGGTTGATTTTGGGATCAATCATCGCCAGATCGCGGGAAACGCGCAACGCCATGCGGGTCAACTCGTTGACGCCGCTAAGCCCCGCACGGGTTACGCCGCCCAGGACAATTGTCTGCCCGTTGTCGCCCTGCTGCACCCCCGGATACAGGTCGCTGTCTTTGTTGAGCGAGATGAAGAACTCGGCCAGCAGCCTCTCAGCCGCCGCCAGACCCAGGCGACCGTCGTCGAGGTCGGCTTTGAGGTAAGGCCACATATACTGGTCGAAGCGGCCCAGGCCCACGTGATAATGCCCGCTAAGCCACACGACCGCATGGAGCAAGCGCAGCGCCTGTAAAGCCTCATGGAAAGTACGGGGCGGCTGGGCCGGTACATGCTCCAGGATGTCGGCCAGGTCGGAACGGCCCAGCCGGCGAGCCTCTGCGGCATAACGTCCGGCCAAAGCCAGGACGGCATCAATAGTTTCGACGGCACAATCGAGGAACTCGACGGCGGCAGGATCGTCTTGAAACTGCTCACGCGCTGCCAGCGCAACGGCCTTGCGCCCGGCCAGCCCTTGCGCGAGCACATTGCCCCAATCGGCGCAGATGTTGTTGATGGGTCCCAATTCGTGCAGAGTCCGTCCGGCGGTCAGCCTGGCCCAATCTGCGGGGTTATAAATGGCCGGGATCGCTGCCGGGAGGGTTCGGGTGAAGACAATCTGCTCATCCGGCTCGATGACAACAATTTCGGCCTCGCATTGGCGGCGAGTCAACCGCGCCATTCGCCGGGGCCATGACAGTCCTTCGGCTTCACATTCAGCCAGAATATTGATGGGGGACGACTGGCGCAGCGGCCAATGCTCGCCGTTGCGCACCCGTTGTTTGAGGTGTTGAATCCGTTCATTCATGCTACATGGACCTCCACTTCTGCCATTTTAAAAATGCTTGTATTGATATTGAGAGGACGGGTTTCATCGAAGCCGGGGGCAAACACCAGGCCAGCAGCCTCGTATTTAGCCCCGGCAGCTTTGTTGTAGGGCAAGAGATCAACCCGGATCAGGCCGGGCAGACCGCGCACCGTGGCCGCCATTGCGGCCAAATTCTCATCGGTGTCGGTTACGCCGGGGATAAGCGGAACCCGGATGACGTGAAGGAACGCCGCTGGTACTCAGGATTTGCAAGTTGTGCAGGAT
>JAAUSP010000609.1 GCA_012032575.1 Anaerolineales bacterium | reverse complement strand
GACGCCGCGCCTGCCCGACCTGCTGCGTCGATGCTCAAACGACCTCGACGGCTTGCAGCGCATTCGCTTTTTGACCAGCCATCCCAACTACATGTCCGATGAACTGCTCGACACGGTAGCGACCCTTCGGAAAGTGTGCGAGCACATCGAAGTGCCCAACCAGGCCGGCGACGACGACATCCTGCGCCACATGAAGCGCGAGTACACGATGGACATTTACTACCGCCTGATCGAGCGCATCCGGGCGCGGATGCCCGACGTCTCCATCGCCACCGATATTATCGTCGGCTTCCCCGGCGAAACCGAGGCCCAGTTCCAGCGCACCCTCGACACCCTGGCCGAACTGGAACTGGACGTGGTCCACTCGGCCATGTATTCGCCCCGGCCCGGCACGGTTTCAGCCAAAATCATGCTCGATGACGTGCCCGCCGAGGAAAAGAAGCGCCGTCTCGACGCAGTCAACGAGCAGCAGGAACAGATTGTGGCCGGCATCAACGCCCGGCTGCTGGGCCGCACCGTCGAGGTGCTGGTCGAAGAGAAAAACAGGAATCGCTGGAAAGGCCGCACCCGCACCAACAAGCTGGTCTTTTTTGAGGATGAAAGCGGCCAAGACTGGCACGGCCAGTTGGCCGAAGTCGAAGTGACCTGGACCGGCCCCTGGAGCCTGCGCGGCACCCTGCCCGGCCAAAAGAAACTCATCGCCACGGATGAGCCGCTGTTGATTCCGTTGCTGGCTTAGCAATGAAGGCTGTTGATCGTAACTGCTCACTCCTCATGTCATTTCGAGGCTGAAAGCCGAGAAATCTCCTAATCTGTAGTTTGCAGACAGCGGTCTCAAAGATTTCTCGCTCCTAACGTCGCTCGAAATGACATGGCTGAGTAGTTATATCTGACCCCAAAAAGGAGATTCTATGAGAAGCAAGCATTACAAATTTACCATCTTAATAGCGCTGCTGGCGCTGCTTGTAACGGCGCTGCCGGCGGGGGCGCAGGACGGCAGCCAGGGCACAGGCTTTGGGCTGACCATTTTACACACCAACGACGTGCATGCCCGGGTAGATCAGTTTGACAGCGGCGGCAACACCTGCGATGAAGAGGAACTCGCCGCCAACGAATGTTTTGGCGGCGCAGCGCGGGTAAAAACAGCCGCCGACCAGGTGCGGGCCGAAGCCGCCAATAGTGTGCTGCTGGATGCCGGGGATCAGTTTCAGGGAACCTTGTTTTATAATCAATACCGGGGCGGCGAAGCCCAGGAAATGATGGCCCTGCTGGGTTATCAGGCTATGGCCATTGGCAATCACGAGTTTGATAATGGACCGGGCACTCTGGGCAGCTTTTTGCGTAGCGTCAAATTCCCGGTGGTCAGCGCCAATATAGATGCCAGCGCCGAACCCGAATTGGCCGGGCTGATTAAACCCTACACCATTCTGGAAGTCGGCGGAGAAAAAATCGGGGTGGTGGGCGCGACCACGATTGAAACCGATATCCTCTCCAGCCCTGGGCCAAATGTAAAATTCAACGATGTCGCCGCCAGCGTCGAGGCGGCGGTAGCTGAACTCACTCAGGCCGGGGTCAATAAAATCATTGCGCTGACCCACCTCGGCTACCCGGCCGACCAGGAACTGGCTAAAGCCGTGGCCGGCCTGGATGTGATTGTGGGCGGTCACAGCCACACCCTGCTTTCCAACAGCGATGCCGCCGCCGCCGGCCCTTATCCCACCGTTGTCGCCGGCCCGGACGGTAACCAGGTGCTGGTTGTGACCAATGGGGCCTGGGCCAGGTCGCTGGGCCGGCTGGATGTCACCTTTGATGACGCCGGGGTAGTGACTGCTTTTGCCGGTGAGCCGATTTTGTTAGACAGCAGCATCGCCCAGGATGAAGCGGTGCAGAACCGGGTTGACGCCCTGGCCGCGCCCCTGGAGGCACTGCAAGCTGAGGTGATTGGCTCGGCCACGGTCAATCTGGATGGAGACCGCTCAACCTGCCGCTTTGGCGAGTGTACGATGGGCAATTTGATTACCGACGCCATGCTCTGGAAAACCCAAGGGGAAGGCGTCGAACTGGCGATTACCAATGGCGGCGGCATCCGGGCCAGCATCGAAGCCGGCGATGTGACCGTTGGCGATGTGCTGACGGTGCTGCCCTTTGGCAACATGATCGCTACGTTTGAACTGAATGGGGCCGAGGTTGTCCAGGCCCTCGAAAATGGGGTCAGCCGGGCCGAAAACCCCGAAAATGAAGGCACTGGCCGCTTTCCGCAGGTGGCCGGTCTGCGCTACAGTTGGAATCCCAACCTGCCGGTTGGTTCCCGTATTACCTCGGTTGAAGTGAAAAATGCGGATGGCACGTTCAGCCCCATTGATCCCGCCGCTACCTACAAGGTGGCCTCTAACGATTTTATGCGGACCGGCGGCGACGGCTACGAAGTCTTTGTGTCGGCTCGCAACGCCTATGATTTTGGCCCCTCGCTGGATCAGGCGGTGCAGGAATATATCAAAACCTTTTCTCCGGTCGCCCCCGAAGTGGAAGGGCGGGTCACTCAAAGCGACGCGCCTGCCGCTGCTCCCCAAACCGGGGTTGAACCTGCGGCCCCCAGCAACGCGGCCTGCACTCAGGATTACGTCGTCCAGGCCGACGATTGGCTGAGCAAGCTGGCCGAAAGATTTTTAGGCGATGTGACCGCTTATGACCAAATCTTTAGTGCGACCAATACGGCAGCGGCAGCCGATACTAAGTACGCCACCCTGGCCGACCCCAATATCATTGAAGTCGGACAGGTGCTGTGTATTCCCGGCGCTGCGCCGGCTGCTCCATAAAAAACTTTTCAGAGGCAGCCCCAAGATTTAGACGTGTTGCGTCTTGCGTCTTCCGTCCGCTTTACCTCACGCAAGACGCAACACAAATATTGTTTCTTGGAATCATTTAAAGTTATCTTTCCTCTCAACCTGCCAGGCCCACCCACCTGGCAGGTTTTTTATTTCTGCAACTTTTCCTTTTATAATCCGTATAGCCTTATGCAGACACCGAAAGGGAAATTTTACTGCATAATGGTTAACGCGTTAATGTTTGGTTGGAATATAACAATGACCCCTGTGGCAACGGAACAACCGCGGGCCAGGGCGATTACGCCTGAAGCGCAGGCCCAGGAACAAAGCTGGGCCGCGGCGGCTCAGCGCGGCGACCGCCCGGCCTTTATGCGGCTGGTCGAGGTTTATCAGCGGCCGGTTTACAACTTGTGCTACCGTATGCTCGGCGGCGATGTGACCGAGGCGGAGGATGCGGCCCAGGAAACTTTTCTGCGGGCCTATACCAAGCTGGATACCTACAACCCCAGCCGCAAATTCTCATCCTGGCTCTTCTCGATTGCTTCGCACTACTGCATTGACCGCCTGCGCCAGCGCCGCTATCAACTGGTGGATTGGGATGAACTGCCGGTGCTGGACCAGCGCACGCTGTCAAACCCGGAACCGCAGCCGGAGGCCGCCGCCCTGACCCATGAAGACCATCACACCCTGCACCGGCTGCTCAACGACCTCCCGCCCGATTACCGGGCGGCGACCATTCTGCGCTACTGGCACGAGCTGTCTTACGATGAGATCGCCGAGACCCTCAACACGACGGTCAGCGCGGTCAAAAGCCGTCTGTTCCGGGCCAAACAAATGATGGCCGCTCATTATGATGCGATGGAGACAACCCTATGAACCACGATACCTTCACCGAAAAACTGTCGCTCTGGCTGGAAAATGAACTGAGCACCCGCGAAATCACCGAGCTGCAGGCCCATCTGGCCGGCTGCCCCACCTGCCAGCAGACCTACCAGGCCTTGCAGCGGGTCGAAACGCTGCTGCGCGGCGGGTCGAAAATAATGATCGGCCCTGCGCCGGGGTTTACCGCCCGCTTTGAAACGCGCCTGGCTTATCACCAGGTTCGTAACGGGCGACATCTGTGGTGGGGATTTGCGGTGCTGCTGCTGGGCACGATATTTTTATTTATCATCGGCGGGGTGGTGGTGACTACTCTCGTGAGCAGCGGGGCCGGCTGGCTGGACGGAGCCATTTTCTACAGCGGGTTGGTGGGCCTGATCCAATTGGCCAACTCGCTGGGGGTCTGGCTCAATCTGGCCGGGCTGTTTGTCAAAGCCAGTTTGCTCACCATGAGCCAGCCGCTTTTTGGGGTTGCGCCCTGGCTGCGCTGGGGCTGGCCTGGCTGTGGCTGCGTGTGCTGAAATATATCAACCGGCCGGTCGCAGCTTCGATTGAATTGATGATTTAATGTAAAACCGTTCCGGGGATTAAAGCTGGTACAACGTGTTGCGTCTTGCGTAAAAAACGGACCACGCAACACGCAACACGACTTGAAGTACTATTCTCCTGGAATTATCTAGCGATGTGGAGACAACGATGAAAAACAAACTTTTGAATCTAGGGATAGTTTTAATTTTACCTTTACTTCTGGCCTTTGCCTGGGTTTCCCCTGCTTTGGCCCAGGAACCCGACGGCGATCAGGTGGTTTTTGGTGATAATTTGGTTTTGAAGGCCGAAGAAGAAATTGATGGTGATGTGGTGGTTTTTGGCGGCAATGTGACCATGCCCGCTTCCAGCCAGATTGACGGCGATTTGGTGGTTTTGGCGGCAACGCCACCGTT
>JAAUSP010000608.1 GCA_012032575.1 Anaerolineales bacterium | reverse complement strand
GGCGACCCAAATTTTTCACCATAGCAGTGCAATCCCTATAAGGAGCGGCAGGGGCAGGTAAAGCTCCGGTCCTTCTAAGTTACCCTTCACCGTTGCCCCAAATAACACCCACACCCCCACCAACCCGGCGCATTGGATAGCCAGCACCCAGGCATTTCCATAGGGCACTCGGCGGCTGAGAATGGCAAAAAATAAAAAAAGCGGCACAAGGAGCACAATATAGTTAGTTGTGGCCGCCCGGGGGGTAATCAGGTTGGTGGTCAGGAGAGTCAGGCCGACCAGCCAATGAAACGCCTGGGGCTGGTGACGATAATACAGCCAGGCATAGCCGGTCAAAATCAGCAACATGGCGATCATCACCCTTTCGCCGCTGCTGCCCAGAATTGGAAAATAAATATGGCTGATAATCCAGACCGGTGAGCCGATATTGGTATAACCTAACGCCTCGTAAGAATTATAAGTCAGCAGTTGGTTGAAAAAATCCAGCGGCCAACTGGGCACAAACAGCAGCGAGACGCCCACCAGGACAGCCAGGGTGCCGCCAAAATAAATCAGAAATTGCCGGCGTTTGTGCCGCCAGCCCCACCACAACAGCGCCGGAATGATCAGGTAGATCATTTGCGGCTTAACGGTACAAAAGGCTAAAGCAATCCCGGCCAGCTCGTCTGCCCGCCGATGTAACGCCCACAGAGATAACACCAGGCCAAAATAGACCAGTCCGGCCACTTGCCCCAGCAGAATCGTCCGCGCGCCGTGATAAAAAATAACCACCCAAACGGCGGTGAAAGCCGCCAGCCACAAAGGCGGACGCCAACGATACATGGCCATTGTCAAAAAGGCCGCCGCAAACAAAACCACCTCCAGCAGTGAAAGCCAGACTGCCGAAGCCCAGGCATAGGGCAGATACACCAGCGGCCAAATCAAAATCGCCACATAAAAAGGATAGGCAAAGGGGCCGGGGTCTTCGTTGGCTTGGGCCGGGCGACCATAAATACCTTGTTGAATTTGCAGCGTGGCTTCATCGGAATACGGATTCAGGCCATTGACCCAAAAGGCCCGCGCCCCCCCCCAACGGGAATAAAAATCGTTAGCGCCGGGATATTTGGAGGTAAACACGGTATAAACCGCAAAAACGTGCAGTCCAAACAAAATAAGTGAGAGCAGCAGGCCGATGAGAACCAGGGGCAAATGGCGGCGGATGTAAGTCACTGAGGGGCTATCCTCCGAGGGAAAATTGGGACAAGCTCGAACCAGGGCACAAACAAAAGCCAGGCAACCAGCGAAGTGACCACACTGCCCAGTTCACCCAGCGGCAAACTGGTATAAGCGATAACGATGATCAGGAAAATTAAAAAGGTCCACCACCGGCGGGTCAACATCTGCCCCAGGACGGGCAACAGCAGCACCCCATCGTAAGCGCGGGTGTAAGGCGTAATAATCAAAACCGCAGCCAGCATCGCCGACCACCAGGCTGGGGTTAAATCTTTTTCCCGCCAGGCCCACCTCAGCATCGTCACGATCACCCCTATTCTGACTACAACCGCAGGCCATTGAGGGAGTTGCCAAATGAGCAACTCGCGTTCTAACGTTGACTGCCAAACAGGTGCGGGCAAAGCTTGAGTATTCGCCATTGTCGTCAAGAGCCAGTTTGGCACAAGCAACCAAACGAGAATGAGAAAGACAATTCCACCGCCCACAATTGGAATTAAACGCTGATCGCGCCGCCATAGTAACCACAGGCCCAGTGGCAGAATAATAAACAGGCCGAGTTGTGGTTTAATCCCTACTAAATGATACTCAACAAAATAATCGAGGCACTCCGAACACTCGCCTCGGCTGTAGCAACTTGGGTAACTGCTAAAATAGCCCCTAAGAAAACCAGCGCCGTCGGTTGACCATACAAAATACCAATCAACGACCAGGGCAGGGCAACGAGAGTTAAAGCCCAAGCTCCCTTAAATCCCCACCAGTCCATACTACCAATCGCCAGACAGGTGATTATAATTAAAAAAATCATCCACTGGGCCCGCGCAATTTCAAATGGAAGCAGCCCAAAAGGGAATAGAATTACTAAAAACCAGGGTGGGCTGTAGAAAACCGGAGGCGTACCCTGGTCTGTCATTTCGTATTCACTTGTGTAAGGATTTTGACCGGCCAAAGTATAGCGAATAGCCGGGTAGAAAGTTTGGTCAAAATCGCGCATACGGGGCACACGCGGGGCAGCTAAAATACCCAAAACAGCCAGAATGAGGATAACGCCCCCACCCAGGGCAAGTTTTTGCCAGGGAGTTAAGGTTTGATACGCGCTGGTTTTGGATTAATCACCACAAGCGCCCTGCAATTGATGGTTGGTTTGGGGGCGAGCCGTCGTTGAGCCAAGCATTAACGGCCACGTCAGCAGGCCCAGCCAAACCGGCAGCGTAAAGCGATAGACGGCTTCGGCGGAACTGATA
Organism: Anaerolineales bacterium; assembly: GCA_012032575.1. Next base: position 2,198 of record JAAUSP010000608.1, on the reverse strand, counting down.
TGGAATCCGGTGGGACCGCTCACCACCAGAGGAGTTACAAAAGCAACCAGGCCGGCCAGCAGATACTTTTGCCAGCATAATCCATAATACGTTAAAGCCAGCGCAAATGCAACCAGAGAATTAAATTGGGCATACACGGTGTATTGCAGAACCGAGGCAACCGTCGGCATCAGGATCAACAGCCAGGTTAAACGGTTGACTGAGAGCGCAATGCTGAGCAGCCGGGCAAAAATCGCCATGCTCAGCTATAAACAACGGCCAGAATGATAAATTGAAATCGGTCAGCGGAGGTTTCTGGGTTCATGGATAGGCCAGGTAAAATTTACCCTCATTTTACCACGAGAGCAGCCGAGCGGGGAGAGACTGATGGTACTACGCCGAAACGTTGAACGTTACACGTTGAAACGTTGAAACGTTAACTTCAAACCTCACTTCCAAACCGAGTTTGGCAATGAGGGGAACATTAAACGTTCTAACGTTCAACCTTCAACGACTATGGTCGGACCAGCCGCAGTTCGAGCCAGGTGGCCCAATCGTAGCTCAGACTGGGGCCGCCTTTCACGCGCAGGGTGAAGGTCCCGGTTTGACCGGGTTGCAGCGAGGTTAAAGCCTGACTGACGGCAACCGGCGTATCTTCGTATTTGACCGATTTGGAGAAAAGCAGTTGATCGGTGCCGTTGGTCGGTTTGAAAGACACCTCGAAGGTTACGCCGTCATCGTTAATGGCCGCGGCTTTGGGCAAGCCGAGGCTGCCGAAGAGAACGTCGGTAGGCTGGAGGGGGGTATCCACCTGATAGACGCCTTCGATCAGGCCCAACTCCAGGTGAGGATGGGTCAACAAAACATTGCCGGGAACAGTAGTCTCGCCTCTGAATTCGGCAGGACCGAGGGCAACCAGGCCCTGCGGGTCGGGGATGATCAGGTTGCGGTCAATCGGCGTTTCAGCCACAGTATAGGTTGTACCCCCCGCCGACCACTGCGCCTGAGCCGCATTAGCCACAAAATCATATAAAGGGGTCGCGTTGGCTTCGTCTACCCGCAAAATACCCGGCGCAACTTTAATTTCAAGGTACAGGTCAGGGCCAAACGGCTCGCCATCCACCCCGACAAGCTGCCAGTTGCCGCGATATGTGCCGGGCAGATCAGGCGCAACCATCGGAACGGTAATTAACCCGGTTGCTTCCGGCTCGACCCGCTCGACCAGCGGCACACTTTCCGCCGCGCCCATCAGATCGCCCTCGATAAAACGCACCGAATACCCGCCGCCCCAGGGACAATCGCCATAATTGGTCACCGACCAGACCTTTTCAAACGGCTCGCCGGGCGCGAATTCCGTGCCATCTTTGACCGTCGCATCACCGGCAAAGCGGCCCTTGTTCTCACAGCCGGCAAGCAGGGCGATAGTGGGCAATGGGGTCGGCTGCGGTCGAGATGGCGTGGGCGTGATGACATCGCTGGTTTGCACACTGGCTGCCTGGGTGGGGGTGGGCAGGGGCGAATTGCCGGCGGCTACAAGGGTAGCGCTGACCGCCAGGGTTGGCTGCGCCTGGAGCGCCGTCTGGCCGGAAGGCGTCGCCAGGGGAGAAGCAAGCGGACTGTTACCCGTCAAAGCTTCTCCCGTCGCAGGGGATAAGGCAGGGTTAGCTCCAGGTGAATTAACCTGGGGCGAATCGCTCTCCGCTGCCAGCAAGTAACGGCCGGCCAGAAAGCCCAGCAGGCTAAAGAGCACCACCGCCACCACCGCCGCCCCATAAAGGGGCCAGCGCCGCCGGGGAGGTGTCTGCGGATTAAGGCCGGTCTGCGGGGGCAGGGAGACCACCGGCAGCGGGCGGGTGCTGCTTCTGGTTTTGTTCAGATTATCCCAATCGGGGGCCAGGGGCAAAGTTTGGCGGGCCGGCGCGGCCTGTGTGACCGGTTTGGCCAGCACGCGGCTCATACTCACGGCCAGGGTATCACGGCAGCCCCGTTTGGCCGCCATTTCGACCAGCCGGCGGCTGGCTGCTTCCGGTGGATTTTGCGTCATGGTTTGAGCAATTTCGCTCTCGCTGACGTAGCCGGTCAGGCCGCCACTGCACAGCACTACCATATCGCCGGGAAAGAGGCGGCGGGAGAAAAGGTCAATCTTCACCTGTTCGCTCAGGCCGAGGGCGCAGGAGGGGGGGGAGAGGTGGAAGGTTGGAAGGTTGGAAGGTTGGAAG
>JAAUSP010000607.1 GCA_012032575.1 Anaerolineales bacterium | reverse complement strand
CCGCGACGTCTGGCCCCGGCTCACGTCTTCGCGCAGAGCGAACAGGCGAGCCAAAACCCGTTTTGACATTGCCATCCACCGCCGCAACCGCCTCACCAAAGGCAATCGAAGCCACCTGCGCCCGCCGTGTATTCGCCAAAGCCGGGCAGGGGGCGCAGGCCGGCATAGGTGGTGGGAAAACGCCCGCCGTGCCGCTCGACCAGTTCGCGGGCGGCCCGGTGCAGGTTGCGGGCGCGGGCATAATAGCCCAGCCCTTCCCAGGCTTTCAAAACGGCTTCCAGCGGCGCAGCGCCCAAATCGGCCAGGGTGGGGAAACGTTCCAGAAAGCGCTGATAGTAGGGAATGACGGTGGCGACCTGCGTCTGTTGCAGCATCACCTCGGAAATCCAGATGCGATAAGGGTCGGTTTCGCCGCGCCAGGGCAGGTCGCGTTTGTTGTGGTGGTACCAGGTGAGAAGGGAGGTACGAATCTTTTCCAGCAACAACGCATCCACCAGACGAAAGGGCGTCGCCCCTACCATTTCATCAACCATTGAAGACCTGATGTCTGACTCTCACCTTCGCCAGCCGCTCTGACATTACCCGCACCCCAATCCCCGGCCCTGTCGGAACGGTGAGGGTTGAGTCCTCAGTATTCAGCTTGAAATCCGGTTCGGCGATGTCTTCGTGGTAGTAGCGGTCAGTGGCAGAGATGTCGCCGGGCAGGGTGAAGTTGGGCAGCGAGGCCAGGTGCAGATTGGCGGCCCGGCCCACGCCGGTTTCGAGCATGCCGCCGCACCAGAGGGGAATACCGGCCTCCTGGCACAGGGCGTGAATTTTCAGGGCGTTGCCCAATCCGCCCACCCGCCCGACCTTCATGTTGATAATCCGGCAGGCGTTGATCTCGATGGCCCAGCGGGCGTGGAGGGGAGATTGGATGCTTTCGTCGAGGCAAAGGGGCGTTTTGAGCTGGGCTTGCAGCTTGGCGTGGTCGGCGATGTCGTCGTGGTCGAGCGGCTGTTCGATCATAAGCAGGTTGAGGGCGTCCATCTCGCGGAACAGGGGCGCGTCGGCCAGGCTGAAGGCAGAGTTAGCATCGGCCATCAGTTTGACATCGGGGTAACGTTCGCGGACAGCTATCAGCGGTTTCAGCTCCCAGCCGGGTTCGATCTTCATTTTGATGCGGCGGTAGCCCTGGGCAATGAATTGGTCAACCCTGTCAAGCTGCTCGGCCAGGCTGGGCTGGATGCCGATGCTGACCCCCACCTCGACCCGTCGGCGCTGGCCGCCCAACATTTCTGAAAGCGGAATACCTCTGGCCTGGGCCAGCAAATCCCAAACGGCGTTTTCCAGGCCGGCCTTGGCCATCGGATGGCCGCGCACGCCTTTATAGCGGGCGGTGACATCTTCGGGCGTGTTCACCTTTTGCCCCAGATTGGGCGGAATCAGGAAATCGCTCAGAATATGCCAGGCAGTACTGATGGTTTCGTAAGAGTAGCCGGGGTCATCCGAGGCGACGCACTCGCCCCAGCCCACCAGTCCCTCGCTGTAAACTGCCACCAGGATGCATGGCCGCGTTATCTGCGTTCCAAAGCTGGTTCGAAAGGGAGCCACCAACGGCTGGGAGACGTGGTGCAGTTCGATACGTTCGATTTTCATAAAAATTTTCCTTGGCTGCAATTAAGCGACAGCGCTCAAGACTCCGGCTGCCAATCTTTTGCAGGACATAAAAATTGCGGTCTTCGCCGCGCCGGAGATCAACAATAGTATAACCGGCGGCGAAATAGGCTTCAAAGATTTCACGGGTGTGAAGCCGCCAGTGAACGGCCAGGTCGGGGGAGGCGGCCCGGAGCGAAGGGAAATCGGGCGGGATTTGGACCAGGCAATGCGGCAAGCCGGGCGGGTCGAAGGTGGCGGGAGGGGACAGAAAGCCCCGTTTTAATAAGGTAGTGGGATTAATCAAGGGATAAGCAGCATCCGAGGCAGCGATTTGCCGGGCCAGTCGTCCGGCGACGTGGGGCGAGCCAATCCACCAATCCACCCGAAAGCGGTCGCTGGGCATGCCGCGATTGAGCGCGTCGGGCATGTCGCCGTAGAGATGGCGCAGGTACGTGTTGCAGACCGCGCCCAATTTATTAAGGTTCAGGTAGGCGTTCCGGCCTTGCAGCGGATCGAAGGTCCAGGTGATAAGGTCAAAACCGCGCTCCAGGGCGGCTTGCCGCTGGGCCAGCTTTAACTGATACCCAACGCCGCTGCTTTGATATTGGGGCAGCACCCCGGTCATGTGCGAGACGATTTTGAGCCGGTTCTGCGCGGTCAGGCCCAGCAGTCCCAGGGAAAAGCCGATGGGCTGCTCATCATCCAGGGTCAGTAAAACCAAACCGCCTTCTTTGGCAATAATCAGCAGGATATGGCTGGGGTTAACATCCCGCTCAACCGTGCCCCAGATTTCGATGTTGAGCTGTTCCATGGCCTGGCACTCTTCAATTGTAGTTACAGGCGAATGGAGATAGTCATCAATTAACTCCCGGAGCAGGCCAATTCTACTATAATCTGGCTAAAACGTAAAGCTTTGCCCGAAACGAAGCGCATGACTTAATCAAGAGTTTATTTACATAAAATTTTACTGCTCAGATTGCCATTTAGTTGAGACAGGGGTATAATAATAGGGGCATGGTCTACAAGCATACTACATCTTGTGGAGTTAATGGAAAAGATAGCTATATATAGCGGTAAATGGTTTTTATGGACTCCCTTAAAAATGATGTAAACGAGGAGTGGGAGTAAGGCCGTTTCTTCGCGTCATGAGGAGCTTTGTGGTAGGATAAAGTAGTGTATTTTATCTTACATAGGGGAAAGCTCAGTAAAACGCTATGCAACAGGTTAAGCGAAAGAACCCTTATCTGGGTTTAATCATTGTCGTTGGTACGTTAACAATCATCATGTTTATTTTGCTGGCAGCTATTGGGGCCTTTCTGTTTTCCGGCCAGTTTGGTTTGGTCCAATCCGCCGGGGGGACAATTGTCAGAGGGAGAAACCCGTTGAATACGGTAAACCCCGAAGAGATTGACCCGGCTTTGGCCCTGGCTTCATTAGGGGGTGTGTCGGATGCGGATGTCATTATTGAGGCGATTCGCAAAGGCAGGCCCGAAACGGCGTTGGCGGCTTTGGCTTACCGCCCCACACTGCCCGATAAAGAAAGCGCCGGTGATTTTTTGCTGCTGGGCGATGCTTATCAGGCCAGTAATAATCATGAAAAAGCCATTTTTTGTTATCAGATGGCCGGTCTGATTGGGACCCTTAGCCCCAATTTGGCCGATACGATCCGGGCGGATGTTTTTGTAGAAGCGGCTGAAAAATTGATGAAACTGGATCAGGCTGAATGGGCCAGATTTTATCTGGATCAAGCCTTTGTCGTGGCCGACAAAAGCCCCTTTTTGCAAGGAGCGCACCGGCGCGGAGTGTTTGAACGATTACAAAAGGATTATACGCTCCTTTACGAGCAGCATGGGCTGGCCGAGGCCAGAGAATTAGCCCGGCAAAGCCTCAATTTGAGCGCCAAACCGCAGAGTCTGGCCGGCAGCGGCACCGAACAGTTATTTATTTTGCCGCAAAGCAGCGAGGCGGTGGCACTTCCAATGTCGCTGCAAGAGGCCGAAGCGGCACGCTGGAGCAAAGCGCAAGAAGTGGCCGCCCTGCTGGTGGAACGGGGGGGCAAGGCTCCTCAAGCGGCCAAAGATGCGCTAAAAGAGGCGCTGATCGCTGAAGATGCCCAAAAATTGCCGTTTTACGCCCAGGAATTGAGCGCCGCCGCGCAGTTGTCCCGAAAAATAGATATTACCCTGGCCCAGATAGAATGGCTGTCAACCAAATATAGAGTTGCCCGTGGCGCTTTTGGCTTGAGTTTGGTGCCGGAATGGGAAGCCCAGGCCGAGCAAATTCGGGCCGATTTGACCAAAACTTATGAAACGTTGTATGCCTTGTATGCGGATTTGATTGTGGCGTTGCCGGAACTGTCGCAAATTGACAAAGCAACCGAAGAAAGACTGCGCCGCGAAATTCTGGCGGGCGAATTGGGCCGTTATCCCAACTACCCCGAAGAACAACGGCGCAAACAACTTTTAGAAGCGACTAACCAGTTAATAATCACCCAACCCGAACTGGGTGTTTTTGCCGGCATTGGTCAGGTAGCGGGCCGGGAAATGTATCGTTTGATTTCAGCGGAGTGAGCGGGTCAAAAGTTTAAAGTTAAAGGTTGAAGGTTATCAATGACGGCAACCTGTAACTTGTAACCTGCAACTTGTACCTTGTCAGGAGAGAGTGTATGTCGAATTTAGGCAACCTAATCACCATTTTGTTGGCCATGATTGTAGGGCTGATTGTTCTAACCCTGATCTGCTTACTGACTATATTTTTGAATCCCAATGTCTTTTTTAATCCATTAAGCCCCGATCGTGCCACTGCCCTTGCCGCCACCCGGCTGGCCGGTGTGCCAACTGCTACCTTTACCCCCCCGCCGGCGTGACCTATCCGGCTACCTGGACACCCAGCGCCACCTCGACTCCCGCGCCGACCAAAACCGCTACCGACACCCGGACTCCCACCCCGACCAAAACCACCACGCCCACCAGCACCCCAACTTTCACCAAAACCCCCACCCGGGTTGTCCCCCCTAC
>JAAUSP010000029.1 GCA_012032575.1 Anaerolineales bacterium | reverse complement strand
CGCTTGTCGGGCGCTTTGTTCAACGCCTTCAGCAGAACCGTCTCGGTGGCTTTGTTGAGGTCGGGGTTAACCTGACGCGGCGGCGGCGGCGGCACGGTCAAATGCTGGACCGTGACCGCCGTGGATGACGGGTCCTGAAACGGGACGCGCCCGGTCAGCAGTTCGTACAAAATCACACCCAGCGCGTACAAATCGGATTGAGGCACGGCCTCCGCCGAGTTGCGGGCCTGCTCCGGGGCAATGTAGTTGGCGCTGCCAAAAACCTCGCCCAGCGACCCCTGCTCGACATTCAAAGCCAGGCCAAAATCGGTCAGCACCACCCGGCCAGTTTTGGCCACCAGAATATTTGAGGGTTTGACATCGCGATGAATGACACCCTGCTTGTGGGCATAATCCAACGCACTGGCCACAGCCTGGCCAATCCGCAACACCTCGGCCTGGGGAATCTTCCGGCCCCGGCCTTTGTATTTGGCCATCATCTGGCTCAAATCCTGGCCGTCAATATGCTCCATCACAAAGTAATACAGGCCGTCTTTATCGTCGGCGTAATAAATCTGGATGATGTTTTCGTGCCGCCACTTGGCAATGGTTTGGGCCTCACGGACAAAACGCTTGGCGTAGGCCGGTTTGCCCCGGTGACGCGCGTCAATCACCTTGAGCGCCACCGGACGCTTTAATTTGATGTCCTGGCCGTAATAAATCTGGGCCATACCTCCCCGGCCAATGGCGCGTTCAACTTTGAAGTTTGCCAGGGTGTGCCCAATCAGCGGATCTTGATTCATACAGTTTCCTCTAAAAATAGAGATTAGAGATTGGGTTTAATCTCCAATCTCCAATCTCCAATCTCCCTACGGACAGCGATAGTGACAGATCAACGCCTCAAAAGCGGTATGGTCGTTGGTGGCGTCGCCGTTTCTCTGGATGACAAACAATAAATAATCGCCGGGGGTAATATGGTCAAGCTGGAACTTTTCGGCAAATCCGCCTCCATCATTTCCGACCAGCGACTTTTTGAATTCGGGAAAGCCGGTGGTTTGAGTGGTGTTGCGATAAACGGCGATGGATACGCCATCCCCGCCCAGGTCTTTCTTACCCGCCTGGAGGCGCACCTCCAGCGGCCCACTGACCTCGCTTTGCCAGCGCAAGGCCACATCAGCACCGTTGCCGGGGTGAACCGAGTCGGCGCAAATACGAATATAATCCTGCCCATACCAGCAGTCGCCGTACTGCCGCGTTTCGTATTTCAGCGGGGTCCACTCGTCCTGGTCCGGCGGCGACCACAGATAATCCCACCCGCCGGATGTGCCGGAGAAATCGCGGCGGCTGTCGGCCAAAACCTTTGGCTCCGGCAGCGGGGTAGCCGAAGGAGTCGGCGTTGGCAGAGCCAGTTCATTGACCAGGGCAGTCGGAGACGGAGTAAGCGCTGGGGTGGACTGGCTGGCCGAAGCCTGTCCGTCTGCCCGGTTGACCGGCCCTCCGAAATATGACGCTATGGGCGTCAAGAACAGTGCGCCAATTCCAACCAGCAAGATCAACCCTACGGCGGCAGCCAGAAAAGGCCACCAGCGCCGGCCGGGTTCGGGAGGGGGCGCGGGTACAGGGGCGGATTTGGACGCCGGACGCGCTTTTTTCTTGGCAGGCGGCGCGGCTACGGCGGCGGGCAGCGGCGGCAGGGGGCGCTTGGCCATGCTCACCGCCACTCGTTCAGGAATAGATTTCTGGGGGCGGGGCGGCTGGGGCGGCTTTGGGGCGGGGGGCTTTCAGGGCTTGCTCAACTGCCTCGGCCAGGGCTGCGCCGTTGGGGTAGCGCTGGCGCGGGTCTTTGGCTAACGCATTCAGCATAACCTTCTCTAAAGCGGGTTTGAGGTCGGCCCGAAACTGGCGCGGGCGCGGCGGTGGCTCGCTCATGTGCAGCATGGCCACATCCAGCGGTGTAGCCGCATCGAAAGGGACGCGGCCGGTAAACATCTCGTACAGGATGACGCCTACGGCATACAGGTCGCTTTGGGGGACAACTCCCGCCGACGACATGGCCTGCTCCGGGGCCATGTAGTGAGGCGTGCCAAAGATTTCGCCGCGCGTGCCGACGTCGGTCAGCAGGGCCAGACCAAAGTCGGTCAAAATCGCGCTGCCCTGCTTGGTCAGGATAATATTGGCCGGCTTGACATCCCGATGGATGACCCCCTGGCGGTGGGCGTAATCGAGGGCCAGGCAGACTTCGCCGATGATCCGGCTGGCCTCGGCCGGCTCGATGAAGTCGCCCTCAGCTCGGTAGGAGGCCAGCATTTCGTTCAGGGGCGCGCCTTCGACGTACTGCATGGCCATGTAAAGCAGTTCTTTGGCTTCGCCGTAGCGGTACAGCCGGACGATGTGCGGATGTTCCAACTGGGCAATGGCCTGAGCTTCCAGTTCAAACCGTTTAATGTAATCGGAGTCGGCCCGGAAGGGGGCGTCAATCACCTTGATGGCGACCCACCGTTTGAGGCGCACATCTAACCCGCGATAAACACGGGCCATCCCCCCCTGGCCCAGCAGAGCCTCCAGGTGGTATTCGTCCAGCCTCCGGCCAATTAAGGAGTCGTTAGGCATGTTTGTCTCAGAACTAATTGTGAATTGTGAATTGTGAATTTACTGCTCGGAGGGGGTCTGCGACCCCCGACTGACGCAGGTTTGCATCCCACTTTCAGCCTGGAAAATTCGCCATTCGCTATTCGCCATTCACAATTTCTCCCCGGCTTCCGTAATATCGCGCAGGTCGGCAATGAAGCGGTTAAGCCCGTTGGTGTATGTGTCAAGATAGTGCTGGGCCAGGCTGGCGGCTAATTCTTTGTGCCCGGCGTCAATCAAGGCTGCCACGTGCGGCCGGAAATCGCGCAGACTGACGTGCATCACAGCGTTGGCAGCGGTGATGATGCCCCAGGCCAGCGTTTTTTTGTCGTTGTCGTCCTTGGCCGTAATAAAACGGGTCAGGGTACTGCCGGGGACTACCGCCCCGACATTGGAAAAAACCTCCCGGCCCCGGATGAGATCGTTTAAAACATCAAAACGGCTGGGTACCTGATCCAGCATACGCTGCAAGGGTATGGGCAAATGGGCCAGCAGTTTAATCGAACCTACGCTGGCGCTTTCGCCGGTTAAGGCAATCTTCTTGGCCTCACAGAGCATCCTACCGAATTCGACCAGGAAACGCAAGTATTTGCCCCGCAGTTGGTTAAATTTGGCAAAATCGGCTTGACCCTGCTGATAAGTCCGCCAGGCCGTTAGGGTACGATCGTGCAAATTGCTTAAGTCCAGGTCGTTTAAGGGAACCTCAAAGGTCATCGGGTGCAGCCGGTCGCGGGGATTGCGCCGGCTGGCGTCAACCGGAATGACAATGGCCGGACTCATCGGCTTGGCCGGCTGCAAAGCTTCAAGGGCCGCTTCTGCCGCCGCACGGGTGGCGCTGTCTTTAGTCAGCTTTTGCAACTGCGCCAGCAGTTTTTGGGCCGGCTGGTATTTTACAGCGTGAACCGCCCGGTAGAGAATGAGCAGATCACTAACAGTCAACTCGATTGAAGCATTGCGCTGTTTAAAGGCCCGACGCAACTGCTGGATAGCTTTAAGATTGACCGCCTTTGTTTCGACGCTCACCTCCGGGGCAACTGTGGGCGTTTGCGCCAGTACAGCCAGGTCCTCCGGTTTGAATTGAAAATTCAGCCTTTTGAGATGAGTCGAACCGGCCTGAATGGGCGGCAGGGTGCTGAGATACACGGCCCAGCCCAGGGCCTCATCGGTCATAATTTCGGCCAGGGCGGCTCCCCAGGCTCCATCAAAAAAGATGTGCGACTGATCGAAGACAAATGTTTCGCCGGTGTCAAAGAGAGTCAAAGCGTGGCCGCCGCTGCCGCGCTCGGCCTGGCGCAGTTCGGCCAGCGGCAGGCCGGCGGGACGCGGGTCGGCGTTGAGCAAAATAGGGGCGCGTTGCAATAGGGCCAATTCTTTAACCAGGGCCGGACTTCAGCTTTTGGCGCAGTTCGGGCCAGGCTGCCCGTTTGAGGCGGGCCAGCGGCATGAGTGAGGCCGGCTGTGAACTTGAGGAGCGGCCTATAATCGCCGCCACCTGCCCCCGAACCATCTCCACCTCAGCCGGTTTTTTTCCCCTGGCGCATAAACGTGGATCAGGTGATAACTGCCCTGATAAATCAACCCCACACAGAGCTGCCCAGGCAAAACCTTTTGGCGGGTTTCGCCGTAGGGGCCGGGGTCGAGGTAAGCCAGAATAGACATCTGCTGCTGGTAGGCCGGTAAAGCTTCGGTTTCAGCCTCTCGGATTTGGCGGGTCAATTCGTGGTGCAGCGGCGTGGGCAAATTTTGGATGGCCTGGTCCCAAAAGAGATCGAATTTGCGCCGTCTGTACTCAGGATAGCTTTCGTTGGTTTGCTTATCAGGACCGGGTTCATACGGACGCTGCTTTTCCCATTCGCGGTAGAGCCGGGCATAGTGGGCCGCGTCAGGCTGGTCGGCGGTGAGCTGCTGCAAAAACTGGGTATAAATCCGCTCGCGCCACTCATTCTCCAGCAGCGCGGGATATTGATGCAGGCAGTGGATCGCGGCCATGACCCAGGCTGTCACCCGGTCTACCCGGCTGAGGGACAGCCGGTGTTCTTTTAGCCGGGTATCGAAACCGTGCGTCTCGGTGGCATGGCGGGCGTGTCTTCGCGCAGGGCGTAATCCACATAAAACTGCCAGGTGCCTTCGGGAAAAGAATCTTCGGGGTCTTTGCCGGCCAGCCGGAGCAGATTTTGATAGCCCCAGATCACCGCCGCCGGCCCGGCAAAAAAAGCGCCATAAACGGCTGTGTTCAGCGCCCGGTCAACGCCCTGAAAGAGCAGGTTAATGTCTCGCTGGACAACTTTGGCCGGGGGCTTGCGGCCCGCCACACGGGTTAGCCCGTTTAAAATAATGCCAGGTACATTGCCCGCCGGCACAACCTGGCTGACCAGGTTAACCGCAGCCTCAATTTCCGGCAGCGTTAGCGATGACAAATCGCGCAGTTGGCGCGAGACGGCGATGGTTCTAAGCGCATCTCTTGTTTTAAGGGAAACCTGGTTAAAGTCAGACAGGAGTTGGTTTGATTCCATAGATTCCGGGGCCGCTGATGACTGTTTATTGCCTCGTAAAGGCAGATACTTCTATTATACACACACCTTACCAAAAAGACTATAGCATTTCTAACCAAATGCCGGTATAATGGTGGCAATATTAAATCTACTGTGGGAAGATTTATGAAAGTGAAGATTTGGGGAGCGCGAGGCTCGATCCCCTCACCCATCCGGCCAGATGAGATCCGGGAGAAGATCATCGCGGCCATTCTCGGTATTTCGCAAATAGAAAAGGGTGAGCTGAAGGAGGAACTTCTGGCGGCTATCATGGAAGAGTCCCCCGCGCCCTCAGAGATTTCATCAGGCCAGTCGGTTAACTTAGCCCTGGCTAAAACTCAGGTGAAACGGCGGCAGGTCGTCCGGGCCTACCTGGACACCTTGTCGCCCCTTGTCGCCGGTACCGCCGGGGGCAATACCCCTTGCATCGAGGTTCAATCGGGCGATGATTTGTTCATCATTGACGCTGGTTCCGGCATTCGAGCCTTGGGCCTGGAATTGATGAAGGGCAAGTGCGGCCAGGGTCGGGGGACGATCCATCTTTTTTTTAGCCATCCCCACTGGGACCATATTCAGGGCTTCCCCTTTTTTCGGCCCGCTTTTGTGCGCGGCAACAAAATTTTTATATATGGCCTCCACGATATGGAAGCGGCCCTGCGCCGGCAGCAGGAATTTATCAGCTTTCCGGTTTCGCTGGATTACATGCAGGCCGAGTTGAAATTTATCCGGCTCAAACCGGAAGATAGCCTGGAATTTGGCGACCTGCGGATCCGTACCCTGCGTAATCACCACCCTGGCGATGCCTATGCCTTCCGTTTTGAAAAAGCGGATAAGGTTTTTGTCTACGCCAGCGACGCCGCCTATCCTTCCGGTACCGACACCCATCCCGCCCTCAACTTTTTTGCCGATGCCGATATGCTCATCTATGACTCGCAATTTACCCAGAAAGAGTCGGATGAAAAAGAGGACTGGGGTCACAGTTCCTCGCTGGCCGGGGTCGAAATGGCTCAGGAAGCCAATGTCAGGAATCTGGTCCTGTTTCATTACGACCCTACCTACACCGACCGCGACCTGGAAAAATTTTAGAGGATACCCGCAAGTTCCAGCAGAGCCAGTATCCCCACGCCGAGCCGGTCAACGTGATGATTGCCCAGGAGGGCCTGACGTTTGACCTGACCCCGCCCAAAACCACCCAGTTGCAGCAGGTTCCCGGCGGCAAAGCCGCCATCCTCAAACCGGCCGGCATTTTTAACGAGCGGGTGGCCGCCGAGCTAAGACGGCAACTGGCCGAATTGAAGGCCGAGGGCTGGCCGCCCTACCTGATTGTAGATATGACCGACGTGGAGATGCTGCAAGTATCCGGACTGCGGGCGCTGGTCAAACTTCGACGGGAGCAGTTGAGCACCCCGATGGTTCTGGCCGGTCCTTCGATCAACGTGCAGCAGGTCATCGAACTGGCCGGCTATCTGGACTTTTTTGCCATTTACCCTTCGGTGCATGCCGCGCTCACCGCCCTGCAAGCCCGCGAAACTCTCAACCTGCCCGGCCAGACCATCAAAACCGCTATTTTGTCGAGAGCAAAATTGGCGATGGCCGGCTGGGGACCAGTTTTAAGGCCGTAGATAACCGGCTGAACCGCCCCGTCGCTGTCAAAGTCCTGTCAGCCTCATTCAGCGAAGCGGCCATCGAGCGCTTTTTGCAGCAGGCCCGCGAACTGATCAACTTAATTCATCCCAACATTGTTGACATTTACGATTGCGACGAAGACCAGGGTTTGTCCTTCATGGTCGAGGAATTTGTCGAAGGCCAAAGCCTGACCGACCTGCTCAACGCCCAGCCCGGCCAGCCGCTGCCACTCGACCTGGCCCTGACCATTGCCGAAAAGGTTGCCCGCGCCCTGGAATATGCCCATGCTCGCGGTGTTATTCACGGCGATTTGAAGCCCAAAAATATCCTTGTTACCGCCGACGAAATAAAGCTGAGCGACTTTGGCCTGGGCCGGCTGGAAAGCGGCAAATCCCTGCTCAACGGCGAAGATACGTCGCTGACGCTGGTCACAGCCCGCTACCTGGCCCCGGAACAGGTGTTGGGCCATCCCATAGATGCCCGCACCGATTTGTATACGCTGGGTATCATTTTGTATGAGCTGTTCACCGGCCAGCCTCTTTTTGAGGGAACGGACCAGGAAGTGATGGAGCATCATCGCAGCAGCCGCCCCCGCCCCCTGCGCGAACTCAACCCAACCCTATCCCGCTCGCTGGAATACGTGGTGTTGAAACTGCTGGACAAAGACCCCAACAAACGTTATGTCAGCGCCCGGCAGGTCCGCCGGATTCTGACCAATTTGACCCAGACGGTTAGCCGCAGCCTGCGCCGCCAGGTGTTGCGCCCGCGCCGCTGGCCGGGGTTGGTGGGCCGTGAAGATTCGCTGCAATGTCTGCTGGACCTGTGGGCAGCGACCCTGCAAGGCCAGGGCCAACTGGCGTTGGTCAGCGGCGAAACCGGCAGCGGCAAAACCCGGCTGATTCAGGAACTGGCCGACCGGGCCAGCCAGGCTACAGTGCTGCTGGGCTGCTGCCGGCCTCCGGAAAGCAGTCTGTCCTACCAGCCTTTTATAGATGCGCTCAAAACCTATTTTGCCACCACCACCGATATGGGTGAAAAACAGGTCAGCTGGGTGCTGGAGCAGGCCGCTCAGGCAATCCCTGAAATCCAACAAATTCTACCAGACCGGCCTCAGGCTGCCGACCGCCGGCCGCCTACCTTTAGCCTGGCTGAGCTGGTGGGTCGGGCAGCAGCTAAACGCCCCTGGTTGATAATTTTGGATGATTTGCAATGGGCTGATACCAATAGTTTGCAACTGCTGGATTATTTGGTGCGCGGCTGTCGCGATATGCCGGTGATGATTGTCGGCGTTTATCGCAGCGATGAGGCCAGCGAGACGCCCCTGACCGAAACGTTACCAAAGTGGAGCAGCTATCCGGCCTATACCTCAGTCACCCTGGGGCCGCTGGCCGAAAGCGAAGTGGCCGAACTGCTCGAAAATATCTGGACTCAGACGCCCCACTGGATTTGGTGGGGGCTGTTTACCGGCGCAGCCAGGGCAATCCCTTGTTTGTGGAAGAAATTGCCAAGAGCCTGGTGGATGATGAAACCGTCACCTGGCGTGAAGGGCGCTGGTATTTTTCGCCGGTGGTCGAAACCGGGCTGCCCCATCGTTTGGGGGATACCGTGCTGCGCCGGACCAACCGGCTCAGCAAGGAAACCCAGGCGCTGCTATATCAGGCCGCCGTACTAGGCCACACCTTTACCTTTGACCATTTGCGGCAAATCAGTGAATTGTCAGATGGTAATATCCTGGAAGGTTTGGACACCGCCCTGGAACGGCAATTGATTCGCGATGTGCCCCTGGAAGGCGTCATGCGCTTCAGTCATCACACTACCCGGTCGGTTCTGTACCAAAACCTCAGCCCGCTGAAGCAGCGCCTCATTCACCGCGAGGTAGGCGAAACCCTGGAACAAAGCCACGTTCCCTTCGCCGCCGCACTGGCTCACCATTTCTTCTTGGCCCAGGAACTGGAAAAAGGGTTATCTTACAGTATTCAGGCCGCCGCCCAGGCCCGCGCCATCAACGCCAGCCCCCAGGCCCTCTTTTGGACCACCCGCGCTTTGGAAGCGCTCGACCAGTTAGGGCCAGGCCACGTGGCCCAAAGCCAGCGATTTGAACTGCTGCTGGCGCGGGAGCAGATTTATGACTTTTTAGATAACCGCCCGGCGCAGGCCGATGATCTGGCTGCGCTGCAACAGTTGACCCAATCGCTGGATGACCCGGTTAAAAAAGTGATGGTTCACAACCGCCAGGCCCAATACGAGCGGATACTGAAACATTTACCCCAGGCCGCTGCGTCCGCCCAAACTGCGCTGCTGGCCGCCCGCCGCATTGACAACCCCCTACTGGAAGCCGAAAGCTTGATCCAACTGGCCTACATTTCCGCCGAGCAGGGCCACATTGAGTTGGCCCTCGCGCACGGGCATGATGCCCAGGATTTTCTGAATGGGGCCGGCGCACCGCAAGCCGAGGCGCGCAGCCTCAATTGTTTGGGCGACATTTACAGAATCACCAAAGACTACCCCCAGGCCGAAAAGTATTATCGCCAGGCCCTCGCGCTCAACCAGACCAGCGGCGACCGCCCCGGCGAAGCCGCCAGCCTGTCTGGACTGGGCAGCTTGCTCTTAGAAACGGGTAATTTTGCCGACGCCGCCGGGTGTTGCCGCCAGGCCCTGGAATTGAGCCGGCTGATCGGCCAGCACCAAATCGAACAGGCTTGCTTGAAAAATCTGGCAAGAATTGACGAACTCCAGATCAAAACAGTCTAGCGGCACGGCATTTTGACCCATGCCTGGCTCAATTCTGAAAAAGTCGCAACTTTAAATAGTTGCCGCCTATCTACTGCTTTCCCGCAAGCCTGCCAGTAGCAGTATACACCTTCCCCGGTAGAGCGACCACAGATTTTACCTTACCTTTACGCTTTTTTTATTATTTTTTGCCGCTGAATACCGATGATTAATCTTGTTAAACCCAAGCCCATTTTTAAAAATTTAATTATTTTACTGCCCCGAATCGACTACCTGAACTTTTTCTGCCCCACAAAACCAGGCAGAGGTTAAGGCAGTTCGGTTCGGAACAGCGTCATCAACGAGGGTAATATGAACACCTTTAGCTTCGTTTTGGGAGGGATGCTGGGGATTTTGGCCGCCTGGGCCTTTTTCAGCGCCTCGATGAAGCTGCATCTGGCCCATGAACGGCTGGAAAAGCTAAAAAAATCGAGCACGAAATAAAAGAGAAAAAACAGGAGGCCAAGATCAGTCAAACCAGCAGCCGGGTTGAGACCCGGCAAAGTTTCTTTTTATACATCTTAGCGTTTATCATTACTTTAGCCGGGGGCGCTATTTTATTCACTTCATAAATTTATTCACGCTCCCCCCAAAAAGGGCTGACCACTCAGGTCGGCCCTTTTTGTTTGAAGTTGTCACTGCGGCTGTATTTGTGTTACAATTTTTGCAAAGGAGATAAGCGATGCAAAAAATGACTCCCGCCGAGTATCGCAGCTTTTTGCTCGACCGCGCCCGCACCGCCAAATTGGCAACCGTGCGGGCTGATGGCCGGCCTCACGTCGCGCCGATTTGGTTTGATCTGGATGGCGACGATTTGATTTTTACCACCTGGCATGAATCGGTCAAAGCAGCCAATTTGCGCCGCGACTCGCGAGTGTGCCTGTGCATTGACGACGACGCGCCGCCGTTTTCATTTGTTCAGATTGATGGGACAGCGGAAATTGCCGAGGAAGCCCCCGATCTACGCGACTGGGCTACCCGGATTGCCGGGCGTTATATGGGCGCGGATCAGGCCGAAGCTTTTGGCCAGCGTAACGGCGTCCCCGGTGAATGGCTGGTGCGGGTGACGCCGACGAAGATTCTGGCGGTGAAAAATATTTCTGACTGATACGTGAGGCGTAAGGGCAAATTCATCACGCCTCACGCATTACATATTTTGGAACTGTCTTCTATCGGGACTTTGTTTCACAACGGCTGGAGCGGGTTAGGCATAAACAGGATGATAAAAATAAGAATCATCATATAAGCCAGCAGGGTGCGCGGCAAGCCCAGGGGCACCAAATCGTTGAGGGGTGGGGGATGACCGGGGCCGATGACAAAGAAAACCAGGATGGCCCATAACAGCCAGCCGGACCACCAAAAAAATTCCCAGGATAAACATCATTCCGACCAGAAATAGGCCCAGCCAACGGGCATGCTCGCCCAGTAAACAATATATCACGTGCCCGCCGTCCAATTGACCCACCGGCAATAAGTTCATAGCGGTTACAAACAGGCCAAACCAGGCGGCAAATGCCATCGAATTGAGAAAAATATCTGTGCCGCCGCCGGAAGGAAGTACTCCGGCCAGAAGGCTTAGAAATTCTATCCAAGACGGTAGATGGCTATAATTTTCAAAGCTGGGTAAAAGCTGGCCGTGCAGTAAAAATTTTACCGACAGGTAGAAGAGGGAATTGCCCTCCAAAACCGAGTTCTCGCCGCGGCTGATTTCTTGAATGGTTGAGTTAGCCACTCCCCAAAAAATTAAAGGGATGGCCAGAATCAGGCCGCCTAAAGGCCCGGCTACCCCAATATCAAAAAGCTGTTTTTTGGTTTTGAAAGGCTGCCGCAACTGAATAAAAGCGCCCATTGTACCTACGGGCGATACAATTGGCAAGGGAATAAAATAGGGTAGCGTTACCGCAATTTTGTGATATTTGGCGGCAAAATAGTGGCCAAACTCGTGCGCCAGCAGAATGCCCATCATTGCCAGCATCATGGGAATGCCAGCCAGCCATTGAGATAAAGTAGCCGGGATGCAGCCCTGACATTCATAGGCAGCGCCGGTAAACAGTACGGAAATGAGGGTAATAACGAGCAGAGCTAAATTAATTAAAGGGTTGCTCCGTTTGGGGGTGACGATACCGGGTTGAGCAATCAGGGCAATCTGGCCGTTGCGGCGACGCAGCAGGGGGGTATATTGGTGGGCCAGCCAGCGTTGAGCGATGAGTTCGTAGGCAGCTTCGCTATCACGCATAAGCAGGTCGCCGATGAAATAGATGGTCCCTTGCGCGGCCTGACGGGGCGTTTCAACCTGGTCAACCCGGAAGATGTCTTCGATACCGGCCCGAAGTTTGCCCAGCAGCACGCCGTCGAGGATGATGTTTTCTTGAGGGCCTGGAGACATGCCGGCCCCTACAGGTTTTCGGACCGATTTTTACGCACAACCGCAATAGCGCGGGCAATTGCGGTCAAACGGTCTGCCGTAGCCTGATCGTTGGCGGCAGCATATCGTTCAGTTTCCGTATTAATGGTTTCAAAAAACTCGCCATCAAAATCGTTGGAACTTTCACGGATAATGGCCATCGTTTCGTGGTCGTCCAACGAGTCCAGGATTAGCTCGATCCAGGTTAAAGTTTCGGCTCGATTCATGAATCAGTCTGCTCCTCAATGTTCCAGTTAGGGTGGGCCGAAAGGTTATTCGACCAATTCCGGGTTGCTTTTCAGCACTTCCATCCGCCGGATTTTGTTCAGGGCGTGGCGCTGGTACGTACCCCGCTCGGCGTTCAGAACCATCAATTGGGCAATAGAGCGAGGCAAAAAGTCAATCAACAACGGCACTTCCTTGAGATAAATATTGATGGACTGCGGCTCGCCGTCAACGTGGCGGCATAGTTTCAGATAGGGCCGCTGATCTGACCCGCTGGTTGGGTGCAGTTCGATGCTCAGTTCATCGTTGATCGAGATTTTGGTAAATTTATCTTTGTGTTCGTGAAGTCCGGCGACCATCAGCCGGGCGCGCCAAAACCAGAATTTTAAGATGTTGGGTTTCATGCCGAGGTTCCCTTTTTTGAAACGGTGCTACTCATTGTGATTTGACCCTCCCAACCATTTAACCAAGACCCAAAGCCTAATGACAGGATAACCGGGAAATGAGACACAACATCTGCATCCAGAGGTGTTGAGGGGACATCCAAAAACAAAGACCGCCGATTTTCCCGGCGGTCTTCCCTATATTTTAGGCTCCTCGGGGAAGACTCGAACTTCCAACCAACCGGTTAACAGCCGGCCGCTCTGCCGATTGAGCTACCGAGGATTATGAGTTTCTGTTGTGTATATATTATTACACACTCGATTTTGTGATTATATTCAACACTTCGGCTTCGTCAAATTAACCCAGGTAATCTCGCAGTTTGCGGCTGCGGATAGGATGGCGCAATTTGCGCAGGGCCTTGGCTTCGATCTGGCGGATGCGCTCGCGGGTCACGCCAAATTCACTGCCCACCTCTTCCAGGGTGCGGCCCTGACCATCTGTTAAGCCGAACCGCATCTCCAAAACTTTGCGCTCGCGCTCACTCAGCGAATCCAGAATTTCGTGCAACTGTTCCTTGAGCAGTTGTTTCGAGGCGGCGTCAACCGGCCCCAACACACTTTCATCTTCGATAAAATCACCCAGGTAGCTGTTTTCTTCGGAACCAATCGGCGTTTCCAGCGACATCGGCTCCTGGGCAATCCGAATAATCCGGCGGACTTTGCCGGCGGCACGCCGCCAGCGGCGTTCCAGAGCTGCTTCTACCGGCTGGTTTTTCTGCAAGGCTTCGCGAATGGCTTCGGTATCTTCGGGGGACATCTGGTCCAGTTCCAACGCGATTTCTTTCGAGGTGGGTTCGCGGCCATGTTCCTGCAACAGCCGCCGCTGAACGCGCACCAGCCGGTTGATGGTTTCAACCATGTGGACCGGAATACGGATGGTGCGAGCCTGGTCGGCAATGGCCCGGCTGATGGCCTGGCGAATCCACCAGGTGGCGTAGGTTGAGAATTTATACCCCCGGCGGTGGTCAAATTTTTCAACCGCACGCAGCAGGCCGATGTTGCCTTCCTGGATTAAATCCAAAAAGTTCATGCCGCGCCCTATGTAACGCTTGGCCACGCTGACCACCAGGCGCAGATTGGCTTCGGCCAGGCAGCGTTTGGCCAGTTTGCCATCCAGTTCGGCCTTCAAAATGGCCGTTTCATCCATCGAGCCGTTGCCGTTCTTTTCCACAGACTTGCGGGCGTTGATGCCTTTTTGAATCCGTTTGGCCAGCGAAACTTCATCCTGGGCGGTCAGCAGATTGACCTGGCCAATTTCACGCAGATACATCCGCACCGGGTCGTTGGTCAATTCGCTGGAAGCCAGCTCCATGATCTGGTTGTTCAGAAAATCGTCGTCGCCCAGCTCTTCTTCGACTTCCTGAAGCGCGGCGTCGTCGGGTTCTTCGACATCGGCCAGGGCTTCGGTGTCGCCGTCTTCATCGTCGTCGTCCAGCACCTCAATTCCGTGTTCAACCAACTGGGCAATCAAAGCGTCGGCAGCTTCGGTGTTGATATCGCTGTCGGGCAACACTTCCAGAATGTCGCTCTGGGTGATAACCTTTTGCTTTTTACCTTTTGCAGCAAAATCTCTAGCGGTGAGGCGTCTTCGTCGTACACATCTTCCGCTTCGGCCGCTTTTGGCCGAATTAATTTGTTTTGGGCTCGTTGGTTGGCAACCTGCTTTTTTGCCATGCTCTTTTATCTCCACCTGATCCGCCTGATGGCTTGCCTAACATTTTACACATAGAGGGCCAAGAATAAAAATCCGGGTGCAACAATTCCAAACCTGGACAACATTAGAATAGGTTTGAAATTAATGGCAGCCCGGCTAGAGCGCCTGCCCAAAACGATTGGCTTCGGCGCGGCGCTGGCCCATAAGGGAAAAGGCGTCGCGGGTCTGTTCCAGTTTTTTACGCTCTTGTTTGTAGGTTTCAACCATTTCGGTGTAATGACGCGCGCCCTGAGAATCTTTACTATCCATTGCTTCGTGTTGCAGAAAGGTTAACTCTTTGTGCTGCTCAATCACATTTTGCAGGCGCAAGCGTAAAATCGCCATGCTCAAATCGTGGTTGATGTTTTCCAGCGGCGGCTGAGGGCGGCGATGCCACTGGCTGGCCAGAACGGCCAAGGGCCTTTCCAACACCTCACCCACCATACTGACCAGGGTTTCAATTTTGGGTGTTTCCGCCACCGTCCACAATTGCAGCGATTTAAAAATTTCTTTGTTTTCGCCGCATCTGAAATCATTGAGGCTCAAACCAGGCAGCCCCTCTTTTTCCAGCAGATCGTTGGCCATAACCAGTGACAGGGGGTGGTTCAAAATCAAGCCCAAACAGTACTCTTCCAGTCCCAGGCCGGTTGTTGAACTGATGGTCCCTGGTACGGGTTCCGGAGTCAGCACTACCGGCTTATCCGGCTCCGGCTGTTTTTGAGGCCGGCTGGCCGGGCGCGGCGGCGTGGCAGTTTTACTTTTTAACTCGGCCAGCAGCAGGCGTTCGTCCAAACCGGTTTTGCGGGCCAAACGCTGCACCCGCGCCACCTTTTCGACATCGTCTTTTATTTCCCGAAAAATCGGGATAAGCTCCCGTACCGCCGCCGATTTGCCTTGCGGCGTGGTTAAATCGGCGGAGCCAAAAACCAGGGCTTCATAAAAATCCAGGGCCGGCACCGCGCCATTGATAAACTGCTGCCAGACTTCCAGCCCCTCGCGCAGAACATCGTCGGGGTCTTGACCGGGCGGCAGGGCGGCAATGGAAATTTCCTGCTCGATGTGCGCTTCATAAGCAATGCCCCGCGATGTTGAAGTGGCCCGGTGTTTTTTGGGCAATAACTGCCGGGCCAAACTCAGACCGCGCATGGTGGCGGCATTGCCAGCCGTATCCGAGTCGAGCGCCAGCACAATCTGGTTGGCCAGGGGCGCAATCAGCTTCAACTGGGCTTCGGTAAGCGCGGTGCCCATTTGAGCGACCACATTATTGGCCCCTTGTTGATGGGCCTGGATCGCATCCATATACCCTTCAACGATGACCGCCTGGCCGCTGTCGCGGATGTGTTTGCGTGCCAGGTCCAAACTGTACAGAGTCGCACTTTTGTCAAAAAGCGCGGTTTGGGGCGAGTTGAGATACTTCGGAACCTGGTCGGTGGATAAAGCCCGCGCGCCAAACCCAATAACCTGGCCCTGGCTATCCCGAATGGGAATCATCAGCCGGTGGCGAAAACGGTCATAGCCGGGTTCGCCGTTGTCTCGCTCGACAATCAGGCCAACCACCAGCAGGTCGGCGGCGGTGTAGCCGCGCCCCATAAAATGACTTTTCAGCGCTTCCCATTCGTCCAGAGCATACCCGAGTTGAAAGGTAGCGATGGTTTCGGCGGTGAGTCCGCGCTGTACCAGATATTCGCGTGTTGTGGCGGCGCTGCGTGAAGTGGTTAAAAGCTGGTGGAAATAACTGGCTGCCGCGGCGGTCAGTTCCAATAACTTATCCCGCTCCTCAGACTGTTGAGGGGAGCGGGCGTGGTATTCGGGTAGTTTTACCCCGGCCCGATGGGCCAGCAGGTCGAGCGCCCCTTTAAAGTCAAGCCCTTCCCGTTTCATGACAAAACTAAACAGATCACCTCCATCGGCGCATGCCCCAAAGCAGCGCCAGGTTTGGGTATCGGGAAAAACAACAAAGGAAGGGGTTTTTGTATTTGAATGAAAGGGACAAAACCCGGTGTAGCTGCGGCCTGACTTTTTTAAGCTGACGGTATCAGAAACTACGTCAACGATATCAAGCCGTGCTTTTATGTCATCCGTAACGCTCACGGTGCTAAAACCCTCCCTCCGCCGAGGACTTTAACAACAGGTCTTATAATTATACACACGAAAAGGTGGTTTGCCAAACCGTTTTTAAAAGGGGGCCGAAAGCACTGAGCGCGCCGAGGGAACTGGGGGAACTGAAGGACACAGTTCCCTGAAACTTGTCCTATTTGCTTGCTGATTCCTGGGCGGCATGATATACTACTCGCTTGTAAATTTTTACCCAAATTCACACGCTCTTTGACAGCGGGGCCGTGCCCAGGGCTAACCGGGTTCCCCGCTGGTAGAGAAGAGCGGACGAAGTAAGCCAAAACGGAGGAAAATTAAATATGGCTAACGGTAACACTGCATCTGTTGTACCCATGAAGTCCCTGCTTGAAGCAGGGGTCCACTTTGGTCACCGCACCCGGCGCTGGAACCCAAAGATGAAGCCCTACATCTTTACCGAGCGCAATGGTATTCACATTATTGACTTGCAACAAACCATCACTCGTCTGAATCAGGCTTATGCCGCAGTCAGAGATACAGTGGCCGCGGGCGGTTCTGTTCTGTTTGTGGGCACCAAACGCCAATCTCAAGAGACGATAGTGCAAGAAGCCAGCCGGGCCAGTATGCCCTACGTGGAACAGCGCTGGCTGGGCGGCACCTTGACCAACTGGCGCACCATTCGCCAGCGGATTGATTATCTGCTGGAAATTGAAAAACAGCAATCGCGGGGCGAATTTGCCCGCTTGCCCAAAAAGGAAGCCTTGCTGCGAGAGCAGGAAATTACCCGCCTCAACCATCGCCTGGGCGGGTTAAAAGATATGCGCCGCCTGCCCAATCTGCTCTTTGTTACCGATGTGCGCCGTGATACGCTGGCGATCAAAGAAGCCAATACGTTGGGCATTCCGGTGATTGCGATGGTGGATACTAATTGTGATCCTGAACCCATAGATTACATCATCCCCAGCAATGACGACGCCATTCGGGCCATCAAATTGATGGTCAATACCATCGCCAATGCCGCTTTTGAGGGCCGGGCTATGTTGAGCACCATCCAGGCGGAAGAAGAAGAAGCCGCCGGCGTCGAAGGTGAAGAGGCTCTGGAACGGTATCTTGGCCCCAGCACCCTGGCCAAGATTCGGGCCGAAGCCGGCGCTGATGACGAAGAAGAGGTTGATGATAGCTACAGCGACGAAAAAGATGGCGAAGTGGAGGTTGAGGAAGCAGAAGCGACCGGCGAAGTGGATGACCTGGGACCGCTGCCCATTGCTTCACCCATTGCCGCTGCTCTGGCTGCCAGTGCCGCCGACGAGGCTGAAAACGAAGAGAGTGAGCGCTAATCAGTAATCAGTCAGGCTGTTCACTCACCACTGATGACAATAACTACTCTATACTTTTTATAAAGAAACAGTTATCAGTGGATAGTAACGCCTAATCAGGACTGACCACTGATAACCGATTATTGTTTCCACAGGAGGAATTGTGGCAATTACAACCGAAGATATTAAGCTGCTGCGGGAATCAACCGGAGCAGGGATTTTAGACTGCAAAAAAGCGCTTCAGGAAACTGAGGGCGATATTGACCAGGCGATTGAATTTTTGCGCAAAAAAGGTCTGGCTGCGGCCTCGAAAAAGGCCAGCCGCGAGGCAAATGATGGTCAGGTGAATTCGCATATCAGTGCCGATGGGCTGCTGGGCGTTTTGGTGGAAGTGAACTGCGAAACGGATTTTGTGGCCCGGACTGAGGATTTTCAAGCTTTTGTGGCTGCCCTGGTTCAGCAAGTGGCCCATCAAGCCGATGCGGTCAACGTAGAAACATTGCTGGCCTCGCCATTTATCAACGACTCCAGCAAAACCGTAGCCGAAAAGCTGACGGAAACCATTGCCAAACTGGGCGAAAATATGATTGTGCGGCGGGTGGCCCGCTTTGAACTGCCAACCGATGGAGGCATGCTCGACAGCTACATTCATACCGGCGGCCGGGTGGGTGTTTTGGTGGATGTCGCCGGCGGCAGCGCCAGCAACAGCAAGTTCGCCGGGCTGGTTCACGATGTAGCTTTGCAGATTGCGGCAGCCGCGCCTCGCTACGTGAGTTCGGACGATGTTCCGGCCGAGGCCATCGAGTCTGAAAAGAATATCTACCGGGCGCAACTGGCGGAAGATAAAAAGCCTGATAATATCAAAGAGCGAATTGTCGAGGGCAAGCTGAAAAATGGTACGAGGAAGTGGCGCTGGTAGACCAGCCTTTTGTCAAGGACAACGATTTAACCATCGCCAAGCTGCTGGAGAAGTACAGCAAAGAGCTGGGCGGTGAGATAAAAGTCCGGCGCTTCGCCAGGTTTGAACTCGGAGCGAGCTAAGCGTATAAAAAAGGCCGGAACATAACACAAGTTCCGGCCTTTTCTGTAGGGGCAGATTTTAGCCTCACCGTTGCCGACAGAACATAAAAACTTAAGATCTGGGAGAACTGCATGGCCACCCCGAAATATCGGCGTATTTTGTTAAAACTGGGCGGCGAGTCTTTAGCCGGAGAAGGCAACTTTGGAATTGACCCCTACGCCGCCGACTCATTGGCGGGGGTAATAAAATCAATCCTCGATTTGGGGGTTGAAATTGCCATTGTCCTGGGCGCTGGTAACTTATGGCGAGGGAAGGATGGTTTGGATCACGGGATGGATCGAGCCACCGCCGATCATATGGGCATGCTGGCTACGGTGATGAATGCCCTGGCCCTGGCCGATGCTCTGGGGCGGATTGGCATCGAAACGCGGGTGCAAACCGCCATCGAGATGAAAGCAGTGGCCGAACCTTATATTCGCCTGCGGGCCATCCGCCATCTGGAAAAGGGTCGGGTAGTTATTTTGGGGGCCGGCACCGGCAACCCCTACTTCACCACCGATACCGCCGCTGCGCTGCGAGCGATGGAGATAGACGCCGAACTGCTGGTTAAAGCAACCAAAGTAGATGGTGTGTACGACTCAGATCCCAAAACTGATCCAAACGCTAAAAAATTCAATACCATCAGCTACATTGATGCCCTCAATATGGGGCTAAAAGTGATGGATGGAACGGCTTTAACCCTGTGTATGGACAATCAAATGCCCATTATTGTTTTGAATTTGTGGGAAACTAATAGTCTTAAGAATGCCGTATTGGGTGAGACTGTGGGAACTTTGGTTAGCTATTAAGAAAGAGTTTAAAAAAGGAGATTGGAGATTGGAGATTCAGGCTAATAATCTCCAATCCCAAAGGGACGCTTCGCAGTCTCCAATCTCTGATCTCGGTTATTCTGGCATCGGAGGCAGAACATGATTAATGATGTGTTGAATGAAGCAAAAAAAGCAATGGACAAATCCATCGAGGCGCTCAATGTTGATTTGGCAGCCTTGCGCACGGGCCGTGCTTCAACCGGGTTGGTCAACAAGTTGCTGGTTGAATACTATGGCACTCCGACCATGTTGCAAGAGCTGGCGCTGGTCAGTGTACCCGAACCTCAATTGATTGCCATTCGCCCGTACGATCCGGGAGCGCTCAAACATATCGAGCGCGCCATTATGCAGTCGGATTTAGGGATGACGCCCAACAATGACGGTAAGATCATTCGGTTACAAGTTCCCACCCTGACCGAAGAGCGCCGCCGTAACCTGGTCAAAGCAGCCGCCAAGCGGACGGAAGAGGCCAGGGTGTCAATCCGCAATACCCGCCGCGAAAAGTTAGACGATTTGCGTGATTTTGAAAAAGAGAAAATGATTTCCGAGGACGATTTTTACTCGGGCCGCGATAACCTGCAAAAACTAACCGACGATTACATCAAAAAAGTTGACGACATCGGCGCGACCAAAGAAAAAGAGATTCTGGAAGTGTAAGGATGGAGTCCCAAAGCAAAGCTTTGGACTTTCTGGAACAGTTATCGGTTTTTTTTGATGTAACCAAGGATGGTCGAAATCGTTAAGGCTACCGAACCCGCTGCTGAAACCAAATATCCTGCTCTACCGAACCCGCCTTATCACGTCGGCATCATTATGGATGGCAACGGGCGATGGGCCAAATCGCGCGGTAAAATGCGGATTGAAGGGCACAAGGCCGGGACTGAAAACCTGCGGCGTATTTTGGAATATTCGGTCGAGTTTGGCGTCAAAATGCTAACCATTTATGCCTTCTCGACCGAAAACTGGAAACGTCCGCCCCTGGAAGTAATGGGGTTGATGAATATCCTGGAAAACGTGATTGACCGTGAGCTGCTCGAACTGCATAAAAATGGGGTGCAGTTGCGGCATCTGGGCAAATTAGAAAGACTCAGACCGGCCATCCGGGAAAAAGTGCAGCGGGCCATTGAGTTGACCCAAAATAATGACCGGCTCATCCTCAATGTGGCCTTTAATTACGGTGGGCGCGATGAAATTGTCCAGGCGGTTCAAAATCTCATCCGCGATAACATCAAGCCAGAAGATGTGACCGAAGATTTATTAAGCAAATATATGTATACCGGCGCTTCGCCCGACCCCGATTTGATTATTCGCACCAGCGGAGAGTTCCGCACCAGTAATTTTTTGATCTGGCAGGCCGCCTACGCCGAATATTATATTACTCCGGTTTACTGGCCTGACTTTGACAAAGACGAGTATTACAAAGCGTTGCATACCTTCAGTCAGCGTGAACGGCGCTATGGGGACGCTAAGTAAATTTTGTCCATTCGAGATCGTTTCCCCATTTTATAAAAGAAATTATACCTCAATAGCTGCTCGCAAGGCGTGCTGTCCATAGATGTTAAGCAAGCGTAGTTTGTATGCCCGCTATGACCTCATCCCGACCTTGCAGCCGACCACGCTGGGCTGGTTTTCACAGGCCAATATTTTCGCAATGGATATTTACGCCAACACCCCCTCGCCCACCGCCCGCCGCTTCGAGGCCGGCTCGCCGCCGGTGCCAAATATCTACGCCGGGGTGGCCGGGATCAAACTGATTCAATCCGTTGGCCTGGAAAAAATAGAAGCTCACCTGGCCGATGTGAACCGTTTGATGGATTGTTTAACCCGGCATAAAGAACTGCTGGTTTAGCTTATCGTATTGACTATGCTTAACATGGCTCATGTACCCCATCTGGCCGCAGCGCAGGCCGGCGACCCGCATGAGTTCGGCCATTTGACCGAGCCGTACCGGCGCGAGCTCCAGCTTCACTGCTACCGCTTGCTCGGCTCGCTGCACGAGGCGGAAGATTTGGTGCAGGAAACGCTGCTGCGGGCCTGGCGGCGGCTGGACACCTACGAGGGGCGGGCCTCCTTCCGGGCATGGTTATACAAGATTGCCACCAATGCCTGCCTCGATACCCTGGATAAACGCCCCCGCCGCACGCTGCCGGTGACAGCCTATCCGCCCAGTACACCCGACCAGCCTCCCGCGCCACCCCTGGCCGACCCCATCTGGCTGGAGCCATTTCCCGACGAACTGCTGCCCGAAACGGCAGCGGCCAGCCCCGAAGCCCGTTATGCTGTCCGCGAAAGTATCTCTCTGGCTTTTTTGGCGGCGCTGCAATTATTGCCGCCGCGCCAGCGAGCCGTGCTGCTTCTGCGCGATGTCCTTGACTGGCGGGCCAGTGAAGTAGCCGGACTGCTCGATATGACCGTCTCCGCGGCCAACAGTGCCCTCCACCGGGCGCGAACTACCCTGGCCCAGCATTACCAGGCCGGCCTCGCCGACCCGCCGCCCCCCACCGATGAAACCATGCTGGCCCTGCTCGACCGTTACATGCGGGCCTGGGAAAGCGCCGACATCGCCGCGCTGATTGCTCTGCTCAAGGAAGACGCGGTTTTGAGCATGCCGCCTTCCTCGGCCTGGTACCAGGGACGAGACGCCATCGCCGCGTTCCTGGCGGCTGTGCCTTTCGCCCAGCCTCAGCCGGGCCAGTGGCGCACTCGACCCATCCGGGCCAATGGGCAGCCCGCCGTAGCTTTCTATCAGCAGGATGAACATGGCTCCGGCTGCCGGGCCTTTGCCATTCAGGTAGTGACTCTCACTCAGACCGGCATCGCCGATATGACCACCTTCATCAATCCCGCTCTCTTCGCTGCTTTCGATTTGCCTGCTGAGCTTCAATGATTGGAGTCCAAACCTTGGTTTGGAAAGACAATGATTAGAGTCCAAAGCTTGCTTTGGAAAGACCAAAGCAAGCTTTGGACTCCATTTCCAACTGAACCCAATAAAAAAGGCGGAAAGCTACCTTTCCGCCTTCCGCCTTCATCCTTCCGCCTTTGGTTATACCGGATAACCTTTGACGCCCTGCAATCCTTTCAAGCAGGCAATTTCGCCGCAGTGCCACTGGATATTGGACAGGGCTGTGCTCAGCAGCGAGGCCACAGTGTGCTGGCCCAACCCCAGCGCCGATAAATCTACCGGCCGGCTCAAATCCTCGTCGCTGAGGGAGGTTAAATACGCTTCCGTATTAGCGTAGACAGCCTGGGCATATTGCTGCAGCGCCGGCAAGTCCACCTCAGCCTGCCTGGCCCAGTCGCTCCAGGAGGATAAACCGGAGCCGCCCGGACTGGGCATTGGCGGCAGGTTTTGCAGCCCGACCTTGCCTTCCCAATCTGTGACAAACAGCGGTGCGCCCCCTTTTAACATCCCGTTGATAATTCCATCCTCAGAAAGCGCAATGTGGGCGTAGGTTGCGCCCAGAGGATTGGCCAGGCCGGGCGGCGTCCAGCGGGCTTGTTCCGCCGTGACTCCCTGCATTGTCCCTTCCAAAAAGTCGTGGGCAGCTTTTAATTGAGTGCTCAACAGTGAAACAGCAGACGTTGACATTTGATTCTCTCCTTGACAAAAACAGTGATTTTGATAAGTTGCTCAACTTTGATGTGATGAAACTTTAACCAATATGACGGTGCTCGAAGGCAAAACTGTGCGGTTTTCACGGGCAATTTTAGGGCGACTACCCATTTGGTGGCGCTGAACCAGGATGTGTCGCCGGAGGTGGCCCAAAAGCGGGCGGCGCAGCTGGACCGGATCGGTCTCAAGCACGAAACAGTCATTTATCCTGGCACGCAGCACGCCTTTTTCAGCGATACTCGGGCCGTCTTCAACCCCCAAGCCGCCGCCGCTGCTAGGCAGCGGATGGTTGACTGGTTCAGGAAAATGCTGGTCTGAGCAACGGTTGGCGTAAGGTGTTGTCGGTATTTGGCTGGTTAGGGTGAGTCCAAAAATGGGGTTCTTTACTCGACGAGGCGGGTTGATTGATATTCTGAGAACCAGACAGGACAGGGAAGGCATCATCACTTCGGTGGGGCAGTGCGGCCCCAAAGCGATAGCCAATCCCCCACTCGTTGTGGATTAACTCAGGCTTTTCGGGGTCCTTTTCGATTTTTCGCCGCAAGTAGTTAATATACAGGCGCAGGTAGGCTATTTTATTGGTATATTCCGAACCCCAAATCTTGTTCAACAGAAATTCGTGGGGCAGCATGCGGCCTTCATAGCGAATTAATACGGTCAAAAGTTGAAATTCAGTGGGGCTTAAATCTACCCGTTTGCCCTCAAGCGTAACCTCGTGGCGGTCAAGATCAACCATAAGGTCGCCGTAGCGCAAAACGGAGCCGGCATAATCAGCGCTCAATGTTTTGCCGCGGTGGTAGGTGCGGCGGAGTAAACTGTTGATCCGGCTCAAAAGCTCCTGGGTTGTAACCGGCTTGACAATGTAATCGTCAGCCCCCAGTTCTAACGCTTTAAGAACATGCTCCTCGGCCCCGAGGGCGGTGAGAATGAGGACAGGTACATCAGACATGGCTTTGATGTGCGAACAGACCTGCCAGCCATCGGAGTCAGGCAGCATAATATCCAGAATAACAAGATCGGGTTTATCCTGATAAATTTTTTCCAAACCGGTGAGGGCGTCATTGGCCGTCTGAACCTGGAAACCTTTAAAGGTTAAGATTTGGCTCAGGGTTTCACACAATCTGACGTCATCTTCGATAAGTAAAAGCGTCCCAGTCATGGTTAACTTCCTTTCAGTATTCATCTCGAGAAAGTATGGTCAACAAATCCGCGGGCCAGGCAACTTCGCTAACATCTCCCCCTATTATCACTGTTGCCCTGGAGCGTGACTGGCGACTCCGTTGCTCGCCTTGCCCTGATGGATCTTCCCATAACCCATCAAGGCTATCCTCTAAAACAACTCCAGAAATACTTATCTGTAAGCAAAGATAAGTCTGATTAAATCAAAATAAGCCCTCCAGCTTTCCGTTAGAGAATAAACAAGGCTCAAGTTGGGCCTTGTTTTGGGAAACAAAAGAGATCGGTCCCGTTGGTTGGGGTTTTAGGATAAAGGTTGAGTAGTTGGAAACAGAATGGGATTTTTTATGAGGTAACTATTTGGACAAAGTGATGTTACCACACAATGCTCAAAAGAGTCTATGAAAATCATGAGAAAAAAGTTAGAATTCTAAAAATGTATGCAAATGGGCCGCAAAATGCGGCCCATCCTTTTTATTGGGTTATCTCCCGCCCGGCTACTGGCGCTGGTAATATTCCTGGTAGCGCTCGCCACTTTTGATTTTGCGCCACCACCACTCGTTGTCTACATACCATTTGACCGTGGCCTCGATAGCCTGCTCGAAGCTGTGGGCGCTGCGCCAGCCGAGTGACTGCACTTTGCTGCAATCGAGGGCATAGCGCCGGTCATGGCCGGCCGGTCGGTGATGGGCTGGATGAGGCTTTCGGGCTTGTTGAGCAGCCGCAGAATGGCGTGGGTCATCTCGATGTTGGTGGTTTCGACGCCGGTGCCGAGGTTGTAAATTTCGCCCGGCTGGCCCTGGCGCAGCACCACGTCAATGCCCTCGCAGTGATCCTGCACGTACTGGTAATCGCGCATTTGCAAGCCGTCGCCGTAGAGGGGCAGAGGTTTGTTGTCTATCGCGTTGGTCACAAAGAGCGGGACAGCTTTTTCGGGGTACTGGTAAGGGCCGATGTTGTTGCTGCCGCGCGTGATGGTGATGGGCATGTTGAAGCTGGTGTAGTAGGCCAGGCACATCAAATCGCCGCCCGCTTTGGCCGCCGAGTAGGGACTGCGGGTGTGGAGTTGGTCGGTTTCTTTGGAGCGACCTTCCAGCACCGCCCCGTAGACTTCGTCGGTGCTGATCTGGTGGTAACGCTCAATGCCGTATTTTTTGGCCGCTTCCAGCAAAACGTAGGTGCCGTACACGTCGGTTTGAATAAAGCCGCCCGGCTCCATCAGCGAGCGGTCCACGTGAGTTTCGGCGGCGAAATTGACGATGGTATCAATTTCGTAGCGCTGCATCGCCTCGTCCACGGCCTCAGGGTGGCAAATATCGCCCTGATAGAAATGATAATGGGGATTTTTTTCGACCGGGATGAGGTTGTCGGGATTACCGGCGTAGGTCAGTTTATCAAAAACGACGATATTGATGTCGTCATATTTGCCCAGCATCAAATGGACAAAGTTTGCACCGATAAAGCCGGCCCCGCCGGTGACGAGAATATTTTTCATAAAAAGCGCCTCCAGGATGGAAATATTTTAACACCATGTATTGTAGAATAGAAAAGTAGGAAGCGAGTGTGGAACAAAGTTTAGAAAATGGTT
>JAAUSP010000606.1 GCA_012032575.1 Anaerolineales bacterium | reverse complement strand
AGCAGCGGCCAATAACCGCCGGCCATAAAAAAGGCGCGCCAACTACCCGCAGGGGCAGCCAGGCCATGTGGGTCCGAAAGAGGCCGGGGTCGGTAATATTTTTCCAGACAAACAGGAAGTGGTTTTTGGTATCATTGAGAAATTTCTTGCGCAAGGTAAAAGCTCGCTTGGAGGAAAAAGAGTTGTGATGGTAAACCACACAGCGTGGTTCATACATTACTTTCCAGCCGCGTTTCCAGCCTACATAAGATAAATCCAGGTCTTCGGTATACATGGGTTTGAAAAGAGGGTCAAAACCACCAATGGCTATATATTTGCTTTTATCATAAACCGATGCGCCGCCACAGGCATAGAAGGACGGCGCAGCCTGGCCCTGGTCTTCTACCACCCAATGCCGAATCAAGCCCTTGTCCCACACGGCTACCCGCCGGCCGGAATCTACCGTTTTGCGGTCCCATCGCAGCATCCAACTGGCTATGGCAAACATATCGGGGTCTTCAAAATGTCTGGCCCAGTGCAAAAGAAATCTTCTTCTACGTACACATCATTGTTGAGCAGGAGCACGTAATCATTGGCGCAGTTGACAACAGCGGTATTAGCGACCACGCCAAAGCCGGAACGCTGTTCCATCTCGATGATGCGTGTCTCCGGGAAGTCCTGCCGGATGATTTCAAGGCCGCGGTCGGTGCTCTGGTCATCGGCAATAACAATATCTACCGCATCACCCAGGCTGGCTTTTTTGATAGCCCGGTGCAAAGAGGCCAGACACTCAGGCAAGACCGTCTCGCCATTCCAATTGGGAATAGCCACGCTAATATTGCTATTTTTGATAAAAGAAGATTTAGTTGCAGTTTCCACAGTCTAATCTTTCTGTTGGGGTATTGATAACACCCAAAATATGCTGGTCTATCAGGTCTAAAATAACCGTGTCGTGCTTGGTATCAAACTTTCTGGCGAAAAGCTTGGGAGACCGGTTAAGTTTTTCAAAATCCTCTTTACTAAAAATATCCGGGTGGGCTGAGGTTGGTGTACTCCACTGGATATGCTTTAGGTCATCATTGACAATAGTGTCTCTTAACGGAGAATTTAACAGAACTGTTTGAAAGAAAAGTTCATCAGGCAATCAACAAATTTAAAGAATTCAATAAGTTTACGTTGTTCAAGCGCGAAATTGTAAATATATTCCACCGCCTCGCGGGTTAATGCCCAGTAGGCCGACCCTCCAAAAGGTTTAAAGCCCTGAGGAAATGGGCGTTTAATAAATGAGTTGGATTTGGGCGGAAAGAAAAAGCGTCTATTAAAAAAACGAAAATGCCAATACTCTATGCGGTCCATACCCCCATTTTGCCAGCCCGGCGGCGCAGGCAATGAAAAATGATTGATAAATGATTTGCCTTGATGCTCATTAAAAAACTCTTTGAGATGACTATTGGATTTGATTGGGTAATCCTGACCGGTCAATAAGACTATATAATCACAGTGGATATTTTTTTCTACAATCTCCTTGATGCCTTCAAGGGTGGCCTGAACTACCCCAAAGCTACCCCAACAACTTTTGTATCGCTTTAAAAAGCGCACATTTGCAAAATGGCTTAATTGCCCAGTTACCTGCTCATACAATCCATTGCCCGTTTTTTTATCAATATGAACCAGGAATATCGCGTTTGGTGTGTTAAGTCTTAAAATGAGGCGGGCCAACTGTTCTGGATATTGATGGGCTAAGATTATGTATGCTATTTTCATCCTCTACCCCCCTTATGTACTTGACACATCTTCTCTGATGAAGCCCTGTGTGCACCACCTTGTACATAAGAGCGGTTAAATGAATTAGCTTAAAAACAACGCTAACCTAACCCAATATTTTAATTATGTTAATCTGCTTAACGGCTTTCTGAACTATTTGACAAGGCTAACCCCTCACGATACCCAATGGTGACATAGTAGCCCAAGATGCCATAATACCAGCGCCGCAGAAGCTTGGGCCAGGGGGTAACTCGCTCGACGATAGGGGTTAACCCTTCCAGGGTAGCAATCAAAAGGCCCGAGCCGTAAAAACCTGGCGCGATAATTTTTTGACAATAATTCCCAAGCCATCTTTACCCCAGGCGACAGGAGCTTTGTCCAGATACATTGGAATCTGCGCCACCAACTCGGGATGACGGGCAAACATCTGCGGGGCCATTCGCGAAGCGCTGCGCAAGCGTTCCCCGTGAGCGGCCAGGGTTTGGCGCTGATCATTATGATAGCTGATGGCCTGGGGTTCATAGTAAAAACGCAGCCCATCCTGAGTAACCCGATAGGAAAACTCAATATCTTCCCAGCCGTAACAGCGAAAGGTTTCATCATAGCCACCCAGCCGGATCAAAGTCTCTCGCTTAAAAGAGGTTTGCCAGGAAAGCGCTGTGCCGAAATCAACAAAACGGGCCTCTTCGGGGTTGTCTTCGTAAATGCGGCAGACATCGCCTAAAACAATCCGGCAAAAGGGGGGTATCGGGCAGTTCGGGGGCCGGCAGCACTCGTCCGCGCACGGCGACATTATCATCAAAACGAGCATGGGCCGTCACATGCCCTTCAACCAGGCCTTCATGGGCGGCCATATCGTCGTCAAAGAACATGACCAGCCGCCCCTGCGCTTCTTTGATCCCCAGATTACGGGCAGCAGACAGTCCAAAACCGCGCTTTTCCTGCCGGATGAGCCGGGTCAACGGCGAAGCGAGGGGGGTACGATAATCATCATCTGTACCGTCGGTGCTGCCATCCGAGATAATCAGGATTTCATAACGATCAACCGGAAAGCTCTGTTGCCGGAGCGAGTTGACTGCTGCCTTTAACAACTGCCGCCGATTGTAGGTAGGAACCACAATTGTGATGTCAAACATTGCCAAGTATTCCCAAGATGTTTTGTAATAATTCTAACACAGGATTATAGAAACCTAACAGGAAAGTTGTTGGAAAAAAGTTAGAAAATGAGCGCTCAAAAGATATATAAAATAGCAACAATACTTAAGCCCCACAGAAGCAGACTCATTTGCAGGGGTCTGTCTTGTAATAGCACCTCATCGGGTGCGCCGCCATCGCCCCGGACGTGAATGACGTACAACCAGCGAAAAATACCGTACAACACAAAGGGGATAGTCAGCATCATCAGGTGGTTTTCCGGCAACCCCGCGGCAGAAAAAGTATAGAACGAGTAAGCCATGACTGTACCGGTTGTGACAATACCAATCATCTGATCCAAAAAGGGCAAGTTATAATGCTCAAGAATCGAGCGAGTGTTGTTGCTTTTATCTCCCATCAAAACCAGCTCCTGCCGCCGTTTACCCAGGCCCAGAAACAAGGCCAGCAAAGTGGTGCATAAATACAACCAGGGTGAAAAGCGCACTACATTAACCAGGGATACCCCTGCTGCTACCCGTAGCACAAAACCAAAGGCTATGGTCAATACATCAACAATAACCATATTTTTCAGAACAAAGGAATAGGCAATTTGTAATAATAAATAGCCAGTGACAATCAATCCAAATGTAAAATTGAGCCAGAAACCTAAGGGCAAAATAGTAACAGGCAAGATGACAGCGGCAGCCAGAGCAATCTGAACTGGCAATTGACCAGAGGGCAGGGGGCGGTTTTTCTTGGTCGGGTGCTGCCGGTCTTTTTCAATATCTACCAGATCATTTATCAAATAGACAGTTCCAGAGATAAGGCAGAGTAACCCAAATCCGACCAGGGTCAAAGCCAGCGGGGCCGGAGCAAGCAGTTTGCCATCAAAAACGAGCGCCCCAAAGATGAACGCATTTTTGGTCCACTGCTTGGGCCGCATCGTTTTAAGCAAGCCAATAGTTATCAACAAGGCCCGGCTCCCCAGGCTTGGCTGTTCCTGTGCTGCCAGGCGGGCCAGGTTTAGTGAAATTGCGGTCTGGATTTTGTTCATTTGAATTTTAAGCATCTATTTTTACCTCAGTGCTAGAAGAACCTTTATGATTATCTCTGTTCGGCATCCTGGCGATATGCAGCTTCAAGGCAAACGGCCAATTCGCGGGCCACAGCCTCGGCGTAAGGGTTTCTGACCATATAGCCGTGCGGGCCGTTTACTTCATGGATGTCCAATCCGCCGTCGGCCAGGGACCCCCATCCCAACTGAATACACTCCTGCCAGATAGGATCAGCCGATGGGCGAGCTAAAAACTCGGCGGCCTGAATAGCGGCTGAATCCAAACGAGGATCGTGATAATATCTAACCGGCCGTTCATGGGCCTGAAAAAAAGTAATTCGTCCGGGATATGGTTTAGGAATGTAATTCCCCTGCGCATTAAGCAGGATCGAACGCATATGAATATCCAGAAGGTTAGGAGGCAAAGGTCGTCCCAGTCGTAAATAGATTTTGGAGGTTAAACAAGCCAGTCGCCAACGAACATCGGCGCTTTTATTATTTATCCAACTTCTTAAACTGAACTGTGATTTCGCTCGCTGGAGGCGATCAACAAACCACCCCCTGGCTCCTTGTTGGGGCAACCGTCCAATATGGCGTGTGGCCCGATACCGTAGTGGCAGCGACAGCAGTTTGAGGTAGCCGATGCTCCAGGTGTCGAAAAGAACCAGCAACCCAACCTGATCACCTTGTTCACGTAGTTGCCGGGCCATTTCATAGGCCACCAGTCCTCCCAGCGATGACCCCCCCAAATAATAAGGACGC
>JAAUSP010000605.1 GCA_012032575.1 Anaerolineales bacterium | reverse complement strand
CCAATCAACCCAGTTGCAATTGTATATAGCCCATGCAGCGCCCCCCAGATTACGAAGGTCCAATTTGCGCCGTGCCAAAGCCCACTCACCATAAACACAATCAGGGTATTAGTAACCCAATGCCAACGACTCACGCGATTTCCACCCAGAGGAATATATAAGTAATCTCGGAACCAGGTCGAGAGGGAGATGTGCCATCTCTGCCAAAAATCTGAAATTGAAGTAGCCAGATAGGGCTGGCGAAAATTTCCCATAAGCTTGAAGCCCATTACCCGGGCACAGCCAAGAGCAATATCCGAATAGCCGGAGAAGTCGTAATATATTTGGAAGGCGAAAAAGTAGGTTGCCAAGATCAAGGGGAACCCGGTGTATTGGCCTGGATTACCATAGATTGAATTAACAAAAATGGCTAAGCGATCGGCCACGACCATTTTCTTTAACAATCCCCAGGCGATCATTCTTAAGCCACTGACAAATTCTGAATAGTTAAACGAGTGCCGGGTATGAAATTGAGGCAGCATGTTCTGAGGTCGTTCGATAGGGCCGGCTACAAGCTGGGGGTAAAACATAACATACAGGGCAAAGATGCCAAGATGACGTTCTGCCCTCTGATGTCCTCGGTAGACCTCAATGGTATAGCTTAAAGACTGAAACGTGTGAAAAGACAAACCTATGGGAAGAAGGATTGACAAATTTTCTATAGGGTAGTTAACCCCCAGCATTGTCGTTAAAGCAGCCAGATTGCTGTTGAAGAAATTAAAATACTTAAATAGGGCCAGGACACTTAGGTTGGCAAATATGCTAAGCAGCAAATAGGCTCTGCGCTTTCTACCAGCCGCTTCTTCAATGTATATTCCGGCCCAATAATCAACAATGATCGTGAAAAAAAGTATCAGGATGTAAACAGGCACAAACACCATGTAGAAGTAACAACTAGATGCGAGTAGAAAGAACCAGCGCTGCCGATGAGGCAGCGCAAAGTATGCCAACGTCACTATGATAAAGAATATGCCAAACTCAAACGAATTAAAAAGCATCTGCCCATTATCT
The DNA here is from genome assembly GCA_012032575.1 of Anaerolineales bacterium. Next base: position 3,645 of record JAAUSP010000605.1, on the reverse strand, counting down.
CCGTCGGTGACCTGCTTATTTCAGCAATCAAAGCGCTGCGGCGTTGGCCGATGAGAGGCAAGTCCGTCTACCCAAGCGAAGGGTGTTGAGTCTGCCCGGTCGAAAAGGTTTGCTCCGGCGGCTCTTTTGCTGCGGTTATATGCGGCAAAAGGTTGCACTCGAGCTAAGCCCAAGCGACTGCGCGGCGTATGCTTTCTGCCGTTTTTGGGCAAGCGCTGCCCTTCCCCGCCAGCGAGGCCGGATGATAGGATAACGGCTATTGCTGCGCCAGCTCTGGAGCAAGGGCTACAACAGAGAGGCGATGTTAAAAGGACTAAACCCGGAAAAAACTGTGATTGTTTTGGCCGGTATAGTTAATGGGGCGGCCACGGCCGCGGCTGCGGCGGGGGCGCTTGGCGATAATCGGTTCGGGCTGGGGGTCGGCTTTTTCCAAATCGGCCACATTTACTTTAACCCGGCAGAAGCGGCCCAGCAGTTCCAGCAGCACCTGCACCCGCTCGGCGGGGGTGGTGGGGCTGTCAAACTGGGCCAGCATATCCTCAAAGGGGCCGCTTTTGATGCGGACGGTATCGCCGGGTTTGAAGGAGTGGCGGGGCAAGCCGCCATCGAGGTTGATGGCTTCAACCTTTTTCTGGATCAGTTCGATCAGTTCGGACGGGACGGCGGCCGGCAGGTCGTCAAAGCTGAGGATGCGGCGCAGGCCGGGGTCCAGCGGACGGTTACAAAGCCGCCCTGTTCAAAATCAATGCGGGCAAAGAGGTAGCAGGGAAAAAAGGGCTGTTTGCCCTTGCCTTTGTTGGCTTTGAGGCTGAGCAGTTCCGGCAGATAGGTTTCAATCTGGCGCTGCTGCAAGGCGGCCACTACTTGGTATTCGGCGTTGGGGTTGGTGTACAGGGTGTACCACTGTTCCATAGGGCTAACTTCCTTGTCACTAAAGAGGCGGGGCGGCGGCAGAACCATTCTGCGCGTCCTCGCCTCATCTCCACACGGCGCTTAGTAGCGGTCCGGGCCGGTCAGTTCCAGGCCCAACAGGTTGCGCTGCTCTAAAAAGCAGGACAGGTCGCGGCGATGGATGCGCCATCTCCGGCCCAGACGCGAGGCGGGCAGTGTGCCTTCCTGGCACCAGCGCCAGACCGTTACCCGGCCAACCCGCAAATACGTAGCCACCTCACGGACTGTCAACAGTTCATTTTGCCAGATATCACCGTCGATCTGGGTTGACATGAGCCTCATCCACAGGTAGAATAAAAAAGTCCGAGTTAAAGCAAAGCTGTCCAGAGCGATGTAACCATCGCCTGGTCAAGGTATCGGTCGGTTTACTGGTCCTAAACCGGCTGACGTAGTATTTAACTTGGATCCCCTGAGCTGGCTCTTCTGGAGTCAGCTCATTTTTGTTTCATCACGCTACTAAGTTGAACTATACCTAAAAACGAACGACTTTAGCATAACAAATATAAGGCAATTTGAACACTCCCATAGGGTATAGCCGGGCTATAACCTAGGATATAGCCGCGAGGTACCGCATTAGGCTAAATGGCGTAGCCCCTGGTAGGGTTTGACAGTAGGGGCAAAGAAAATCTGGGTAAATGGTTAATTGAGGTGGGGTGACGAGAGAAGTTGGAGTACGGATAGAAATGGGGCAAGCGCTGCCGCCCCGGAGGTGGAGATGGGTCCGGAAGGGGGTGGGTGGTCTATAGCGTCTCCCCGGAGCGTGGACGGGCTACAACAGTGGAGATTTGTGAAAAATACAACTTTAGCTGTTACTTTAGCAGAGCTGCATGAGAATATGATAAAAAAAGTATAAAAATAAGGTTAGAATTCGATGAATGAGGATAGTCAGGATGGGTTTGTTTCGTCGGTAAGCAGTCCGGCCTGGATCGCCCAGGCGGCGGCTTCGGTGCGGCTGGCCATATGCAGCTTGGCGAGGATATTGCTGACGTGAATTTTAACGGTCCCTTTGCTTAACTGGAGGGTATGGGCAATCTCTTTATTGCTAACCCCGCGGGCCACCAACTGCAACACCTCTTTTTCCCGCTTGCTCAGACAATCGTAGCCGCTGTGCCCATTTTGTCCATTGGGCTTAAGCAGGTATTGGGTAATGGTCGGGTGGAGCGGCATTCCCCTTTTGCACGGCCTGGATGGCTTGCAGCAAGGTAGCGCCATCGGCATCTTTTAAGAGGTAGCCGTGAGCGCCGGCCTTCAGGGTGGCTTTGACCCGGTGTTCGTCGTCAAAGGTCGTCAGGACAATAATTTTAAGGTCGGGCAGCTCCTGCCTGAACTGGCTGATTGCTTCCAGGCCATCGCCCTGGGGCATGACCAGGTCTAACAAAATTACATCAGGGCATAACACTTTGGCCAGGCGCAGGGCGTCGTGGCCATTGTCGGCTTCACCGACAATCTCAATGCTTTCTTCAATCTCTAAAAACATTGAGATGCCTTTGCGAACAAGCGCATGATCATCCACGATTAAAAGACGGGTCGGTTTCATAGTCTACCAATCGATAAGATAGGGTTACATGATGTTTAGCCAGCAAAGCTGAGATTTTTTGGGGGTTTAAGGTTACAGTCCCATATATCATTGTGGCAGGAACCAGGCCGGGTTAGGGTTGCCCCGGTTATCTCTTAACCTTAAACCTGATCTTAGTTTATCATAGCAAGGTTTGAATTTTGTTTGAGATCATCAAAGAATTTTAGACGGATTGGAGAGTTAATGGAATTTGTACGGTAATTCGTGTGCCCTGGTTAGGGCTGGAGTCCAGCCCAAAAGAGGCGTCCAGCAGGGCCGCCCTTTCCCGCATACTTCTTAAGCCGTACATCTGGGTTTCGGTGCTGGCGATGCTGACAAAACCGGGGCCGTTGTCGGCAATGGTAAGTATGGCCTGTTGGTCGGCCTGGGTCAGCGAGAGCTGCACCTGGGCGCCCTGGGCATGTTTGATGACATTCCAGAGGGCCTCTCTGGCCAGGTAAAAAAGATTTTCGCGCTGATAAATTGAAAGGCGTAGCTCAGGATCAATGGTTAGTTCAACGGTCAGGCCATACTGCTGGTGGACCATGGCGCAATAGGTTTGCAGAAGTTCGCCCAATGTTTTATCGGCAAAGGCGGCAGGATGGAGGTGGTGAACCTGTTCTCGAATTTCTTTAAGGGCAATTTGGGTAAGCTGATGGATATGGGCCAGCGGCTTGTGGATATCCTGGCTTCTTTGCCGGCTGATCAGTTCCAGGGCTGTTTCGGCCCCCAGGCCAATGCTGTAGAGGGTTTGGGTGACGGAATCGTGCAAATCGCGGGCCAATCGTTGTCGCTCCTGGGCGATGGCCAATTGACGGTTTAAGGTATGCAGGCGAGCATTGTTCAGGGCCAGGGCCGATTGATCGGCAAAGAGGGTCATCATATGGGTATCGTGCTGGCTAAAATCCTGGGGCTGATGAAACCAGATCAACAGCGCGCCCAGATCTTTGTTTTGCGTGGTTAAGGGGGCGCAGACGATGGTTTGAATGGTTTTCGGGTCTGGCCCGGTTTCGAGGGCTGCTTCCCAGCGGCCTGCCTCCACCCCCTGGCTTACCCAGATCGAGCGGGTGGTCAGGGCTTGCTCAACCGGAGAGCCGGGCAGCGGAAGCTGGAGGTTTGATTCAATATGCAGCCGCGAT
>JAAUSP010000028.1 GCA_012032575.1 Anaerolineales bacterium | reverse complement strand
GTTAGGGTAGGGGCCATAGTGTTCGCCGAGCACTGCGGGGGCATTGTACCCGGTGAGAATGGTGGTCTGTCCCGTAGCCGATTGCGGCAGGCCGGGGACACCCAAACACGCATCCAGCCCCAGCAAAGCCGCCTGACCCGTCACGGTGCCGGCAGTTTCGCGGGTGAGGTGAGATACGCCCAGCAGCGACCGCACCGTCGGCATCTCGGCGTGCATAAATGGATTGGCCTCGGGCTCCGCTTCCCCGAGGCCAACCCCGTCAAGAAAAAGGATAATGACTCGTTTGGACATTGAATGACCGCCGGCCGAAGACTGCGCTCAGAGAGGGGCTATGACCCCGGACGCCGGTCGCAGACCGGCTTGGAGCGAAATTTCCCCTCTAACGTCTACTTATTCGGAGATTTTGACGGTGACTTCCACCCCCTGGCCCAGCGGGATGGTTGCGCTTTCGAGGTTGGGGTGATTCTGGACGTAGGTGGTGTAATCGGCCAGCTCGTTTTCGTGGGCGACCACTTTATCGGCCACCACCGCCGAGCCGATATTCATCCGCTTGTAAACCACGTCGAAGTAGGTTTCATATTGGCCGTACTCGCCGTCAATAAAGAGCAAATCCACCGGCTCAGTCCGCTGGCGCAGAGTGGTTCGGGCATCGCCCACCAGAATTTCTACGCAATCGGCCAGATGAGCCTTGACCAGATTGGCGCGGGTTTCTTCGGCTTTAGCCGGGTCAATTTCGCAGGTAATCACCTTGCCGCCGGTCAGAGAGGCCGAATAAGCCAGCCACAGGGTCGAGTAGCCCACACCGCTGCCCACCTCGACAATGGTTTTGGCCTTGTTGCTCACCGCCAGGATTGATAAAAATTTAGCCGAATCGGGGTCCATTATGCCATAGTTAGCGGCTTTCATTTCCAGTTCGGTCAGGGTGTCAAAGAGTTCCTGTTCCATTTAAACCTCTCAATTACAGGGGTTACACGTGAACCTAAGCATGTCATTTCGCCCGGAGGGAGAAATCCCTAATACCTCGTCTTGCAAGAATAGTTTTGAGGGATTTCTCGCTCCTATCGTCGCTCGAAATGACATGTCCGCGTAAGTCCTCTCTATTAGAATAGACAAAAAGAGGCCGGGGGACCCGGCCTCAAGGATGATACATGACGACAATCTTTAAAAGTTGGCGGCCAAAATTTGGGTCGAGTTATTGGCCAGGTCAATAAACGGCTGGCCGTACAGAGCAATCAACAGGGTCATAATCAGGGTGACGGCCACCACTCCGCCCATTACCAGGCCGGGGCGAATGGGCGACTCGTCCGGCCCGGAGGTGAAAAAGACCAGTCGAGCCACGCCGAAGTAATAGTAAACCGAGATAACGCTATTGATAATCCCAAAAGCTACCAGCACATAAAGGCCCTGATTGACAGCCGCCCCAAAAACGAACAGCTTGCCCATAAAACCACCGGTCGGGGGGATGCCGATCAGGGAGAGGAAGAAGACCAGTAGGGCGATGCTCAAAAACGGCGAGCGGCGGATCAGGCCGGCGTAATCGGAAATGTTGGCCGTGCCCATTTTATTTTCCAGAATAATGGCAACGGTAAAGAGACCCAGGTTGGTGAACAGATAGGCAAAGAGATAGAGCAGAATGCCGTTAATCCCATCGAAAGCGCCGGAGGGCTGCGAAGTCCAGGCCGCCAGGCCAATTAGTATATAGCCGGCCTGAGCGATACTGGAATAGGCCAGCATCCGCTTCATATTGGTCTGCCACAGAGCCACCAGATTGCCGACGGTCATGGTCAGGATGGCGATAATCGAGAGCATGACAGTCCAGTTGACGCTGTAGGCCGGCAAGGCCACTGTGAGAATCCGAATTAATACAGCGATACCGGCAGCTTTGGGACCGACCGAGAGAAAGGCCGTCACCGGGGTGGGCGCACCCTCGTAGGCGTCGGGCGACCATTGATGGAAGGGAACCAGGGCGATTTTGAAGCCCAGGCCGGTTAAAATCATCATTATCGTGCCGACCACCAGCAGGGGGCTGACTGACGTATCAGCCAGGGTGCTCTGAATGGTCGCCAGATCAACACTGCCGGTGAGACCGTACAACAGCGAGAAACCATACAACATCACCCCGGAAGCCACCGCCCCGTACAGGAAATATTTGACCGCCGCTTCGGTCGAGCGGGTATCCTGGCGCAGGTAGCCGGTGAGGATATAACTGGTGATGGACAGAAATTCCAGGGCCAGGTAAATCATAATCAGGTTGGTGGCGGCAGAAAGCAGCATCAGGCTCAACCCGGCCAGCAGGGTCAATACATAAAATTCGCCCCGGAAGGGGGTGTGGGCATTGATGTAATCCACCGCGCTCAGGCCAACCAGGACGACAGTCAGAGTTGCCAACACCTTGAAGAACAGGGCCAGAGTATCCACGGCCAGCATGGGGACCAGGCCGCCGGGATCGGTGGCAATGACCGGATTGTTCGCTGCGCCGTTCCACCAGATATACATGGTTGCCGCCAGGGCGGCAATAGCTCCCGCGACAGCCAACCAGGGTATCAGGGTAACGCTGCGCCGGTCGCCTTTCCAGGTAATGTCCAGGGTTAGCAAGACAAAGGCGACGGCAGAGATGATAATTTCAGGCAGAAGTAGCAGAATATTGTTCAAGTTAACCTCCTACGGATCACGTAGGGCTTTATTTATAGGGTAAAGGATGTAGCATCAAAATATGGGATAGCTTATCAAATTCTGGGTCTTTATGAACCAGGGTTGCTTTTCGACTAAAAGCCAGGGCTGCAACCCAGGCATCAGCAAAAGATATACGATGATGCGCTTTTAAATCACCTGCAATTCGACCCATTGACTCATCCGAATCCACTCGTACCAACGACAATCTTTTAAGGTCATTAATCATTTGATCGGCTGCTGATTGATCCTGCTCTTGAAGATAGATGTAATAAAGTTCCATCCACGAAGCAAAGGAAACTAAAATTTCCACTTCACCTTTTTCCGCCTGCTGGAGCAAGTTTTTTACCGTGTCTGCCCCATCCTCATTATCGGTAAATGCAATCAGAGCTGATGTATCAAGTACATGGCTGGGGATAGGGTTAGCCATATTAATCTTGCTCTTTTAACCCTGCTCTTTCCCTACCACGAACTTCCATTAATTTATCGTAAAAATGGCTGGTTGAACCCTGTAACAGCGCTAATGGATTTTCTAGCTGCTCAACTAAAAAAACCAAAGCATCTTCTCGCCCACTGAAACTCAATCGGATTTGTGACTCTAAGGAGTTAAAAGAGAACATCTCTCCTTGATGATAAACCTCTGGTCTCTGCGGTGAGCCAAATTCTTCAATCTGAAGTTCGCCCTTAATTATAAACCCCTCTACTTCTCCTTGATCTTCAAAGTCTTTGGCGGGTTGGTTTGCATTCAACTCCAGGAGAGAAATTCGCGTTAGTCCGATGCGGATAGGCTGCCCAATGGTTAGCTCCCCCCTTTCAAACTCGGAACTTCCATGAAACTCAAACCAAACAATTTGAGAAATGGGTGAGAGGCACTCAATTACGGTTGGAAACCAAATTACTAAAACTTGTTTCTTATTCCCTTCTATATAACAGTCAATGCTCCGGTAATTTCCAGAAGGCTTAACAGACACTTTTCCGTGAACCACAAATCCTAACAACCGTGAAGTTTCTATTTGCCGCGTCTCACCTTTTTTAAGATTTAAAATTTCTTTCATAGCTTATCCCTCTTTCGTTCACAACTTTATATAAGGGTACATTTAAGCTACGACAATGTCAATAGAATCTACCGCAGCGCCTCTAAAATCAACACACTGGTGGCATTGATAGTGTTCAATAAAAAGGATGGGGCAATGCCCAGCACAATCATGCCGACCAACAGCGGGGTCATCGTGATCAATTCAAAGGGAGCAATATCTTCGGTGAAAGCCCAGCCGTCGGGGTGTTCGGCGTCCTTTTTATGGAACAGATGGTGCCACTTGTGCTCGCTAAATTCGCCCAAAAAGACAAACTGGATGATTTTGTACAGGATGTAGGCGGCGGTCAGTACAATGCCGAGGATACCGACAATGGCGAAGGCCGGCATAATATGGAACGCGCCCCGGAAAACCAGGAACTCACTGATAAAGCCGGCCAGCCCAGGCAGCCCCAGCGAGGCAAAGGCCGTGACCATCATCACCGCGTAATAGGCCGGCAGTTTGATTGACAGACCACCGAAGGCTTTCAAATCGCGGGTGTGGGTGCGCTCGTAAATCACGCCGACCAGGAAAAACAAGCCGCCGGTAATCAGGCCGTGATTGACCATTTGCAGCACCGCCCCGTTCAGGGCAATCGCCCGGCTGTTATCCACCGCTACCGACGATTCGGGGTAAAAAGCCACCGATGCGGCCAGGCCGAGAATAAAATAGCCCATGTGGCTGACCGACGAATAAGCGATCAGCCGCTTCAAATCCCACTGCGCCAAACTGACCAGCGCCCCGTAGACCATACTGATGATGCCCAGCACGGCGATGATATAAGCCATATTCTGAAACACCGTCGGGAAGAAGGGGATGAGGATGCGGATCATGCCGTAGCCGCCCAGCTTTAACAGGATACCGGCCAGAATGACCGACCCGGCGGTGGGGGCGGCGGTATGGGCATCGGGCAGCCAGGTGTGGAAGGGCCACAGCGGAACTTTGATGGCAAAGGCGACAAAAATCGCCCAGAAAGCGACCGTCGCCAGGGCCATGTTGTCGGCAAACACCGGCGCTTTAGTAGCAATTTCCGGGATTTGCCAGGTGCCGGTGTTGAGGTAGATAGCGATGAACGCCAGCAGCATCGCCACCGAGCCGACCAGGGTATACATGAAAAATTTGATGGCCGAGTACTGCGGCCGGTCTTTGGGCAAGCCCCAGATACCGATGAGCAGGAACATAGGCACCAGGCCGATTTCCCAGAAGAAGTAGAACAGCACCAGGTCGAGGGCCACAAACACGCCCAACATGCCCATTTCCAGGGCCAGGAACAGGGCAAAAAACTCTTTAACCCGCTTGTGGATGACGTTGGCCGAATACCACAGGCAGAGGGTGGTCAACAACGTGGTCAAAACGACCAGCGGCAGGCTGAGGCCGTCAACGCCCAGGTGATAGCGCACCCCAATGGAAGGTATCCAGGCCATATCCTCGACCGCCGCATAACTGCCGGAGTCATCATAGGAAACCCACAAGATAATGGATAAAGCCAGAGGAATAAGGCTAATGGCGATGGAGCCGTACCTGATCAACTTTTCCTGGCTACCGGGTGTGGCCATCACCAAAAGCGAGCCAACCAGGGGGATAAACGTAATTAACGTTAGAATTAAGGGTATCTGCATTAGGGTAACTTCTCCTCAGGGTAAAAATTATCCGGAAACGTTCAATTCAATGAGCCAAAGCTACGACAGGGGCAGGGACGCGACTCCCGTCGCCCCACCTGTCCAGAGCAGCAGGTAAATCCCAATCAAAATCAACAGGCCGACTACTAAAATCAAGAGATAATTCTGGGCGCGACCGTTTGCAGCAGGCGCAGTTGACCGCCAAACCAATTAAAGGCGTTGGGAATGCCGTTGACAAAGTAGCCGTCCACGCCGTATTTATCGAAAGCGGCGCTGCCGTCGGCCAGCAGGCTGGTGAAGCGGCCAAAGAAGTTGACAATCGGGTTGATGACCCAATCGTAGTCAAACTTGGCGCACAGTGTCGCCAGGGCTACGGTGGGATAAATCAGCAGGCCGCGATAAATCTCGTCGAAATAATATTTGTTGTACAGGATGGCAAAAATCGGTTTGCCGATAACCGGGATGGTCTGGATCGGGTCCAAATCTTCGGCGGTGCGGCGGCGGGAGTAAAGCCACCAGCCGAAAGAAAAGGATAGCAGGCCCAGCAGGGTCGAGACAATCGCCACCTGAGCCGTGAACGGCACCGCCTTGAAAATCAACCCCGGTGCGGCTTCTTCAGCGATGAGGTGGACTTCACCGGCAAAATGATGCAGAAAGCCGCCCATCACCGGGCCAAGCACCGGAAAGTCTTCGGGCATATTGATAAAACCGAGAAAAACGGCAAAAAAGCCAGGACAATCAGGGGCATAGTCATCCGCCAGCCGGGTTCGGCGGCGTTTTGGGCCAGGCTGGTGCGCGGGCGACCAAAAAAAGACCAGGCCAATCTGGCGGCCCATATAGAAAGCGGTAAAAACCGCGCCAATCGTTCCGGCCACATACACCCAAAAGGCCAGCGACTCGGAGCGATGCAGAAAAGCCTCAGCCAGGATTTCGTCTTTGCTCCAGAAACCGGCAAAGGGGAAGATACCGACCAGCGCCAGTGTGCCCATCAGATAAGCCCAAAAACTGGCTTTCATTTTGCCGTACAACCCGCCCATGTTCCGCATATCCTGCGGGTCGGGGTGAGCCGGGTGAGCGGCGTGATGGTCGTCGTGCTCGTCGTGGTGAGCGTGGGCATCGTCGTGATGACCATGAGCGTCGTCGTGGCCGTGCCCGTGATGCGCGGCGTGGATTTCGTGTTCCATCGCGTGGATGATCGAGCCGGACCCCATAAAGAGCAGTGCCTTAAAAAAGGAGTGGGTCAGCAAGTGAAAGACCCCCGCCAAAAAACCGCCCAGGCCGAGGGCCATCATCATGTACCCCAACTGGCTGATGGTCGAGTAGGCCAGCACCCGCTTGACATCATATTGGGCCACGCCGATGGTCGCGCCCATCACCGCCGTAATTGCGCCGATGATGCCGACCCACTGCAGGGCCGGGCTGTGTTCCATCGTCGAGAACAGCGGCAGCATGCGGGCCACCAGATACACCCCGGCGGAAACCATTGTGGCCGCGTGGATGAGGGCGGAAACAGGCGTCGGGCCTTCCATCGCGTCGGGCAGCCAGACGTGCAGCGGGAACTGGGCGCTTTTGCCGACCGCACCACCGAAGATGAGCAAGGCGCTCAGGGTCGCCACCGGCATACCCCACAGGGTCACTTCGGTCAGGTGTTCCAGCATTTCGGGGGCAAAAATCTCGCGGAAGGTCATGGTCCCGCTGGCGCTCCACAAAATCATCAGCCCGGCGAAAAAGAGGACATCGCCAATCCGAGTGGTCATGAAAGCTTTCAAAGCCGCTAACTTGGGCGGAATTTTATCCGGCCCGGCGTATTTCCAGAATTGCAGCACCTGGATCAGGTTGCGCGGGGTGGCGACACTGTCGGCATCGGGGTAGGTTTTCTCAAACCAGAAGCCGATCAACAGGTACGAACACAGCCCCATCACTTCCCAGGAGATGAAGAGCAGAAGCAGGTTGTCGGCAATCACCAGCATCAGCATGCCGGCGGCAAAAAGAGACACGTAGGCGAAGAAGCGGGAGTAGCGGCCAAATTCGGCTTCGTAACCTTCCATGTACTCCGAGGCGTAGGTAAAGATGAGGGTACAGACAAAGGGGACCATAAAGAGCATGGCGGCGGTGAAACCGTCTACGGCGAAGCCGGTGTTGAAGACGCTGTAGCCCATAGGGATCCATTCGACGGGCATGCTCCAGCCGTCAATATGAATGCCGTGATGGGGGTCGGCCATATAGGCACCGATGGTGCTGAAGACAATCCCCCAGGAATGAACCGTAGACAGGGCAATCATGGCAATCGCCAGGCCGGCGCTGCCTTTTTTGCTGCGGTTCAAGCCCAGAACAATCGTCACAAAAGCGAGCAGGGGATAGACCGGGATGAGCCAGATATAGTCGAAGAAAAAGTTCATAGTTAATTACTCGTGATGCGTGATGCGTGATGCGTGAAGAATTATCTTCACGCATCACGCATCACGTATTATTTTAATTTTTGAGAATATCCAACTCTTCCACCACTGCTGAATGGCGGCGGCGATAAACCGAAATCACAATGGCCAGGCCAACGGCGGCTTCAGCCGCAGCGACGCTAATCACGATGATGGCGAAAATCTGACCGGCGACATCGTTGGGGGCAATGTAACGCCAGAAGGCCACCAGGTTGATATTGACCGCGTTGAGGATCAGTTCCACACCCATCAAAATGCCGATGGCATTGCGGCGGTGTAGGGAGGGGAGTGGGTTGGATGAGTATCCTCTGATCCTCTTTAACCTCTTCGATAACCCCGGATTGAACGGGAGCGACACGTGGTCTGGTGTCGGCGATAACGCTATAATCGGCCTGAACCTCGGAAACCAAACTTATCCGCAGCCATTTTTGCGGATTTGCCTGTAATCCCCAGGTTGCTGCGGTAAAAATGAGCGACCAGCCGATTATCAAATAGGCCAGCAGCAGTCCATCAAGGGGGAAAAAGCGTCGTCGCAGCAGGGTTGTCGCTTTGGGCAGGAATTGTGGAACCTTCATGGCAACCTGTTTCAGACGCACGGCATTTGCGCCGTGCTGTCCCCAGAACGCCTGTCAATAACGGTTACACGGCCTGGCGGAAAGGTATGACTCAGACCTTGCTTTTGGTCATAATTGTCGAGGGTGGCCGGTTCGTACCTGGAAAATTTACGTTTAAAGTTACATAAGTTCACGCTTGATATTATAGTGAGGCGATTAGAAAAGAGAAATGGGACTCTGCGAAATGAGATAACCCATCGGTCAAAGTATGGCAGAAACTTCAAATGATCTCCCCCACTCCTCTTCTTCGTAAATAAAGACGCGATGAGGCGTGAGGCGATGAGGCGAAAGATTCTTCGCGTCCTCGTGTCCTCGTCTCGTTTCACCCTCGGTGGCGTGCTCAGGCTCGTGAACACTCTTTTGAGAAGACTGAATTCTTAAGAAGTCTTAACCTATTGATAACCTAAATTTTACTTGACTGAGTTATACTCAATCGTCAGATATGACTGTCCATTTAATCTGGCCTTTGTAGTGGTGATTTATGGGGTGACTCCCAAGGTAGAAGTAAATTTATAACTGAGAATAGGAAAAGAAAAATGAATGAAACTACCTCTATCAAAAACCTGGGCGTGTTAACCAGCGGCGGTGATTCGCAAGGGATGAATGCAGCCGTGCGAGCCGTCGTGCGTACTGCCTTAAGCCGGGGAGTACCGGTGTACGCCATTTATGAAGGCTATCAGGGTATGGTGGATGGCGGCGACCGAGTCCGCAAAATGGGCTGGAATGAAGTGGGTGGCATCTTACATCTGGGCGGCACGATTATCGGCTCGGCCCGCTGCGCCGATTTTCGTAATCGGGCCGGACGGCTACAGGCGGCACATAACTTAATAAATTGCGGCATTAATGGCCTGGTGGTCATTGGCGGCGATGGCAGCCTGACCGGAGCCAACCTCTTTCGTCAGGAGTGGCCTGATTTATTGGCCGAGTTAGTCACTGAAAACAAAATTAGCCGGGAAACGGCTAACGCTCATCCGCATCTGGCCCTGGTTGGACTGGTCGGCTCGATTGACAACGATATGTTTGGCACGGACATGACCATCGGGACCGACTCAGCCCTGCATCGCATTGTCGAAGCCGTTGACGCGATTGACAGCACTGCTGCCAGCCACCAACGCACCTTCGTCATCGAGGTGATGGGGCGCAACTGCGGCTATCTGGCCCTGATGGCCGGATTGGCTACGGGCGCTCATTATGTTTTTATTCCCGAAATCCACCTGACACGGAGGATTGGGAAACAACGATGTGTCAGACCTTGCGGGCAGGCCGGGAAACCGGACGGCGCAAGAACATCATTCTGGTGGCAGAAGGCGCACGGGACCGGAACGGAGAGCCCATCACCTGTGATCATGTTAAGCAAGTCCTGACTGAAAGATTGGGCGAAGACACTCGCGTTACGATCCTGGGGCATATCCAGCGCGGTGGAACCCCCAGCGCCTTTGATCGTAACATGAGCACGTTGCTGGGCCACGCCGCCGTCGATCAAATTTTGACGTTGTCTGCCGACAGCCCACCCCTCCTCATCGGTATCCGCGATAATGAGGTGGTTTGTTCACCCCTGATGGAAATGGTGGCCAAGACCCACCAGATTGCCGAGATTATCCAGGCCAAGGATTACGCCCAGGCCATGGAAATGCGTGGCCGCAGCTTTGTCGAATCATTCGAGACGCTGCGGACTTTGACCCAGGCTCAGCCCCATGCTCCGGTGGCCGGTCAAAAACACCTTCGTCTGGCCGTGATCCACAGCGGCAGTCCTGCGCCGGGTATGAACACGGCTGCCCGGACAGCCATCCGGCTGGGTCTCGATCTGGGCCACGTTATGTTAGGGGTCCAAAATAGCTTTTCAGGCTTGCTCAACGGCGATGTTAAAGAAATGAACTGGATGGATGTGGACGGCTGGGTTTCCAAAGGCGGGGTGGAGTTGGGGACCAACCGGGATATTCCGCGCCAGGGCGAATTTGAGAAATTGGCGCGCAACCTGGAAAACCATCAGATAGATGGGCTGCTCATTATCGGCGGTTTGACCGGCTACCAGGCGGCTCACCAATTTGTCAATTTGCGAGCAACGTACCGGGCCTTTAACCTGCCTATTGTTTGTGTCCCGGCTACCATCAACAACAACCTGCCCGGCACACAAATTACCATTGGAGCCGATACCGCTCTGAATACCATCGTGCTGGATGTGGACAAGCTGAAAGAGTCGGCAGTCGCGACGCGCCGCTGTTTTGTGGTGGAGGTGATGGGTCGAGACTGCGGCTATCTGGCCTTAATGAGTGGTTTGGCGACCGGGGCGGAGCGGGTTTATCTGCCGGAAGAGGGTATCACCCTGGACGACTTGTGGGCCGACGTTACCCACTTAAAACAAGGCTTTGCCGGCGGAAAACGGCTGGGCTTGATGGTCCGCAATGAAAACGCCGACTCAATCTATACCACCGCTTTCCTGACTGCCCTGTTTGAAAAAGAAGGCGGGAACCTTTTTGATGTGCGCCCGGTTGTTTTAGGGCACGTACAGCGCGGCGGCCGGCCATCGCCATTTGATCGGATTCAGGCCACTCGACTGGTTACGAAGGCGCTGCTCCACTTGATTGAAGCGGCCCGGCAAGGGTCAAGTGCCGCCGTCGCCATCGGGCGACGAGCCGGCACGATTGAATTTACCGATCTGAAATATCTGCCCGACCTGGTAGAGGCCGGCGCGCAGCGGCCCAAAGAACAACACTGGTTATCCCTGCGCCCGGTCGCTGAAATCATGGCCCAGCCGGAACCACAGCCATCCCAGGACTAAAAGCTGGCAAAACCTATCCTCAGTAGATCCAAATTTGCCAGCAGTGACGGCTCCCACGCCGTCGCTACGCAGGCGTGGGAGCCTGCTCCGCTTCAAAAATTAGATCTACTGATCCTGGTAAAAATAAATTGGATTATCAAGAAATGGGGGTAAACCTATGTCTACATTGAGTGATGAATTTTCAGCCGGCGTGATTTCCGGCGACGACGTACAAAGGTTGTTCGCTTATGCCAAAGCGTATCAATTTGCTCTGCCGGGGGCTAATTGTATCAGCACAAATACGGTTAACGCCGTCATCGAAACCGCCAGAGACGTTAACGCGCCGGTGATCGTTCAGTTTTCAAATGGCGGCGCCGCCTTCTTTGCCGGAAAAGGGTTAAGCAACAGCAACCAGCAGGCAGCCATTGCCGGGGCAGTTTCTGCCGCCCACCATGTGCATCGGCTGGCTGCTTTGTATGGCGCCAGAGTCATCTTACATACCGACCACTGTGCCAAAAAACTACTCCCCTGGATTGATGGGATGTTGGAAGCGGGGGAAATTTTTTATGATACTCACGGCGTACCTTTGTTCAGTTCCCACATGCTCGATCTGTCGGAAGAACCCATTGCGGAAAACATCGAGATATGCAAACATTATCTTGACCGGATGAGCGAAATAGAGATGACGCTGGAGCTTGAACTTGGGGTAACCGGGGGCGAAGAAGATGGCGTAGACAATACCGGCATTGATAGTTCACGGCTCTATACCCAACCGGAAGATGTTGCTTATGCCTACGAAGAACTGATGACGGTTAGCGATAGATTCACCATCGCCGCCGCCTTTGGCAATGTGCATGGTGTCTATAAACCCGGCAACGTAAAACTGCAACCCGTTATCCTGCACAACTCGCAAAAGTATGTGCAGGAAGAACTTGGCACGGCTGAAAACCCCATCAACTTTGTGTTCCACGGCGGCTCCGGCTCCAGCGTGGAAGAAATCAGGGAAGCCATTTCGTATGGCGTGGTCAAAATGAATCTTGACACCGACCTGCAATGGGCTTTTTGGGACGGCATACGGGATTATTATCATCAGAATGAGGCTTATTTGCAGGGCCAGATCGGCAACCCTGCCGGCCCCGACCAACCCAACAAGAAATACTACGACCCCAGGGCTTGGCTGCGGCACGGCGAAGAAGCCTTCAAAGCGCGGCTAAAAGCCTCATTTGAAGATTTGAACAACGTTAATAGCTTAGATTTGTTGGGGGATGATAATCTGTGACCGATAACCATTTTCCGCTCAAAAAAACAAAAATTGTCTGTACCATCGGACCGGCTTCCCAATCACAGCAAGTCCTGGAGCAGATGATGGTCAACGGGATGAATATTGCCCGCATTAACTTTGCTCATGGCGGCTTTGAGGGTCATCGGCAGGTTATCAGAAATATTCGCATGGCGGCGGAAAAGGTCAGAACCCAGGTGGCTATTTTTGGCGACCTGCCTGGCCCCAAAATGCGCATCGGCAAGCTGGCTGAGGAACCTATCCAACTGGAGCGGGAGCAGCCTTTCATTCTGCAAACCGGCGAAATTGTTGGGAACGAAAAGCGGGTGTCCATGAGCTTTGAGCGCTTGCCCTACGTGGTTAAACCGGGCGACTATATCTTTTTGAATGATGGGTTTATCCAACTAAAAGTTGACGAGATCAAGGCTGAAGAAGTACACTGCATCGTAAAAGTAGGGGGCGAACTGCGCTCGCACAAAGGTCTGAATCTACCCGGTATCGAGCTGGGCATCAGCGCTTTTACCCCCTACGATCAGAAATGCCTGGAGTTTGCCGCCGAACAACAGTTGGATGGGGTCAGCCAATCCTTTGTGGAGAGTGCGGCCGACATCCTGGCGGTTCGGGAGGCTGCCCACCAGTTGGGTTACGACCCGTTCATCATTGCCAAAATTGAACGGTCGGGGGCGATTGACCACATCTCGGACATTTTGAAGGTGACCGACGGCATCATGGTGGCGCGGGGTGATTTGGGGGTCGAAATTGCTATCGAAAAGGTGGCCGCCGTGCAAAAACAATTGATTGTGGCCGCCAACCTACAGGGCCGACCGGTCATCACTGCCACCCATATGCTTGAATCGATGACCAGCACCCGCCGGCCCACCCGAGCCGAGGTGACAGATGTGGCCAACGCCATCCTGAATGGGACCGATTGCGTAATGCTTTCGGGTGAAACGGCTATTGGCAGCTTTCCCGATGAAGCTGTCGCGGTTATGGCCCGCATTGCCCAGGTAACCGAAACCAGCGAAGAGTCTATCGGGGTGGCCGATTTGCTCAAAGTCCAACAGGCAACCGGAGAGATTACCAAACAAGACCTGATCTCGTTCGATATTTTCCAAAGCACCTTAACCTTGAATCCCGTGGTTCTCTTTGTTCCCAGCGCCAGTGGGGATATGGCCCGCCGTATCACCCGCTTTCGCCTTAAAGAATGGATTGTGGCCCCCTGTCTGGATAAAAGAACGAGCCAAAAATTACAATTTTCCTTTGGGATACTTCCCCAACTCCTCACCCGAAACCCGCTCAGTTGGCCGTATTTTGCCCAGGAATGGTTAAAAGATTACGGGCTGGAAGACCAGGTCGCGATGGTCGTGGAAGGCGGCGGCACGCTGAAGGCCGGGGATACGACCCGGATAGACATCATCAATCTTGCCTGAATTTTCAACATCATTTAAAACAAATTCTAAGCTCCGAGGGGGGGGTGCGACCCCCGGACGCCGGTCGCAGACCGGCTTGAAGCAAAAAAATTGTGATCTGCTGAAATTCGATGGTAACGAAATAGGGATAATACTATGTCTAAAATTGGTATTGTGGGTACAGGAATGGTGGGAGCCACCGCGGCCTATGCGCTGGCGATGCGCGGCATTGGCGGAGAACTGATGCTGGTAGACAAAAACCAGGTCCGGGCTAAAGCCGAAGCTGCCGATATTTTACACGCGGTTCCGTTTGCCCATCCGGTTCGAGTGAGCGCCGGCGATTATCCTGAACTGGCCGGCTGCCGGGTGGTGATTATTGCCGCCGGGGTCGGCCAGAAGCCGGGCGAAACCCGCCTGCAATTGTTGGAACGAAATGCGGCTATCTTCAAAAGCATGATCCCCGACGTGCTGAAATACGCACCAGAGGCCGTGCTGGTGGTGGCGACCAATCCGGTGGATATTATGACCCACCTGACGGCTCGTTTCGCCGCCGAGTTTGGGGTGCCGGCCTCACGGGTGTTTGGTTCCGGCACAACCCTGGATACCGCCCGTTTTCGCGCCCTGCTGGGCAACCTGGTGGGCGTGGCGGCCAATAATGTTCACGGCTACGTTATCGGCGAGCATGGCGATTCGGAGGTGTTAGCCTGGTCGAGGGCGGCGGTGGGGGTGATTCCGCTGGAGGATTTCTGCCGAACGCAGCAGATCGAACTGAATGAGGCTATTCGCCAGGAAATTGACCAGCAGGTGCGCCGCGCCGCCTATACGATCATTGAAGGCAAAGGGGCAACTTACTACGGCATCGGCAGCGCCCTGGCCCGCATTGTCAGCGCCATTCTGGATGACCAACGCGCCGTCTTGACTGTTTGCAGTCCGGTGCCCACTATCGTTGGGGTGTCGGATGTGACCCTGGCTTTGCCCCACATTGTCGGCGGGCAAGGCGTTTTGGGCACACTACCGTTGCCGCTCAGCCCAACCGAAGAAGCCGCCCTCCAAGCCAGCGCCCAAATTGTCAGGGCGGCTATTGATGAGCTGGATAAAGTTGTAGAACTCGTCCATAAATAACTTTCCTGCGCCAGCAGATTGGAGATTGGTAATTAGACGCTTTGCGTAAACAATCGCCAATCTCTAATGTCTCAAACTGAAAAGTTATTTGTGGACAGTTTTTATGACTTTGTCACCGGTACATTTCCCAGGAGAAATTTGAATGATTAAAGCGCTGACCATTTTGCTCATCTTTCAGCTCGTGGGCGAGGTCATCAGCCGGGCCTGGCAGTTACCTGTGCCAGGCCCGGTTTTAGGTATGTTATTTCTGTTTATGGGGCTGCTCGTCCGAGGTTCAACCCCACCCGAACTTAAAGAAACAGCCTCGGTTATTTTACAGCATCTTACCTTGTTATTTGTGCCGGCGGGTGTTGGCGTGATGGTACATTTTGCTTTACTTCAAAAAGAGTGGCTGCCCCTGTTAATCACGCTCGTTGGCAGTACGGCCCTGGCTATTGTGATAACGGCTTTAAGTATGCGCCTTTTACGCCGTTTCATCAGGAGCTAAGCATGGGATTAAATTTGACCGATACCTGGGTTTATCTGGCTCAAACACCTCTGTTGTGGCTGGCGGCTACGTTGGTGCTTTACCAGGTCGCTTACTTTTTTTACCAGCAGGCCAACTTTCTCCCCTTGTTGAATCCGATGCCGGTCGCCGTGGCCTTGCTGGTTATGCTTTTATTGGCTACGCATACGCCTTATCAAACCTACTTTGACGGCGCGCAGTTTGTTCACTTTCTGCTCGGCCCGGCGACGGTGGCCCTGGCTATTCCCCTCTACAATTACTCCGCCAAGTTAAAGCAGTGGCTGATTCCCGTTTTGGGGGCCTTGTTGATTGGTTCTACCACAGCCATCATTTCGGCGGTGGGTTTGGGCTGGTTACTTGGCCTGTCACACGAAACCATCCTCTCGTTGGCTCCCAAGTCAATCACAACGCCTATCGCTATGGGCGTCTCGGAACAAATTGGTGGATTGCCCTCCTTAACCGCCGTTCTGGTCATTTTTACCGGAATTATCGGGGCGACCATAGCCAAAGAAGTGTTGGATTTGCTCCACATTCAAGATAACAGCATTCGTGGATTTGCCCTGGGTCTATCATCTCACGGGTTAGGCACGGCCCGAGCCTTTCAACTGCACGACGAAGCCGGGGCTTTTTCTGGATTAGCGATGGGATTGAACGGTCTGGTTACCGCGGTATTGACGCCAATATTAATTAAGTTGATGGGGTTGTATTAAAGGCGCAGCAGTCTTACCCCTTATCCTTGAAACGTTTGAAAGATATCCGCGGCCTGCCTCACCCGTTCATGCAACATCTCAATCGTCAGGGCTTTTCTCGACGGGTTAAGCTCGGAGAAGGTGAAAACCTGACCACCGGCATGAAGGGTACACAGGCGAGTCTGGGCCAATCGTCGCAAGATATCCTCGGTCAGGAAGCGGCGCGTAGCGTCCGGGTCGGCTGAAGTGACCATGTAACGCCGCTGAAATTCGGGCACTTCAGGAAACTCGACCGGGGTTCCCACTTTTGATACGGCCCAGGTCAACGCCTGGTTGGCCAGGTTGGTCAGCCAGCCCTCGGTATCGGCTTTGGGGAAGAGGGTGAAGGGGGGTAAGTCCAGCCTGGCCGAGATCACGGCGACGGCTTGTTCTTCGGGGTAGCTGTTATCCTCGCCTGAAGTTTCAACCAGATCGAAAAGCACCATCTTTCCATTGTCCAGAATTTTATGGGTCACGTGGCGCAGTTCGTAACAGGGCTTGCTTTTTGCGCTCGGATAGACCTGGCTGATGACTGCCGTCAGAGCCGGGTCAGGCTCGATGGAGCTGAAACCCAATGTCTGGGCCATCTGGCGTTTGCGATCAATTTCCTTACGAGCTGAGGTGAACATCCAAAAGACAATCAAACCAAAAACAAGCAGTATGCCCAAAACCACGATTAAGCCTAAGCTATCCATAGCAAACCTCCTCCATTAAAGAAAGGTCATCCGGTATGGGACATCGTTCATAAGGGTGAGTTGGTCATTCAATAGGGCCATTGACCAGATCCATAAAGGCAGGCAGAATAGTATGACTCACGATAGTAACTTGACTCGTCATTTTCATTCACCCTCAAATAATCTAGCAAAGCCGGTATATGGCCGGAGCGGAATAATATCAAACGTAATGAGTCCTGCTTTTACTAACGGCAAGGTGGCCAACACTGCGTTAGCCTCATTCACATCCGCAACCTCCAAAATAAGAACCGCCTCAGATACATCTGCCCGGAAATAGATCTCTCGGATTGTTCCGGCTTGATACAACTGCCAGACTCTCGCGGCCTCAGCTTTCAAATGAGGCCGAAACTCCTCAGCGGAGAACCCCGAAATCTCTTTTTCCAAGGCAATC
Source organism: Anaerolineales bacterium (assembly GCA_012032575.1). Next base: position 8,811 of record JAAUSP010000028.1, on the reverse strand, counting down.
ATTCTCATTGGATATCCTCGACCTGGTCTCCTGTTTATTTTCCAGAGGGAAGTATATACTTTGTTTTCACTTTCACTGTAAGCCGGCTAATCTAATTAGGACAAGTGATATTCATCCTGATAAGTTGTGATAAATATCACTACCTCTTGGCGGTTTCATGACCGTTAAAATGAATGCTGAGCCAAAAATCGGTGCGGCTGGTTTGTTTATTAACCGCAACTTTTTGCGGTCAACGCTGTATAAGCTAGTAGGAACATAAATTTATTACCACCCACAGGAGTTGTAACTATGCCAACCAAACCTCGATTTATTTTCTTTGGGTTAATCTTCCTCGTAACTATGGCCCTAAGCGGCTGTGGCCTAAACATCAATCGCAACGCTGATGGCTCCCTCACTGTAGAAGCCCGCATGACTGAGGCTGACCTGCAAACCGAAATTGCCGCCGCTATCGCCGACCCCTTGCTCCGTAACTTTGTTATTGATGTCCAAGAGGGCTACATCCGGGTCAGCGCCGAGCGTAAACGGTTGAACAGCGACCAGACCGACACCTTGAGCTTTCGGCTTACTTTGAGTGCGAGCGAGGGGCGTTTGGCGGCGCTGATTTCGGAGGCACAGATCAACAACCAACCCCTTGACTCAGACCGGGTGGCCCTGTGGAATGAACGGATTGCCAACCGTCTGGGCAAAGCAACACAGCGCAACCCTGACAGCACGTTGCAGTCGGTTACGATGGGGGGCGAGGTTGTCACCATGGTCTGGCGGGTTGAAACCAGCCGCAGCCGGGATAATTAAGCCCGGATAAAGACGGCTGCTTTCGATTTGTCCGCAGGATCGAGGGTTGACATCTGCTATCAATAATGAGACGACCTTTATGAATCGCGGCGTTTCAATCCTTCACGCCAGGCGAAAACGGCGGCCTGGGTGCGATCACTGAGATGCAGTTTGCCGAGGATATTGCTGATGTACCCCTTGACGGTTTGCAGCCCCAGCACAAGCTTTTCGGCGATTTCAGTATTGGAGAGGCCATCGGCCACCAGGAGCAGCACTTCACGTTCGCGTTCGGTGAGTTCGATGAAGGGATTGGAGACCGAAGACCCTCCCCGCATTTCCTGAACCAACCGGGCCGCCACTTGCGGATTGAGGATGGCTTCCCCCCGGGCGGCGGCTCGCACGGTTTCTAACAGCGCCTCGGGATGAATGTCTTTGAGAATGTAAGAGAGCGCCCCGGCCCGGATGGCCGGAAAGATATGTTCATCGCCGTGATGGGAGGTGAGGACGATGACCTGGGTGCGCGGGCTAACACTGCGAACCTGGGCCGTGGCCTCGATCCCATCCATCTCCGGCATCGCCAAATCAATCAGCATCACATCCGGCACTAGCTCGGCGGCCAGACGGACGGCTGCCCGGCCAGAGTCGGCTTCGCCGATCACCTTCATATCGGGCTGCCGGTCCAGAAAACCGATAATACCGTGACGGACCAGGGCGTGATCATCTACGACCAAAACTCTTATGGCATGGGTGGGTTCATTCATGGTTGTATCCTGTTATGATTTGTTTGCTCGTTGGCTCAGGCTTGAAAGCGCTGGCTCGTGTTTTAAGGGAATCTGAATGTGGACGGCCGTGCCGGCCGGACTGCTCTCAATCTGGATCGAGCCGGCGAGAGAGCGCACCCGCTCCTGGATGGATAACAAGCCAAACCCCGGCTGCGGCGCATCAGTATCAAAGCCACAGCCATTGTCCTGGATGGACGCGAGAAGGTCCCCGTTGCTTTGCTTGACCTCAATTTTCACCCGTTGAGCGCCGCTGTGCTTGTAGACATTGGCCAGAGACTCCTGCAAGATGCGGCGCAGTCCGTGTTCAATATCAATCGCCAGGGTGAGACCGGCCTCAATCTCAGCCTCGCAAGCGATGCGCGTTTGCTGTGACCAGTCAGTGATAAGGTCGCGCAATCGCTCGGAAGGGCTGGTCTTGGCCTTGATCGGCTGATAAAAAACCTGGATGATCGAGGTCAGTTCCTGCTGCGCATTTTCAGCCAGCGACATCGCGTTCTGGAGATAACTCTGCAAGGCCGGCTGGTCATCCGGTGGGATGGTTTGCAGGGTGGCCAGGTTCATGCGTAAGGTAAATATTTGCTGCTTGACCGAGTCGTGCAGCTCCTGGGCAATCCGCTGGCGTTCACCCTGAACAGCCACGGCCTCCCGCAGCGCCAGCGACTCCTGGATTTGAGGCCGCAACTGGTCCAGATGCAGGGCCAGCGCATCCAACTCATTCTCGATTTTATCGCTTTGCACCACGGCCAGCGAGAAATCTCCTTTGCCCCAACTGGCCGTTGCCTCAGCCAGGCCCCGTACGTGGCGCACCAAAAATTGCGACGACAGATACCCAAAAATTCCCCCCAACAGCCCCACCGCCACCGTAATCAACAGCAGGCTCGTAATTGCCAGCGTCAAAACTTCCGTGAGCGATGGCGGCACGTCGGTGGCCAGATTGATTAAGATGAGCAGGGCCAGAAGTTTCCCATCCTCCTGCTGAATCGGGTGAACCGAGAGGGTGCTGTTACCATTGCGGGTGATGACGGCATCCGGCCCCGGTCGTTTGGGCACGGAATGAAAGAGGCTGCTATCGAGCGGGCCGGGCAACTCCTCGAGACGCTGAATCTGGCTGAAGGGATGGGTGGGGGGACTGCTGGCAATCACCCCCTCTTTTCGTCAAGGACGAGCAGCATTTGGGTGGTGCGCTCCGGGAAGCGGCTCAGGTTAACCCGCAGCCAGTCATCGCGGATGGTCAGGTTAATAACCGGCTGGTCAATAGCGTCTAACCACTGCTGTAGCTCCCGGCGCTGACCGGCTTCAAGGTAGACCGCGGCCTGACTTTTGAGTTTTTCCATCAAATAGACATCGGGCTGCATCCCAATGGTATAAGGCGGCGTAAACTGCACAATCAGCACAATGAGCACAACTTCGATAATCAGGAGCGCCGCCACCGTTACCAGAATATAACGCCAGGTGAGGGCTTTGAGAAGGCCACCGCGAATGTGAATAGACATAATTGACCTGTTATTTTGGGTTTTGAGCTTGGGTCACTTTAGCTTCAATTATAACACCGATCCACATTTTCAAATACCTACCCGGGAGGGGGATGAAACGCCTCTAAGGTGGGGTTACACCTGGCCCAAATCAGGTTAAGATAGGGGCATAGATAGAAATTAACCAGTCGTGAAATTTAAGGAGATAAACAATGACCACTCAAATCCAACAACCGGCCAAAAGTATTGTTTCAAGCGGGTTCCCCCACCTCAAACTCTCAAAAAGCAAGCTCAATTTTATGGTGGACGCCCTGCTATTGGTCCTCCTGGTTAGCACCATTGTGACCGCTTTCGTCAACATCGAACTGCACAAGTGGTTGGGGACTGGGATGGCCGCGGTGTTGGTGGTTCATCTCATTCAGCACTGGGCGTGGGTGAAGGGTGTGGCCCCCCGGATTTTAAGGTCAAACGAACCGTTCTCAGCAAAGCCGTGGTTGACCTGCTGCTGCTGGTGACTTTTATGCTCATCACTTTCAGCGGGCTGGTGGTGATGATGATTTACGCCCCCTCGATGTCAGAGTTGCACAGCCTGCTGGCTTATGCCCTGGGCGGATTGGTGCTCTTCCATCTGTTTCTCAATCGCGACTGGATCGTCAGTCAGATCAAGCGTTTTTAACCAGACGCTTTTTATAAACCCATATATTAAACGCAAAGGTGGACCCAAAAATGACAACAATGAACCGACGAAACTTTCTGTTAGGCGCAGCCGGGGTGGGAGTGGTCGCCCTTCTGGGGGGTGGGTACTATGCCATCCGCCAACCCCAATTGGACTTTATCAAAGCTGAATATCCGGGGTCGTCCGGTGGGGGCAAAGTTCTGGTCGCTTATACCAGCCAATATGGTTCTACCGGCGGCATTGCCGATGCCATCGCCCAGGGCCTTCACGCCGAGGATACGGCCGTGGCGGTCATTCGGCTCGAGAAAGATACGGTGGTCGAGAACATCGGCGATTACAGCGCCGTCATCATCGGCTCGCCGGTTATTTCAGGGGCCTGGATGCCCGAAGCCGTCTCATTTGTCGAGCGTTATCAGACGACCCTCCAAAACATCCCGGTCGCCTATTTTCTGGCCTGTATGGAGCTGGCTTTATCAACCGACCCCAATGCTGCCGAAAATCTCCATCCCGTCTTCGACAAGGTTCTGGCCCAAATTCCCGGTGTGACCCCGGTGGCCTTTGGTCTCTTTGCCGGGGCGATAGATTACAACAAAATGTCGCCGGTCAATCGGGTTCTCTATCAATACTTTTCCCCGGACGACACCTCAGGCGACTATCGCGATTGGAAAGCCATTAGCGAATGGGCCTCGGCCCTTCGTCCAAGCCTGCTATAGGCTGTCTTTGGCCCAATTACTATCATCCCAAGCGGTGAACTCTCTTTGGCGGGTAGAGCAAAAACCAAGAAAAATGAGCCATGTTAGCCGAAATTTGGCTAACATGGCTCAACATGCAAATTTTTTCTATGAAGATACGACTTTCTGGGTTAAGAGTGCAGCAGGATTTTGGCGACAGGGCCAGGTTGGTTCAATAATCTTTCAAAACACGCTTGCCCTTCACTGAGCGGCGCTTTCATAATCCACGGATCAATCTGGACATGACCGGCGGCTAACCACTGAAACGCTTCGTCAAAATCCAGAGGGGCATAGGCAAAACTGCCCTCGATCCGCACTTCTTTGCGAATGACATCATTGCCCTGGATTTCGCTGTTGGCCGCGTGCAGACCGACAAAGATGACCCGTCCCCCCCGAGTTACAGCATCAACACATTGCCGCCGAGTGACGGTCAGCCCTACGGCATCTATGGCCGCATCAACACCATAACCAGCCGTGGCCGCCAGGGTGACAGCCACTACATCATCTTCCAACGGGTTCAACACCCGCAGCCCGACTTGCTCGGCAATGGCGCGCGGTCCGGGTCAGTATCGGTGGTAAAAATCTGGGCCACTCCAAAAGTCTGGGCCACTTGTGCCACCAACAGCCCAATCGGGCCGAGGCCGGTGACCAGGAGCGAGGTTCCAAGAGCGCAGCCGGCCAGCCTGACCGCTCTGACCGCGCAACCAACGGGTTCGGCCAGGGCTGCATGTTCGAGACTCATGGAAGGAGGCAGCGCGTAGACCAGGGCCGCCGGAGCCTTGACGAAATCGGCATAGCTGCCGGGCCGGTGAATCCCCAGGATTTCCCGGCTGCGACACAAATTGAACCGGCCAGCCAGGCAAGCCCGACACCAGCCGCAATGAATCAAAGGATTAACCGTGACCCGCTGACCAAGCGCCAGCCCCGGCTTAAGCTGCGCCACATTTGAACCCAGGCCGGCAATTTCACCCGAAAACTCGTGGCCCATCACCAGCGGCGGCTTACGTAAGCTGTTTTCGCCCAGGTAGCCGCCCAATTCCGAGCCGCAAATACCGGAGTAAGCGACTTTAACAAGAACTTCATCAGGGCCGGGCGTCGGGTCCGGCATCTCGCGGATATTTAATTGGCGGGGACCTTCATAGACTAGCGCTTTCATCAAAATATACCCTCTTGACTATTAATTCTTGCCTCGGACCGCGACCGTCCCGATACCGACCACTCCATACCGGCTCATCCACATCAAATTCAACCGCTGCGTGCGACAATTCCAGGGTGCTGTCGCGGTGATCGAGGACGGTGGTGATGTGAACGATAGTTACGGTGGAAAGCACAAACGGGGGGTATTTCCTGCTAACTATGGGCCGGGTGGGAGTCGAACCCACACGAGGGTTAAGCCTCGGGGGATTTTAAGTCCCCTGCGTCTGCCATTCCGCCACCGGCCCGTGGTTGTGTAAAGAATATTACAATAAGTGCTACAGATAGTCAAGGCGGGGGTGCGTCCCAATTTTTAGAAGATAGACCTTATAGGTCTTGAAAACCTGTGAGGTCTGCCCAACCCTTTTTCCTCGTAGTTAAAAAGTCGGACTTGACAGAGGCATGAACCTTGTGATAGGATGGGGGCGACCCTATTTCTTCAACCCGAGGAGTGGACAGTTATGGATGATTTACAGGGCCTGATTGGACAAACGCTGGGCCAATATCGCATCATCGAGCAGATTGGTGCGGGAGGGATGGCGGCCGTTTTTAAGGCTTACCAACCCGGCCTCAACCGTGAAGTTGCCCTCAAAGTCTTGCCGCCTTACTTTGCCAAAAAAGAAGATTTCGTTGAGCGCTTCACCCGCGAAGCTCAGGCCATCGGCAATTTGCACCATCCCAATATTTTGCCTGTGTATGATACCGGTCAGGATAAGGGATTTAGCTACATTGCTATGCGATATATCCCCAATGCCCGCACCCTGAGCGATGAGATGAGGTCGCCCCTCCAAACCGAACGGATTATCGAACTGATGGCGCAGGTTGGCGGGCGCTGGACCAGGCCCATAAAGCGGGTATCATCCACCGCGATGTGAAGCCGAGCAATGTTTTGCTGGATGGTCAATGGGCTTTGTTAAGTGATTTTGGCCTGGCCAAGATGGTCGAAGGTTCTTCGGAGTTGACCGGCACCGGGGTAGGCATGGGGACACCGGCCTACATGTCGCCGGAACAAGGGATGGCAAAAGGTAGATCATCGCACTGACATCTACGCTTTGGGGATTATGCTGTATGAAATGCTGACCGGCGTGGTTCCCCACCGGGCCGAAACGCCGATTGCGACGGTGATGAAACGGCTTAATGAACCGCTGCCGATGCCCCGCAGTCTCAACCCCAATATTCCGGAGGCAGTGGAGCGAGTTTTGCTGAAAGCGTTGGCGACAAACCCGGCCGACCGCTTCGACAGTACCGGAGCAATGGCCGTTGCCCTGAAAGAAGCTTTTGGTTCCAATCCCGATCAGGTTTTGGCCGGCGTCTCGGCCGGATTGGTGACGCCACAAAAAACAACCCCGTCCACCCCGGAACCTACCCGCGTGTCCAACCAGCCGGTGACGGTGCCGGGACCGGCCAAATCCGGGCTACCAATCAATGCGCTGGGTTTTGGGGCAATTGGGGTGCTGATTTTTCTGGTATTGATTGGCATCGGCATTCTGATTTTTTTGCAGTTGCGCCCAAATGATGAAACAGCGCAAAATACGCCTACGGTTGAAACGCTGGCCACCACAGCCATCGCGGCAGCTACGGCGACCTCTGCCCCGACGACGCCTCCCACCGAAGCTCCTGCCGACACGCCAACTTCAGCGCCAACAGAAGCCTCTGCCGCCGAGTCAGACTCCATTTCGCGTGCTGCTCAGGCAGAGGCAACTACCGAAGCAATCGCTATCGAAGTGACGCCGGCCCAAAGTAATGCACCCGAAACCCCGCCGGTTCAGCCTGTCGCCGCCGCGATGACCGGTCAGGAAATTGCGGACATGGCACTCGTCGAAGCCCAAAAGTGGCAGCCCGATGCTGTTCTCAGCGAAATTGCCACCAGTGGGTTAGGCCCGCTGGATGCCGAAGGCAAATCCACCGATTGGATTCTCAAATTCTGGTCGCCGACCACCAAAGGATTGAACACGATCATCTTTATGAACGGAGCCTTCACGACTTCGCCGACCGACCTGCCAACCCCTAAAACAACCGTCCTCGAGGATGTCATTCTGGATACCAGGCGTTTGGTTGAAATTGGCGATCAGGCCGGCGCGGCTAAATACACCGCCGAAGGCTACCGGCCTATGGCAGCGATTACTCCCAATCCTTTGAATGAGGCCCAGTTAACCTGGTATCTCAATTATGCCGGCGGCGACTACCGGGTGGTTTATACAGTCATCATTGATGCCAAAACAGGCGAGGTGCTCCAGGCAATTTCGTTGCAATAAAAAAGGGCCGGCAGCTGATTGACTGACAGATTTAATATTTCACCGCTGAGGACGCCAAAAACGCAGAGATTTTTTATAAACCCCTCGGCGGACTCTGCGCTCTCGGCGGTTAATTTGAGCCACAAGGTTAAATTAGTCAGTCAATCAGGTTTTTCATCTTGTAAATTCTGTTAATCTTGTCTGATTTTTATTTCCGATACTCTCTATTATCTAAAGGAGAACTAAGATGTCAACTTTATATGTAGAAGGTTGGAAAGTTAAAATTATACAACCTGCCAACCTTCCTTTTTAGATAGTTACTTTAACCTGTCATTTCGACCCACAAAGCGGGGAGAAATCCTCTTGTCCTGCCAGGGGTTTTACTCTGGCGAGGGTTGCGCTATAATAGGCGCGTTGGGATCATTCGATCAACTTTGGATCAGTTTAAACAACTTATCCAACTCAAGAGGAGATTGGAGATTGGAGATTCATGCTAATAATCTCCAATCTCTAATCTCCAATCTCCAATTCTTACTTTTATGCAGGTAAAAAATGACTTATACCTTTCTTGAAAAACTCGATGCCCGGCCCCTGCTGTGCGATGGGGCGATGGGCACGATGATTTACGGCAAAGGCATCCCTTTTGAGCAGTGCTTTGATGCCCTCAACCTGACCAACCCGGCCCTCATTGCCGACATTCACCGGGGCTACATTGACGCCGGAGCCAATGTTATCGAAACCAACACCTTTGGGGCCAACCGGCTCAAACTGAGCGAACACGGCCTGGCCGGGCAAATGGCCGACATCAACCGGGCCGGGGTGCAACTGGCCCGGCGGGTGGTGGATGCCTCATTCAAGGAGGTTTTTATCGGCGGGTCGGTGGGACCGTTGGGGCCGCGCCTGGCCCCGTTGGGCCGCCTGAGCGCCGCCGAAGCCCGCGCCGCCTTCGAG
>JAAUSP010000604.1 GCA_012032575.1 Anaerolineales bacterium | reverse complement strand
GGGGGTGTCGGTGGGTGGCAGAGGGGTGGGGGTGTCGGTCACAGCCGGCGTCGGCGTCAGGGTTGGAATGGGTGTTTGCTCTATCGCCATGACCCGTTTAGGTGTTTTTGTCGGTGTTGGCGTGACCCGGCTGGCCCCGATAGGGCCGCAAGCCAGGATAGGTGTTAACCCTATCAGCGCACCCAACACCAAAATAAATAGCTTTCTCATCAAAACAGAAACCTCTTGCATTGAAATTCGGCTGATTATAACACAACTTGGCCCGGTTCGTCCAAAGTAAGTCGGTGGATAGACTCAAAGCAGCCAAAGCACGCTCCGAGCCGCCTCGCCTCGTCCCCAACCCAAAATTGTCATTGTACAATTAAGGGCCTTATGGTAAAATCCCTCTACCAAAAAGCTTCGGCTGGAAAACCCGCCGCTCCCCGGCTCTTCATTTATGACGACAAATGAATTAAAAGAAAATCCAACAGACGTAGTTGACGAGACTCATCTCAAAGCCTGGTTAGCGGTGATTGTACCGGGCCTCAAAGCACGCTGGAGCCATTTCCTGGCCGATTTGCCGCCGGAGCAAAAGGCTCCAGAGTTGGGCGATTGGCTGGCTTTGCTGCACGCCGCCGCTGTAACCCCCTGGAAGATTCCCCGTTTTCTCAACCAATTGATAGCTCCACCCAAAACCAGCGCCCAGCTCCAGCACGGTTGGCTCATCCTGACCCATTTATTCGGGGTTACATTTCAAGCGGCCCAAGCCGAAGCAAATCGTTTGGATGCTGTCGCCTGGCAAAGCCTGGCCAAAATGCAAAACCGTATTCTTAAAGCAGCCACAGCCAGCTTTGCCCTCACCCGTGAAAACCGGCCCGATACCGCCGTTTTAAGCCGCCGGGCGCTCTACCTGCAAACCGTGACCGATCTGAACAAAACAATTGTGGGCCGGTCTCAATCCCGCAACCTGCTCAACGAGGTTGTGACGCTGATCCAGCAGAATTTCAATTATGAATATGTCAATCTTTTTCTGCTGAATCCGGGCAAGCAAAAGCTGGAACTGCAATACGCAGCCTGGAAGGACCAGCCTTTCAAGCTGGCTGGCCAGATCACCTTTGCGATTGATCAGGAAAGTCTGGTAGGCCGCGCGGCTGCCACCGGACAGGTCGCCTTGCTGAACGAGGCAGCGCAGAACCCGCAGGTCAAGCCGCACCCGCTGCTGCCTCAAACCCAGGCCCAACTGGCTGCGCCGTTGCTGGTCGGCAATAATCTGGTTGGCGTTTTAGCCATTGAGAACAGCCAGCCCAACAGCTTCACCGAGGTTGACGGCCAAATTCTGGAGGCCCTGGCCGACCATGTAGCCGTAGCGATTGAAAACACCCGGCTACAGGCGTCGTTGCAGCGCCGCCTGCGTGAACAAACCCTCATTTATGAAAGCAACACGGCGCTCGGCACCAACCTGGACAGCGACAACGTGCTCAAACTGATGACCCAGAAAATTACCGAAGCGCTCGATGCCGGTGCGTGTGTCATTTGTCAGGTTGACGACAAAGCGCTGACGACAACCGCCCTGGCCGAATATGTGATCCGCTATCCAGGCAACCCCGCCCGCACCTGGCGCAAATTGGATCTGCCCATTCATTTTTCCAAAGACCCTCTCAGCCAACAGTTGCTCAAAGCCAACCGCCCAATTATCAGCCGGGCCGATGGAGCCAAACCCAGCGGAGAGATGGTCTGGCAATTCTCCCACAGCGGCTCAGAGAAGGCAGTCTGGGGCGTGGTGCTGGCGGTGCCGCTGGAAACCGAAAAACGAGTCACCGGCCTGCTGGAAATTTATGATAAAAACCCGCACCGCACCTTTTCGTCCGACGACATCCAGCTTTGCCGCATCCTGAGCGCCCAAACAACGCTGGCCCTGGAACGGGCCAAACTGTTTGATGAAACCCGCCAACGCCTCAGCGAAGTGGCAACGCTGTACATCATGGCCCAGCAAATTGCCGGCAATCTGGAGTTGCAGACGGTGCTGGATACGGTCGTTGACTCGTTGCGGCACGCGCTCGGCTGTCGCGGCTGTTGTATTTTTTTACTCGACCCGCACAGCCAGAATCTTGAAATCAAAGCCGCGGCCGGCTTGAAGCCCCAGTGGCGCAAAGCGGCCAAGCTTCGCATCGGCGAAGGGGCGGCCGGGCGGGCAGTGGCCGAAGCCAGAACCATTTATCTGCCCGATACTAGCCAGGAGCCGGGCTTTATCTTTTTTGATGAGGATGTGCGCTCGCTTCTGGTGGCCCCGGTGCTGGCCCACGGAGCCGTGATCGGCGCGATTAATGTGGACGACTCCCAGCCCAACGCCTTTGGGCCGGGCCAGGAACGCCTGCTGACCATTATCGCGGCCCAGGCCGGCATTGCCATTGAAAATGCCCGCCTTTTCGCCAATGTCTCTAAACAGCAGCAGCAAACCCAGGCCATCATCCAGTACATGGCCGATGGGCTGCTGCTGATTGACGATCAAGGCCATATCGTCACCTGCAATCCGGCCCTGGCCATGATGCTGGGCATGCACCCCGGCCAGATTGTGGGCCAAAAAGTTCACTCACCCGACCTGCCCCCGCGCCTGGCCGAAATTACCTCCACCACCACCCACCGGGCACGCACCGGGGTTTTATCCAAAGAAATCACCATTGAAACCCCGCGCCCTCGCACCCTGCAAATTTTTCTACCACCGTGGTAGATGACGGTGGCACACCCATTGGCGAAGTGCGCGTGGTTCACGACATCACCCGTGAACGTGAACTGGAACAACTGAAAGACGATTTTATGTCTACCATCTCGCACGAACTGCGGACGCCCCTCTTTTCAATCCAGGGGTTTGTGCAGCTTATGCTGGAGGATGAAACCCTGGAACCGGCGACCCGCCAGGAATTTCTGAACATTATCCATACCCAGGCTGTTCAACTGGGTGAGATGGTTAATAATTTGCTCGACCTGTCCAAATTTGATGAGGGCAAACTGGAATTGGAGCGCCGCCCTGTGGCGATACTGGACGTTATTCATCAGACCATTCTCAAACTCCAGGGCTTTGCTCATCAACAAAAAGTCAAGTTGTTACCCAGCCTGCCCGGAATGTTGCCCATCCTGATAGGCGACGCCCAACGGCTGGAACAGGTATTAACCAATTTGATTGGCAACGCCATCAAATTTAGCAAAGCCGACAGCGATGTGATTGTGACCGCCTCGGCCAATGACAGCGAGCTGCAGGTTGAGGTCAAAGATAACGGCATCGGCATCCCCACCGAAGCCCTGGACCGCATCTTTTCCCGCTTTTATCAGGTCGAAGATAAGAGTGAGCGCTCGGCCAGGGGCAGCGGCCTGGGGCTGCACATTGCCCAGCGCATCGTCAAAGCTCACGGCGGACGAATTTGGGCCGAAAGCGAAGCCGGACAGGGGAGTACCTTTTGCTTTACCTTACCGTTGACCCAATAGGAAGGTAATTGTGAAGGGTGAATTGCCAATTGTGAATGGTTAACGTCTCTTTTTTCATTCACAATTCACAATTCACTATTCACAATTAGTAAAGGCATAACTATGCAGGTGGACCAACAAATTCAACATGCTGCCGGCCTGATTGCCTCAGCCCGGTACATTGTGGCGATGACCGGCGCGGGCATCAGCACCCCCTCCGGCATCCCCGATTTCCGCAGCCCCGACTCTGGCCTGTGGGATCAAGCCGACCCGCTGGAAGTGGCCTCTATTTTCGCCTTTCGGCACAACCCGCAGCGATTCTACAATTGGGTCCGCCCACTCGCTTTGCTGATGCTGGAAGCCCGGCCCAATCCGGCCCATTACGCCCTGGTCACGCTGGAACGGGAGGGCAAATTAAAAGCGATTATTACCCAAAATATTGATAATCTGCACGGCAAGGCCGGCTCGAAAACCGTCTATGAATTGCACGGCCATCTACGGGAAGTGACCTGCACCCGCTGCTTTGCCGTCCTGGATTCCGCCGCTGCGTTTGCCCAGTTTATTAGCGACGGGCAGGTGCCCCGGCACACCTGCGGCGGTGTGCTCAAACCGAATGTGATTCTGTTTGGCGAGCCGCTGCCTATGCGCGAATTGGTCCTGGCTCAAGAGGTCATTAAAACGGCTGATCTGGTGCTGGTCGCCGGCTCATCCCTGGAAGTAGCCCCTGCTTCAGAGTTGCCGGCCCTGGCCCTGGAACACAGCGCCAAACTCATTATTGTCAACTACCAGCCCACTTATCTGGATTCACGAGCCGCTGTGGTGATCCACGCCGATGTTGCCGACGTGCTGCCTCGCATTGTCGAACTGGTCAAAGTTTAACCATCTTACTGAGGATGACCGGAGACCGGAGACCGCCGACCGGCCACGAGTGCCGGTCTCCTGTCCCCGGTCTCCGGTCTATTTTTGGAGGAGTCTCAAAGCTGCATGAAACCACCCCCTTTTGAATATTTCGCCCCCACCACCACGGCTGAAGCGCTGGAACTTTTAAGCCAGTTCGGTTACGAAGCCAAACCCCTGGCCGGCGGGCAAAGCCTGATCCCGACCATGAATTTCCGGCTGGCTCAACCCGGCGTTTTGATTGACCTCAACCCCATTGCCGAACTGGCCTACATCCGCCGCGGAGACGACGGCAGCCTGCGTATCGGAGCGATGACTCGCCAGCGCCAGGTGGAACGCGACCCGCTGATCGCCGAACGCGCGCCCCTCCTGCGCGAAACGATGCCCTATATCGCCCATTC
>JAAUSP010000603.1 GCA_012032575.1 Anaerolineales bacterium | reverse complement strand
CCCCCACCATCTGGATGAGATGGTACAGGCCGTTCTGGTCAAACTGCCAGATGAAAGTTAAAGGCCGGGTTTTGCCATCCCACAGGGTTTGAACGGCGGCGGCAATCAGCGTGACCAGCACGCCGGCGGCCATCCAACTTGCGCCGGGTAATTGGCCGGTGACAGCCAACCAGCCATACGCGCCGAGGGCAAACAGCATCGCCGCGGCTTCATACAGGATAAAAACTAAAAAGATACCGGGGAAAACGAGCGTGACCCCAAAAAGGCTACGCCAATCGCCAGCATCACCGGCAGGGCCGTTTTGAGCCACCCCCAGACCCCACACATCATACACCACGCCGACGACAAACAGCGCCACCACCAGCCCCAACGCCAGGTTGAGCGGCTGCCAAAACCGGAGGTTAACCGCCGGAGACATTTTGAAGCCATGAGCAACAGCCCCCAGCGCCGCCGCCAAAGCCAGCAGGCCAAACGCCCAGGCCCACAGACCGGCTTTCCAGGGATCCCTCTGGTGTTCAATTTGTAACAGGTGAAAAACACAAGCCAGGGCCAGCAACGTGAGGATAACATCGGTGGCAGCGGTGGTTCGCTCGGTGGGGCTGTCTATAAAGCGGATGATGAAGAAACCCCCATTAATTGTGAATTGTGAATAATGAATTGTGAATTGTGAACGGGGCTAATATTTCATTCACAATTCACAATTGACAATTCACAATTCACAATTGTTCCAGTTGTTCCACCAGCCGCTCGATCACCCCGATGACGGTTTGTTCGGCGTCGCCATCTTCATCCAGATCCGGGTTCCAGAGGGTGACGGACACAGCGGCAACCCGGCCTGTTTGGGCCAGCCGGGCCAGCGAGGCTTCGATGGTGGTCAGGTCAGAGCCGCCCTGGGCCGGATAATTGACGGCAGCCATGTCGGTCAGGCGCAGCACGTCGCAGTCAAAGTGAATGTAGAGGGGTTTGTCGGGCAGGGGGAGCGTGAGCAGGCCGGCCACGTCGGGCAGGTGGGTCAGAGCGGAAGCGGCCACGGCTTCTTTTTCACCGGGGTCGAGATCGCGGGCGTCGGTCAGAATGACCTGGCTTTCGGGGTGAATTGTGGCCCCGGCTCCAAACATAATCCTCTGTTCACCCCGGCCGCAGAGCATGGCCAGGGGCATCCCGCCGATAAAGCCGCTGGGGGTGGTTGCGGGGGTGTTAAAGTCGCCGTGGGCGTCGTACCAGACCAGGGTCACGTCAGGATTTTCCTGCTGCAAGCCGGCCAGTACGCCAATGCTGGCGGTGCAATCACCGGCGATGACCACCGGCAGCTTGCCGGCAGCACGGATGGCGGCCACTTCGGCGGCCAGCACGGCGTTGAGTGTACCCATTCGTTCCATGGGCAAGTCCTCCGGCAGGGCGGGCGTAACCAGCCGCCAGGTATGGCGGGCCAGGGCAGCGCGAGCCGGATTGAATTCCCCCAGCCAATAGGGCACACCCAGGTAGATTGGTTTCATGCGCTTTTACTCTTCTTCGTAGCTAAGTTCCGGCGGCAAAAACCATTGGCGCTGAGCAAAGAGGTCGAAGCCCATTTTGTTGAACAGATGATAAGCCAACGGCGTAGCATAGAGCATGGTCAGCGCACAATCACTGGCGGCCCCATCCTGGAGCATGCGCTGCATCAATGTTCTGGCCACGCCCTGCCGCCGGTATTCGTCGAGCGTGCAGACGTTCCAGACGCTGGCTGCGCCATTGACACAGATGATCGTGCCCACGCCCACCGGTTTGTCGTCAATAAAAGCCAAATAATGGCGAATAATGTTTTTGAGATCATCCCGCAAATGGGCGGCCGAGTAAAGTTTGATCAAATCCGCCAGGGGGAAATCATACACCGCGTGCAGCAGTGCGCATAAGGCTGTCAAACCCGGCACCGTGCTCACCCGTTCGACGATTACAGCCGGGTTGAGCTGCACATTTTGGGGAGGGGCAGCAATAAACATAGCCGGCTGGGGTGGCAGCGGCTGATAGCGCCGTTCGTTAAGATAGTCGGGACCATGGGGAAAACGGTCGTGGACCAGTTCGATGGCATAAACGGTTTCACGCGAGAAAAAAAAGGCGGACGTATCGGCCAGGGACTCGTCGGTGAGGCCCTCATGGCCAAGCGGCAGAAAAATATTAAAGGTAGGGATTTGTAAGCCGCTAAAACCCCGCGCCCATTGCGAAGTGATTTCAAATGTGCCGCCCGCAACGGCGCGGTAAAGTCGAGCCTGGGCAGCAATAACATGTTGATCCAGCCGAGTCCTCGTGGAGGAATCTATCATGGTTACCTCTTCTGTCTGAGTTTACCTGGGCAGTTCTGCGAGAATAAAAAAGGCCACCGGGATCGCCCGGGGTCTCAATCAATTGTCGCAGCGAGGTTGATTATAGGATAACTGGGAAAATGGGTCAAACGGGGCTGTCGGCCTGCAAGCCGAGTATTTTTAGCGAGCCGGCAGTTCGTGGTAAAAGTCAACGTGCCGCCAGTTAAAAATCATCAAGGGCGATTCAAGGCTGGGGAGTTTGCGGGTGGGCAGGAGGGGATGCAGCTTGACTTTGCTGAGCGGCACAAAATCACTTTTGACCACGTTGGGAATATTGCTGATGGGCATATCCCCGGTCGGGTGCAGATTGGCCTGGATGATAAAGCGGCTGGTGTAAAGCACGGCCTGTTGGGTCCGGTTCGATACATTGATAGTGCGCTGCGCCCTTGCATCCATCATATCCAGCGCCACCACCTGGCTTTTAGCCAGCGTGACCAGTTTAGCGGCGGTCGCCGGCATAGAGGCGTTGGGGTCAAGCATGATGCCTTCGACGTTGTGCAGGTCCAATGTGTTTTTATCCTTGTTATTGAGCCAGCCCAAAAAGGCGTTGTTTTCTTCAACCTCGCCGGTTAAGAGATAAGCCGGGGTCAAGACACGGATTTTAAACATAAAAACACCTCATTTATTGATACGTGATGCGTGATACGTGATAACTTTAGGTAAAACCCTCACGCATCACGCATCACTTGACTGCGCCACTGTTGCAAATTGGGGATATGGTCGTCGTAATGGAGAATGATATGATCCAGCAGTTCGGCCAGGTTGCCGCTGTCGTCGGGCCAGGGATAGGGGCCGCGCAGAGTCCAGTCGCCGGATTTGAGCCGGGCGACAAAGTCGTCCACGGCTTGCTGAACGGCGGTGAGGCCGGCAAACGTCTTATCCCAGGACTCGCCAGCATGCCGGGCCGCCATCGCCTCATTCTCCTCGTCTGTCACCGGCCGGATAACCGGCAGTGAGGGGTCGTGAATGTGCCGGGCTGCGTTCAGCATCAGCCGTTCCCAATCGGTGATGTGGCCGGCAATATCCTTGACCGACCACGCTCCGGCTGCCTTCTTATCCAGGAGGTCGGCCTCGCTCAGGTCGGTGATAGCCGCCAGAAAGTCAGCCCGGCGCTGGGCCAGCCGCGTTTTAAGCTCAGCCGGGTCAATACTTTGCTCCAAATTTTTGCGCCATAACTCAATTTCGGCGGCGTGTTCCCGGTCGTGCTCGATCATCACATCAATCACATAACTGCGGATGGTAATGATGCGCCCGTGACGTTCGCGGCGGGTGTCTATCTCGCGGTGTTCAAGCCCGGAAATGATCTGCAAAATTTGGCGGTGGGTTGACTGCACCTCGGCCAGAATCTCGGCAAACGATTTATGCCGCCAGGTGTTAATCGACTCCTGGTTGTACTCGTCCACCTCCACGCCGGCCACCTCGCTGGCCCGATTTTGAATCATCAGGGGCAAGGTTTTGAGAACCCTGTGGTCCCAGCCCAACACGTGGGCCAGCACCTCTTTGATCGTCCAGCCTTCGTAAATCGGCAGTTCGGTCAGTTCCCGCCGCGACAGCCCTTCGATGGCCTGCAAAAGTTTAGCCCGGCCGTACTTTAAATCTGAAATGATGGCTGCAATATTAGCCAAGGTACTACTCCCTTAAAATAGGCACTCCGGAGTCCAAAAACGTAGCTTTTGAATTCTGCTCGTAACAGCTACGCTTTTGGACTCCATTCTCATTCTTTGATTGCTTCGACCTTACGGCCTTGCAATGACATTTTCCAGCTTCCACTCGACCACCCCTTTGAGCGCGCCGGTGGGGCACACCCCGACACAGTTGCCGCAAAAAACGCAGGTAGTGTCGGGCATATCTTCATTAAAAAAGGTGGCGACGTGGCTATTGATGCCGCGCTGGCCCCAGGTTAAGGCATAAGTGTGCTGCACGTCGTCGGCGCAGACCTGGATGCAGCGCCAGCACATCACACACTGCGAGTAATCGCGAATGTAGAAAGGATTGTCATTGTAAACTTCAAATCGCTCTTGGCGCGACACGCCCCCGGTAAAGCGATCTGTGTCTGCCCCGTAGCGTTGGATATACCCCTGAATTTCAGGCGCGTCGTGCAGGTCCACCGTCGAGGCTAATAATTCCAAAATCACCTTGCGCCCCGTCCGCACCCGTTCGCTGTCCGTTTTGACCACCATCCCCTCGGCGGCCTGAACCACGCAGGCCGGCTGAAGCACCCGCTGCTTCTCTACCTCGACCGTACAGAGGCGACACACCGCCGGTGGGGTCAGGGTCGGGTGATAGCAGATGGTCGGAATATTAATCCCCACCGAGGCCGCCGCCTGCAAAATACTCGTCCCTTTGGGCACGCTGACGGCTTGACCATCAATGGTTAAGTTAACAACTTCAGTCACAACGGTATCCCC
>JAAUSP010000602.1 GCA_012032575.1 Anaerolineales bacterium | reverse complement strand
CGAGATAGGGCCAGCAGCATGAGCAACCCGGCCGGCTGCTGTCTGGCATCCCGCAGTACCATTACATTTTGGGGCTGCCGCGAGAACCAGTGCTCCGCCAGGGCAGCCGACTCCGGGCCTTCAAAGTGCCGGACTATTTCCAGCAGCACCGGCCAATCGGGTGGGCGGGCAATATCCATAATCAGGCCGGCCTGTTCTGACCACTGAGCTTGCAACTGCATGAAAAAGGGCCGGACTACCGGGTTGTCACGGTGCAAATACAGATATTCCACCAAAATGGCCTGCTGTTCCTGGGGAGCGGCTTGCTGGAGCCGGCTGGCGTAATAGCTGCGAGCGCGGTGATGCAGTTGGCTGTACCAATCGGGGTTGCGCCAGCGCAAATCGGCGGCCAGAGTTTCGCGGGCCAAATCGTGGGGGAAAAGGCCGGTGGGGCCGGACTCGATGCAAGACAGGCCGCGCAGCCACTCGAACAACTCGTGTACATCGGGCATGGCCAACATAGCCGCCAGCAGGGCCTCGGTGGTCAGGTGGGCTAAAGCGCAGGCTTCGAGGGCGGCGCGATGGGCCGGGCCAGGCACTTTTTGGACCAACTGCTCCAGCAGCACCTTGATGACATCCGGGGCCGCTTCGGGCTTGAAAACGCGCAGGGTGTCGCGTCGCTGGGCAAAAACATCGGCCACCAGTGACAGGGCCAGGGGATGACCATAGGTAAAATCGAGCACGGCCTGATGGTGCTCCGGCGGAATTTCGCGCTTGCTGAGATAAGTTCGGCTTTCTTCGGGGCTGAAATTACGCAGCGGCAGGATGCGGATAAGGCTTTGCCAGCCGGCGTCGGCGGCCCAGGCGGATGAGGGCGGGTATTGGCCGGCCATTACGATCAGCACGTCTTCCGGCAACTGGGGCAAAAACACTTCCCGCAGCCACGAGTCCAGGGGGGCCAGCATTTCGTAAGTATCAATCAGAATAACGTGGCGTTCTGACCAGGCGGCCATGTGTTGCAACGCCGAAGCGGACGGAGCGAGGCCCAGCGCCGTTTGCAGAGCCGCTAAAAATGATTCAGGGGCAGGTTCGATATTGCGGGCGTCAAGTTGGACTGCCGGGATGTTTTGCTCGTCGCAAACATAAGCAAACTCCCCCAGGAGAGAAGTTTTGCCGACGCCGCCGGGACCAAAGATGTAAAGGATACAAAAGGGTAATTCAGGAGCAGTCAGGGCGTTTTGAAACAACACTCGCTCCGCCGCTCGACCCGCAAACCGGCGATGGCGCGCTAAACTCAGGCGATCTGCCAGTCGTGATGACATATTTCGTCACCCCCCTTTAACCGACTCGGTCTGGCTTTATATGCATGGATGTAGCTGGTAGTTGAATTATACTCTATTTAGGGTTGAGGAGCAATAGCTTGCGCGGGGGTACTTTGGGGGAGACGTGATGCGTGATGCGTGATACGTGAATTTTCACGCATCACGCATCACGTCTCATCGTGACAAAGTTTAGCCTGCCGGATGCCAGAGGCTACGGCCTGACGGCCACATCGGTAGGGCGCTGCCAACTGACGGCCCGGAAAATGCCGTTGACAATCATGACCCCCAGTAAAATCAGGGCGCAGCCCAGGTAGGCGTTCCAGCTCAACTGCTCGCCCAGCACCACGACGCCTAAAATTACGCCGAAGACCGGCACCAAATACGTCACCATCGAGACATAGGTGGCGCTGGTTCTTTCCATGATTAGATAATAAACCATAAAGGCGATACCCGTGCCAAAAATACCCAGCGCTAACAGCGAGGCAATGGCCGGCCACGAGGGCATCGCCAGGCGGAAAGGCTGCTCCAGCCCCAGCGATACGGGCATCAGGAACAGTGTCGCCAGGAGCATTTGCGCCGTAGGAGCAACCAGGGGCGGCAGTCCACGCAGGTGATGGCGGCCATAGACAATCGCTATGCCATAACAGGTCGCGGCCACCGCCACGGCGATAAGGCCCCAGGTGGTTGCTTTCACGCCGCCAATTAATGAAGGCGCGATCAACAACGCCAAGCCGCCAAAGCCAATCAGCGTGCCAACCGCTTTGGTCGGGGTCAGGCGATCGTCGCTGGTAAAGAAATGGGCCAGCAGCAGGGTGAACAGCGGAGTGGTGCCGTTGAGAATGGCGGCCAGAGCGCTGTCAATGTACTGTTCGCCCCAGCCAAACAGCACAAACGGGATGGCATTTTGCACCAGCCCGGCAAAGGCAAAGTGCAGCCACACCCGTCCCAAAGGAGGCAAATTGCGTCCCTGGAGGCGCAAAATCAGATACAATAGTATCCCGGCCACGGCAACCCGGCCCATCGCCAGGGTGAGCGGCGGAATCTCGGCCACCGCCACTTTGATAAAAAGAAATGACGGCCCCCACAGCGCCGCCAGGAATAATAACCATAAAAAGTTTCGTAGTTTCACAAATTACTCCTGTTTGAGCCAAATCTCGTAGTTGGTTTGCATCTGGGCCAGGTGCTCCGGAATGTGCCGTTCGTAGACATCCAGCCAATCATCCATCGTCATCAGCCCATTTTCGGAATGGGTGACGGTGTTGGCCCAAATAGTCTCCGGCAGGGAGCGAATCAACTGGTAGGTGTTGTGGCGCAGCCATTTGAACAACTCCAGCGCGTCGGCGGTGCTCTGCTGGTGGTAGTTCAGGGCGATGGCCCAGCCCTGTTCATTATAACCCAGCACAGCCTGGCCGGGTTCGGCAATGAAGCGGCGGCAACGAATGAAGCTGTTGGCCTCGCTGTCGGCGATGTGGACAATGATTTCGTGGATGGTCCAAAAATGGGGCGCGGGCCTGAAATGCCACATCTCGGTCGGGAACTGGTTCAAGCTTTCGGTGAGCAGGTCATAAGCCCGCCCGTAAGATTCAATCTTTTGCATGCGCGTTGGGTGGGTCACAAAAAAATTCCCCTTTCAGTAAAGGTTATCTGATGTCCCAAACTCGTTTTCACACTCATGCGAAGTGCGGAAACCAGCTTGCTCTTATTCAGCAAACACAGCCTTGTGTTGGCGCTAAATTTTTAACCATACTCTCCATCGTCGCCGAGGCAGAGGTGCTGTCGCCCAGAACTTCCAAAATCAAGGGAGTCCGGCCCAGAGCCGAAACCCAGGGCCGGACCTTTGGGAGTAACCAGCCACAGGCGCTGTCATTTTTAAGGAAAATGTCCTCCCCGGCTACCGTTAACCAGGCCAGCCCGGAAACCACCTGGACGCCCCGGCTGGCTGCCGGCAAACGAAAGCCCTCGTCGTCGTGCAGCATCAGCCGAACCATGACGCCGGCTGGATTAGTCCCATTTTTTGTTGCCAAGCTCATCGGATAACTCCTTTCAATGCAGTTGATGGGTAAAAGGGAGGTCTTTCAGGCGAGGCGCTGGTAAAACCGTCACATACGCCTGAATGTCAGGCCAGCCCAGATAGGTCGCCACCGAAACCCGGTGGTGCCCATTTTGCACAAAATAAACATCCCCCACTTGATAGACCTCGATGGGCGGGAAGCCGGCCCCTGAGACCACCAGGGTATAGATCAAACGCCAGCGCTCTTTGCTGCGCTCATCGCTGGCACAGGGGGAAAAACGCTGGGTGTAATCGCGGTGCCGCCCGGCGCTGCCGACGATGTTTTTGAGCGGGACATCCTGTAAGCCCAGATAAGTCACCTGTTCCGGTTGAATATTCCGGGCCAGGGCGTCGAGCGGCAATAAATGGGGCCGGCGGCGTGTAATCAGGCTGAGCATAATCTCCCAGAAACCTTTGTTTCTGGCCCGATTAAATTCGGTTTCACTTTGAATATAGGTAATTGTCTTCAGGTCTATCATGGCTGCAAGGCACAATGGTTGAACTTTCTTTGAAGGTTGACAGCACAATGCTGGTCACAGAGCGTGAAACCGTGGCTCTGGAACGAATCTTTTCAATCAACTTTTCCAACTCTTTGGGATTGGCGGCACGAACCTTTAAAATATAACAATCCTCGCCCGCCACCCCGTGACATTCCAGCACATCCGGTTCGGCCCGGCAGACTTCCAGCACACTTTGTTTCGTTTCAATGTAACCCTCAGGCGTAGTCCCCACAGTCAGCCGAATAAAAGCCATAATCGGTTTGCCTACAGCCTCGGCATTCACCACCGCCACATAGCCTTTGATGACGCCTTTTTTCTCCAATTTTCTAACTCGCTCGTGTACGGTTGAAGCCGTCAGGCCCACTTTTTCGGCCAGGGCAGCATTGGAGAGGTGAGCATCTTCCTGAAGCAGCAGGATAATCTGGCGATCAGTGTCGTCAATCATTCGGTGTAAACCTTGTATAGCCGTAAAATTTACGTATAATAGTTAATTATGCAGGAAATATTACGAGAAAAAGGCTACTTTGTCAATAGACCAATCGCACCGATTTAATCAAGCCAATTCCTGGAGTCCAAAGCTCCGGAACCGTTATCGAAACACACCCTCATCATAAACCGGATGGAACTCAAAAACCACCCAATTCTTGCGCTCTTTGGGGCGGGGCGATGTGCCGGAAAGTCAATTTGCCCATCCTGCCCGAAAATGCTAAAATATCTCTTACCAATGGGGAGTCGTCTAATGGTAGGACTGCAGATTCTGGATCTGCCTGTTGGGGTTCGAATCCCTGCTCCCCAGTAAAAAAAGTTCTGTAGGGCAAGATAGCCTCTTGCCCTACTTTTTTAATAGAACCTGTATGGCCCGGCCAACTGCAAAAAACACCTATTGGTTAATATTTCTTGGCCTGTTGAGTGTGGCCGTGATCG
>JAAUSP010000601.1 GCA_012032575.1 Anaerolineales bacterium | reverse complement strand
CGCCGTTTTCAAGCGCAGAGCGGTAATGGTCTAATCGCACCCTTCATACGCCCTTCGCTTTGCTCAGGGTTACTCAGGATGCGATAGTAACTCAAAATCATCCTGAGTAGCCCCGACCGGAGGGAGTGGGCGTATCGAAGGGTGATTTTCGAGTTAAATGTGAATTCAATGGATTTACGCATCACGCCTCACCTCTGCGGAAAGCGAATGAGAAGGATTAGCTAAATGCAATTTGGCGAAAGTATATTGATCGCGTTGCGGGCTTTGACCGTTAACAAACTGCGGACGATTTTGACCATGCTGGGCATTATTATTGGCGTAGCGGCGGTGATTGGATTAATCTCTATCGGCAACGGTTTTCGCCAGCAGATCAATGAGGATTTGGGCAGCCTGGGGACAAATGTGCTGTCGGTCTATTCCGGTCGCTTTTCGATTTTTGGGCCGGACGGCGAAGCGAACGAGCCGCGCACCGAACAAAAGAAGAAGCCGCCCGAACCCCTGACCATCGCCGATGCCGTCGCCCTGAACGATCCCATCCGAGTGACCAACGTGGCCGGCGTGGCCCCCGAATACAATGTCACCTCGGCCCGCTCGGTGGTGCGGGGCCAGCAGGAAGCCGAAGATATTTCCATCAGCGGGGTCACGCCGCAATATGCCGGCGTCCGCAACACGGTCCCCGAACTGGGCGAGTTCATCACCCAGGAACACGTGGACCGGCGGGCGCGGGTGGCCGTGCTGGGGGCCAGGGTGGTCGAGCAGTTGTTTGAGCCTTACGAGTACCCCATCGGCGAATCAATCAGAATTAATGGTGTTTCTTTTGAAATCATCGGGCTGCTGGAAAAGAAAGGGCAGGGCGGCTTTGGCGGTGACCAGGACAGCGTGGTGCTCATCCCTCTGACCACGGCCCAAACTCGCCTGGACAGCGCCGGAGCCTTCCGGGGGAGTTTAATTCTCTCCGGCATTTACGTTCAGGTTGACAGCCCGGAGAACATGGACCCGGTATCGGAGCAGGTCACCGAGGTGATGCGCGAACGCCACCGCCTGGGCGACGAGTACCAAAACGATTTTACCATTATCAACCAGGCCCAATTGCTCAGTTTTGCCAACAACTTTGCCACCGGTCTGACCGCCTTTTTGGGGTCCATCGCCGGGGTGTCGCTGCTGGTCGGCGGGATTGGGATTATGAATATCATGCTGGTCTCGGTGACGGAGCGGACCCGCGAAATCGGCATCCGCAAGGCAGTAGGGGCGAAACGGAGTGATATTTTGCTGCAATTCCTGGTCGAGGCGATTGTCATCTCGCTGATTGGTGGTTTTATGGGGATCGGCCTGGGTTACGGTATTGCCTTTTTATTACCTATGATCATCCCCAATCTGGGCGCACGGTCGTCACCCCCGGCTCGATCCTGCTGGCTACTAGCTTCTCAGCGGCGATTGGCCTCTTCTTCGGCGTCTACCCAGCCACTCGCGCTGCCCGGCTGAGGCCGATTGAGGCATTGCGTTATGAGTAGAGAAAGAGATTGGAGATTGGAGATTGGAGATTCTGAATCTCCAATCTCCAATCTCCCGGACAGAAAGATTAACGTATGAGAATACCATTCTGGATACCCCTGATTTTATTAATCTTCCCTCTTCTCGCCGCCTGTGCGCCCAGCAATGTGACGCCCACGCCGACGATTGCGCGGCTGGACCCCTCAGCGCTGACGCCGACCGCGCCGGTGGAAGCCGTGGCCGATACCCCGCCTACGGCAACGCCGATCCCTTTTCCCAGCCCCACCCCGACCAGGACGCCCGTAAGTCTGGCGACCGCCACCCCTTCGATCTCGTCCACTGTGTCCGTTCAAGTGGCGGGTAATGAAGTCATCACCCCGACTGTAACCAAGGCTGCGGTTCAGGTCGAGATCATCACCCCCGGCCTCAACGTGCGGCAGGGGCCGGGGACGGCTTATCCGGGCATCGGGACCGTTGCCCAGGGGAATGTCTTTGATGTTACCGGCGTCAGCGCCGACGGCAACTGGCTCCAAATCAACAAAGCCGGCAGCCCCGGCTGGATTTCGAGCCAGCCCGCCTATGTGCGCGTCATCGGCTCCCTCGACAACGTTCCAACGTTAAACGTTTCAGGTTCAAACCTTCAACCTTCAAACCTTCAACCTTCAAACCTTCAACCTTCAAACCTTCAACCTTCAAACCTTCAACCTTCAAACCTTCAACCCTCAACCCAACCGGGCGGTCAACTCATCTTCGTCACCCGCAGTGGCGGCGATCTCTACGCGGTCAACCTTGATGGCAGCGGCCTGCGCAAGCTGACCAGTGGGGTGATTGATCCGGTGGTGTCGCCCGATGGGCAGCAAGTGGCCTTCACTCGCTGGGAGGGGAACAAGCTTGGCGCGCTCTACACCATCAACCGGGATGGCAGCAGCGAGCGGGTGATCGCCGACGATATTCGTAAGCCCAAGTCGCCGGCCTGGTCGCCGGATGGGCAGGCGCTTGTGGTCTCGTTTCAGCACGGCGGCACGATTGACCCCCAGCCGGAATGTCGCGAATTTGACGCCGACGACGGCTTTCAACTGCCGAATGTCAGCGAGATTACCAGCGTCAGCCAGAAAGGTGATGGCTCGATTGAGGTGTGTTTTATTCGCATTGAAGATTTGCAGTGGGGTCTGCGCCGGGCCAATCTGGCCAGCGGCGAGGTTGAGGATTTGCCGGCCGACCTCTACAGCTTCAACCCCACCTGGGACCCGCAGAACCCCTGGCGGCTCATTTACGACGGCCAGCGCGGGCTGATGCAGCTTGATGTTGTCAGCGGCAAGCTGGAGCCTTTCACCACCGATGGGCGCGACACCGCCCCGGTTTTTTCGCCCGACGGCCAAAAGCTGGCTATGACGTATCGGCAGCACGATCACTGGGAAGTTTACACCTACGATCTGGCCTCCGGCAGCCGCCAGCGCTTGACCAAGCCGCCGCTGCTGGCCGACCCGCAGTACAACAGCGCCGCCCCGGCCTGGTCGCCCGACGGCTCCCAAATCGCCTTTATCACCGACCGCCGTGGCTCCTGGGAAATCTGGGTAATGAACGCAGATGGCAGCAATCAGCGCCCCCTTCTGCCCACCGAAATCCAGGCCCAACTTGGCCTGGAATATCAGGGGGTGAACGAGCGGATGCTGAACTGGATTCAAACAGGTGGGCCGGCTCCGGCGGCGGCTGCTCCACCCACCGCTGTCTCTCTCGGTGGTGCGTGGGATTTTGCCTTCGGCGTGATGTCGCTGAGCGAGCAAAATACAAGCCTTAAAGGCAGCTACCAGTGGTACGGCGGTGGGGATACCGGGCAGATCAACGGTGTGGCCCTCCCGGAACTGGGCCAATTTCAGGGTTTGTGGCACAGCGACCGCAGCCCCAGCAGCCAGGGTTTCTGGCGCGGGCAGCTCACTCTGGACGGGGCCGGCTTTTCCGGCACGTTTGAAGGGAACGACACCAGCCAGCCCTGGTGCGGCGTTCGTTCCGGCCAGCCGCTGCCGCCGGGCTGTGGCTTTAGCGGCGTCTGGCAGCTTCGCTTTGGCAGCCCGCCGGGGCTGGGGCAGGCCACGTTGACCAAACCGGCGCAGCGGTCACCGGGACGTTTGTGGACAGCGAGGGCCAGCCGGGCGAAATTGTGGGCGGCGTCGTGACCGTCCATTCCCTGACCGAAGCCAGTCTGAGCGGCGCCTGGCGCAACGCACGGGGCGAGCAGGACTCGTTCGAGTGGCGGCTCAACCTGACCACCGGGCGCACTTTCGAAGGCCGGCGCGATCCCGGCAACAGCGAATGGTGCGGCTGGCGGCAGGGGTCGAGTGAGCCGGATGAATGTGGCTTTTGAGGCGAGGAGGCGAGGAGGCGAATATTCTCTTCGCCTCCTCGCCTCCTCGCCTCTTCACGTTTCAGGGCATGCCCCGGTACTGTCCCTGGTCCCAATCGTAAAAGCCGGTGGGTTGGCCGTTTTCCAGGCGGTAGAAGGTGGGACAGCCGGCGGCGAGCACCACTTTGCCCCACGAGGCGACGGTCAGCCTTCCAACCTTCCATCCCTCCTGGTTTTACCGGATTTGGTCGTCAAACTTCATTAGACTTTTTCCCCTCAAAAGCCGCTGACCTGATAATAGCCGCTGTTCAACAAAATTACCCCGCTCTCGCCGGCAGCCTCCTGCAACACCGTCCCCCCGGCAAACTCCTGAATCACCGCCGTAAAACCCTGCTCTTCTGCCGTAGCCCAGCCGAGGGCTTCGCGCAGACCGGGCCGCTCCCGCCACACTTTGCCAAAGCCGCGCACCGGCTGGTACAGGCCATTGGGCGGCACTAAAGCCGGGTCTTCCGACAGGTCCAGGCCGTCGCGCCAGGTATCGCCGGTAACGAACCAGGTTTGATCGGGCCGCAGGCCGTAAATCACGTTGTCATCCGCCCGCCACAACATTAACCCGTTTTCAAAAGGCTGCTGCGCCGCGTTTACAGTGATCGCCTCCGTGCGCGGACAGCCCAGGGCTGCGCCGCCTGAATCGTCGAGGGCGATGGTCAGGGTGGTGGTGATGGGCACGGGGCAGGGGGTGACGGTGGGAAGAGGTGAGGTCGCGGGAGGCGAAGTCGCAGTGGGCGGATTGGCGGCGACGGGTATAGCGGTCGGGGTAGAGGTGGCTGGTATGGGGGTGGCGAGGGCGGCGGAGTCGGGGTATCGCTCGGCGCAGGCGTCGGCGTGGGTGAAAGAGTGGCGGTGGGCGTGGCGGTCGGCGGAGCCGTCGGCGTGAAGGTCGGC
>JAAUSP010000600.1 GCA_012032575.1 Anaerolineales bacterium | reverse complement strand
CGGATAAGACGGCCTGACCCGCAAACGTGCCCGCGATGAACATGGTCGAGTTGGGTAACGCCGGCCACCCCTGGTCTGGTGGAGCTGCTCAAAGACAAACGCACCCACGTGCGCTGGGAAGCCGCCAAAGCCCTCAGCGAGATTGGCGACCCCCGCTCCGCCCCGGCCCTGGTGACGGCCCTGGAAGACAACGACCCCGGCATCCGCTGGATGGGAGCCGAAGGCTTGATTAAGATAGAGACAGCCGCTCTGCCGCCGCTGTTTGAAGTCCTGGTCGAGCACGGCGGCTCCATCCGCCTGCGCGAAGGAGCCGACCACGTGCTCAAGGTGCTGGCCAAAAATGAAAAGCTGCCCCCCTCCGCCGAGCCGGTCTTGCAAGCCCTGCACGGCCCCGCCTCCCCCTCCGAAACCTCCCGCGCCGCCAAACACGCCCTCGAAACGCTGTAACCGTTGTAGTTGCTCACCATTTGCCCCTGCTCTCTTAAGGCTGAGAAAGAGAGGATCGGTGTAGTAAGGTTATTAACCAGCCGTCACAGAGTCATGTCATTCCGACCGGAGGGAGGAATCTTCATTCCCGCTGCCTAAAAGTTAGGGCGAGCAAGCAGATTTCTCGCTGGCGCTCGAAATGACACAGCAGAAACCGGACACGTTTAATTGTGACGAAACTATAGCGAAGCTGTGCTTGGCTTCCGAGCCAGCAGGTAGGCTCGCTCGCTGGGATGCTCAACCTCTGGATAGGGGGCGCGGCGGAGGGTGGCTTCGAGGGTGAAGCCGGCTTGCTGCAAGGCGGTGGCGACTCGGTTGTAGCTGAAGGAGAGGTTGGTTGAAGGGGGCATCATTAGCACGTTTAGTGGTGTCGCAATTAGCCAAAAGCGGCTACTGCTACTGGACGTTCCACCGCAAAGCTCTGGCGATGCAGCTTTATCCGTTCAAGCTCGTGTAGCGTCTCGGCTGTTAGATAGCTCTCGCCACAATGAGGGCAACTGATAACTGGTACATTCTCTATCACCAGCAAATCAGGCCCCTGACCGTAGCTGCGGGTAACCCGGCGAATATGCGCCCCTGCTTTACCACAAATGTCGCAAATGATTTCTGTTTCTTGCATTTTATTCAAGATATACCGTAATAATAACCAATTTGTTGGTTGGGCTTAGTTTAGTGACAACAATAACCTGCTTACCCACTACTGTTTGACCACGGATCAAATATTTCCAGTCACCCATATTATGGTCTTTTTGACGTTCTATAACTTTTCCTGTTAAAACACCTCGCTCTACATCAAAAATAGTCAAGCCATCGTTATCCATTTCTTCATCGGCATGCAAGGTCATTACATACTGGCGAGTCCGAATTCTTTCCCGCATTTGTTTTAAAATGCGTTCATACACGATAAACTCCACTAAAGTAAATAACAGGGTGACACTAAAGATTTTAGCATAAAATTTGAAATAAGATAAAGAAAAAGAGTACTGTTAGGGGTCGTTACGGATATGTATTTGTAACGGGTAGCTGGCAGGTTTAACTCTGCCAATAAGAGATTAAAGATGGATAGCCATAACGCCCCGCAAATTACCCGCGCCCACGAAACCGCCAATTAGTCCTCCGACAACCTGCCTCTGACCTGAAATACTTCAAGAGATGCCTGTGCTCCTTTAGAGAGGATTTGCCAGAGGGATGTTTCCAAAAACTGATGGATAGTTCCTACCTCTTCGGGTATTTTGCCTGCTATTTCATTCCAGATTTAATGATACTCTATTATCGCTGCACGTTCTTCAGGTGTGTATGTAGGTGAGGGGTATGTCTTCTCAAGGTTTTGTATGTTTATCCAGTCTTCCCACTGGTTAATAATTTCGTTCAACACGTTTATAGGAGCCTTCTGTTGATAAGTAAGTAATTCGTTACGATTGCAGACCAGATCCAGGTAATCAATTATTCTGTTACGCACCCGTTGTTCAATAATTTGTTTGGGAACTTGTTCATTCATAGAGCGTTATTGATTTAGCAGGAAGCACCTGTCAAAAGCCTCTAAAATAGTAGAGAGGCAAAGTAAATCAATGCAAGAGAGAACCTACTGCTATTAACCCCACACAGATATACATTGCTAATATTACTCCCAATATAATGACAAACAACTCTTTGGAATATTTGTTAAAGACTGACAGATATCCCTTGAGAAGATTATAGGATGGTGGAGAAATAGAGTTTAGCTGAGTGAATGTTTGAGCCATATCCTTATCTGTTAAAGTAGCTGCAAAAATTAAATAGCCAGTTAAAGCTAACAGAACTAATCCAATAAGCCAATGGCCCTGACTAAACACATAAATGGCCCCTAAAAAAGCAACGAGGGCTTTAAACAGATCGCTAATTGCAAATAATATTACTGCTATCAGAATACCAGTAAATATTATTCCGGCACCCCAACTACCTGCCCAGAAAGAGAGAACTATAAGAAAGAGGAAAGGGGGAAAGATGATGGCAACACCAAGTAAGTTAAACCATCTTGATTTTTGTAGGGATGGCAACCAAGACAAATCCGAAATCGCTCTATCATTGTGAATTTTGTGAGTATCCTCAAAACCTGGAGGCGGCTCTGCTCCTAACCATATCAGAAAATGGATATAGGACCTATAGAGGTTCATTTTTGTTAAGGGGTATCAATATTCTAATAGAAACTCAGCTTATCTTTAAGTGTTGGACTGCTCTGTAGTTGTTAGATACCCCATCATATCACATATCCCTGGCAAAATCCAGCCTCATGGAATGAGCGGAGTGCAAAAGCATAGCTTTTGCACTCCGCTCAGCAATCACTTTAACCGCAGCACGAAGTTGGCAGCGTCGGGTCGTTCGTCCCAGCCCTGTTTGGTGTAGAAGCCGCGCTGGTAGGATTCGCGGGGGCGCATGTTGAGCAGCGAGAGGCGGGAGCAGCCGCGTTCAAGGGCCGCTGTTTTGACCTGCGCTAACAGGCCGCTGCCTATTCCCTGCCCGCGGGCGGTCTCACGGACAAACAGTTCGGAGATAAAGCCTTCGGGGCCGGGCATAAAGAGATAAGGCAGCCAGTGAACGGACACATACCCCTCTATTTCACCGGCAAGATTTTCGGCCACATAAACGGTGTGGCTGTCGTCGGTCAGGGTCAGACGCAGTTGGCGGGCTATTTTGACTTGAGCGTCGTCAGGGGAAGCGCCCTCGAAATAATGTTGAAACCAGCCGAGGTCAAGGATAAGGTTGGTCAGCGCGTCGGCGTCATCAAGGCCGGCGGGGCGGATAGGTATGGGTTCCATATTTCCTCCACTAAAGGTACGCAGATGACACGGATCGAACTGATTCCCGCTGATTTTTTCTAAACTTTCTCAGCGCAAATCTGCGTTTGTCAGCGTTTATCTGCGTTCAATAAAAAAGCAGGACTGAATTACTTCTGCTTGCGCCGGGTGGCCAGCACGATACCGAGCAAGATCAGCAGGATACCGAAGCCGTGATACCATTGAAAGCGCTCGCCCAGAAAAAGGATGGCCATGATGCTGCCAAAGACGGGCATCAGGTGGATAAACAGGCCGGCGCGATTGGCCCCGGCCAGTTCGACGCCCCGGTTGAAGCAGAGGTAGGCCAGGATCGAAGGAAAAATAGCCACGTAGGCAATCGTCAGCAGGGTGACGCCGTCAAAGGAGACCGTCCGCCCGCTGGCGTGTTCCCACAGGTAAAAGGGCAGCAGCACCACCGCCCCGGCGATAAAGGTGGCGGCAATCAGACTGAGCGGGTGCAGCGGCGGCCGCCGGCGCAGCAGGGTCGAATACGCCGCATAGCCGGCCACGGCAATAAAAATCAGCAGGTCGCCCAGGTTCAGCGACAGGCCCAGCAGCACCGTCAGGTCGCCTTGGCCGACAATGGCTAACACCCCGGCCAGAGAGAGCAGAATGCCGACGATTTGCAGGGGCGTGACCGTTTCACGGAACAAAAGATAGGACATCAGCACGATCAGCACCGGCATGGTAGACTGCATCAGCAGGGCATTGATGGCGGTGGTAAACTGCAAGCCGGTGTAGACCAGGGTGTTAAACATGGTCACGCCCAGGATGGCTAACAACAGCACCAGCTTCCAGTGGCGCAGGATTACGGGCCAGTCCCGTTTGAGGTGGGGCCAGGCAAAGCCAATGATCAGGATCGAGCCGGTGGTCCAGCGCCAGAAGGCCAGGCCAACCGGCGGGACCTCGGCCCTTACCGCCCGGCCCAGCACAAAGTTGCCCGACCAGAACAACGTCGCCAGGACAAGCAGCAGATAGGGCTGGTCGAACAGACGTTGGCCCAGGTGGGCGGGCTGAAACGTGGAACGGGTAAGTTTTTGAGCATTGATAGTCCCCCGGCAATCCCTAGCAGACGGCAAAATAGAGGTCAATTATACACAACATCGAGCCGATGCAGGAAATTTGCCATTGTGCGCCTCAACGCTCATAATGTCTCGAAAGGGTTTGGATTTGCTAAGATGATCTTATTTGATGAAGCGAAAATCTATTTAAAAGCCGGCGACGGCGGCGACGGCGTAGTTGCCTTCCGTCGTGAGAAATATGTACCGCGTGGCGGTCCGGCAGGCGGGCACGGCGGCAAGGGCGGCGACGTGATCCTGGAGGCCGACCCGCATCTGAACACCCTGATCCACTTTAAGAAGCGCAGCCACTTTAAGGCTGAGCGCGGCGAACACGGTGCCGGCAAAAACATGACCGGGGCGATGGGCGAGGACATCGTGATTATGGTACCGCTGGGCACCGTGGCCCGCCATGCCGAC
>JAAUSP010000599.1 GCA_012032575.1 Anaerolineales bacterium | reverse complement strand
CCTGACCCCGTTCAATATCGTACAGAACCAGCTTGGCCCGCTCATTGTGGCGGCGAGCGCCGCCGGTATGCCAGACCATGCGCCGGCCATCAGGCGACCAGGCAAAATAAAAGGGTCGCCCCTGGCCCACCCGCCGATTGTCAACCCGGTTTGCCTCCAATTCGACCAGGCGCAGGCTGATACTATCATCTTCTTCGATAAGATAAGCCAGACGCCGGCACGTTGAGGGTTGGTCGGGGCAAGCAGTAGGCGACCAGTAAATGTAAATGACAAAATGCTGATCGCTTTGGCCCACAATCCGAGGCGGCGCTGCGGGGGTTTCGGCCACGTACAGAGTGCTCCGGGTCTGGCTGCCGGAACGGGTTACGGCAGCGAAAGCCAGCCAGCCATCAGGCGACCAGGAGAGGCGATGGTATGAACGACCGGGGTACTCGGCGGCAACAGTAGCGTCATTGGTCACGGCGACCGTCTGGCTGCGGTCGGGGGTGGTGATATAGACATTCCCGTCGCCGCCGATATAAGCCAGGCGTCCAGAGCGGACCGGAGCAGAAGGTGTCGCCGCGGGCGAGGGGGCAAGCTGACAGCCGAGCAGAATGCCCCCGATCAGGCTCAAAAGGACAAGCCGAAACATCTACAATTCAGCCTACGTGGGGAGGTGTGCCCTAACGTAATGCCAGGCGCGCTCGGCGCCTTCAAGGAATTGCGACCTGATTTTTTCATATAGCGCCATAAGCGACCCGGGTTTCACTGACAGTGCCCATACAATCACAAGGTTTGTACCCTTCTAACCCCAACATTTTGCGAATAGCGCATGCTTAAACCTCAAGATTGATGTGGATAATCCCATTTTTTGCCCGCTGCTCAAGCAAATTCACGAATGTCAACAATTTCCTGTTCGGGAATCTGGCTTAAGACTGCTCGCACCTCATCCACAGTTACGTCGGGGATTTTGAGGACCATATCGTAAAAGCCGGAGCGGCGCGGCGAGGGAAAACTGCCAATGCCCATGATACCCCAACCGTGTTGCGAAATCGCTCCGGTTAGCTTGGCAAACTCACCTTTCTGATTGGGCATGCGCACAGTCACCCGCACGCCGGCAGCGGGCAGGCCCAACATCTCTTGAAAGGCCCGCAGGACATCAACCTCGCTCAAAATACCGACTACTACAACCTTATCTTCAAGAACGGGCAGACAGCCAATTTTGTAATCCATCATAATCTGGGCGGCGCGTTCGATGGTGCGATCAGGGGTAATGGTCTGAACCTGGTTGGCTTTAAGCATAAGGTCGCTGACCGAAAGATTGGACAGGAAACGGCTGATCTCCCACACATTCAAACTGCCCATGGTATCCGGCTTGAGGGCCAACCTCTGGCGGGTCAGCAATCCCACCAGGCGCTTGCCATCACCAACTACCGGTATATGCCGGACATGATTTTCGGCCATAATCTTTTCGACCTCAACCGCCGGAACTTCCGGCGAAACCATAACAGGATGTCGGGTCATACAATCGTTAACCAGCATGTTTAGTTTCCTCCGTTGATGGGGTGGCAATTACCGGGTCAAAACCGCTCAACGTTTCTAACGTATGATGGCAGAAAATACGATGACCCTGGCCCGCATCGCGCCAGGGCGGCTCGGTTAAGCAGATGTCGGGGTCGGGCAGCAGAGACCGGCGAGGGCAGCGGGTATTGAAGCGGCAGCCCGAAGGCGGATTCAGAGCGCTGGGGACTGAGCCTTCCAGCCGAATACGCTTTTGCTGAGCTGTTGGATCGGGAATGGGCACAGCGGAAAGCAGCGCTTCGGTGTAGGGATGATACGGCGGGGCATAAATCGCTTCGGCCGGGCCGATTTCCATAATCTGGCCCAAATACATCACCGCCACATAGTCCGAGAAAAAACGCACCACGCTCAAATCGTGGGCAATAAACAGCATGGTGGTACCATACGTGTCCTGAATTTCCAACAACAGGTTAAGCACCGCCGCCTGCACCGACACATCCAACGCGCTAACCGGCTCATCACACATAATCAAGTCGGGGCGGCTGGCCAGAGCGCGGGCAATGCCGACCCGCTGCTTCTCCCCGCCGCTGAGCTGCCGGGGCAAGCGATCCATGTAATTTGCGCCCAGGCGCACCGCTTCCAACAGCCGGATGACCTCGCCGCGAATTTGGTTACGGGGGACCGTGCCAAAGCGCTGCATGGGCCGGGCAATCTGCTGGCCGACAGTGTAAGAGGGGTTCATGGTCGAATCCGGGTTTTGAAAAACCATCTGGAGTTCCTGGATGAGTTTTTCATCGCGCGTGCTCAGGTCGCCGGTAATGTCGAAACCCAAAAAGTCGGCCCGGCCGGCGGTGCTGTCTTCCAGGCCGACAATTGTTTTGATCAAGGTGCTTTTGCCGCAGCCCGACTCGCCCACAATCCCCAGGGTGCTGCCTTTGGGCACGCTGAAACTGGCATTTTCTACGGCTTTAACCAGGCGCTTTGCTCCAGCCCCACCACATCTTTCAGCGAGCTGCCCGGAACTTCGTAATATTTCTTCAAGCCTTCAATTTTCAAAATTGGTTCATTGGCCCCATCGTGGCTGATTTGCGGGGGGGGCATGATGTCTTCCGAGGGCTGCCACAGACGCGGGTCAATTTCTTCGGCAAAATGGCAGCGCACCCAGGAGTTGTTGGGCAGTTGGCGCAGGGCCGGCCGTTCGCTCTGGCAGCGCTCGCGGCAGTAATCGCAGCGCGGCGAAAAAACACAGCCGGTCGGCCGCCGGTCGGGCGGCGGAACCCGGCCCCGAATGGGGTAAAGCACACTGCCCAACTTGTTGCTACCCAGCTTGGGTACGCAGCGAATCAGTCCTTGAGTGTAGGGATGCTGCGGGTTTTTGAAAATCTCCGCCACTGCCGCCCGCTCCACCATTTCGCCGGCATACATAACCCCGACTCTGGTGCAAACGCGGGCGATCACCCCCAGGTTGTGACTGATAAACATAATCCCGGTGTCGAAGTCCCGGCGCAGTTCGGCAATCAGGTCAAGCACGGCTGCTTCCACCGTCACGTCGAGGGCGGTTGTCGGCTCATCCATAATGAGCAGGGCGGGATTATTAAGCAGGGCCATGGCGATAACCACCCGCTGCTGCTGACCGCCCGAAATCTGATGGGGGAAACGCTGCATCACGTTGGCCGGGTCGGGCATGTAAACCCGTTCCAACATTTCGATGCAGCGCTTTTCAGCCTCGTCGTCACTCAACCCCCGGTGAACGGTCAGCACTTCTTTCATCTGATCGCCCAGGCGCATGGACGGATTGAGGGCCTGCATCGGGTCCTGGTAGACCATTGCAATCTGGTCACCGCGTAGCCGGCGCAGCTCTTCGCCGCTCTTGCCGACCATCTCCTGGCCCAGAAATTTGATACTCCCCCGTTTAACGTAACCATTGGCCCCTAAAAAATTGAGCACCGCCCAGGCCACGGTACTTTTGCCGCAGCCCGACTCGCCCACAATGCCATAGGCTTCGCCGCGTCTGATTTCAAACGAAACATCCTGGACGGCCTCGATTTCGCCGCCCCGCACTCTGTAAGCAATGGCCACATTCTCCAATTTAAGAACCGGCGCTGATTTACCTAATAGGCTTTCCAATTCAGCCATTGACCCTCCTCTAGCGTTGATAGCGGGTTAATTCTTCCCGCAGACCATCGGCAAACAGGTTCAGCCCAATCACCAGGGTGGCAATGGCTGCCGCCGGCCAGATGACAGCCACCGGATTGCTAAAAATATTTTGCGGGCTTCGTTGACCATGTTGCCCCAATCAGGATCGGGTGGGGGCAGACCGATGCCCAAAAAACCCAGCGTACCGATGGCAAAAATAGCGTAGCCTACCCGCAGCATCGAATCAACCAGAATGGGGCCGCGGGCATTGGGCAGAATTTCGACAAACATAATATACCAGGGACTTTCACCGCGCGTTTCGGCAGCGCGGATGTAATCGCGGGTTTTGATGTCGAGGGCCAGGCTGCGCACCAGCCGGGCGACCCCCGGCGCGCCGGTAATGGTGATAGCCACAATGACCACTAAATCACCCTGCCCCAGGGCGGCAATAATCACCAGGTAAAGCACAATCACCGGGAAAGCAATCAAGGCATCGAGAAGCTGCATAATAATCTGGTCGATCCAGCCGCCGCGATAACCGGCATTCAACCCCAGCAGCGAGCCAACCGCCACCGAGCCAATGACACCCCACACCGCCACTCCAATCGGGATGGCAAAGCCGCCCATGCTTTCCGGCAGGCGAGTTTTTAGCAAAATAACCTGCGTGCCGGTCATCAAGCGTGAAAGAAAGTCGCGCCCCAGGTGATCCGTCCCCAGCCAATTAGCAGGGCTGGGCGGCTGATTCTGGGTAAATTCCTGGGCATTGGGCGGGTAGGGCGTCCAGACCAGCGACAGCAGCCCCAAAATTACCCAAAAGGCAACCATCAACATTCCCACCGTAGCCACGCGGGACTCAAAAACAATAGAGACACTTTTCCATAAACTTTGCCAGCGCGAAGGACCTTCACGGGTTACAGTTCTGGCCGCGGTTGGTTGCGCTACAGCCATGATCGCCTCCTTAATTCTGTAGACCTTACAGATATTTAAAAACCTATAAGGCAGTTCCGAAAAAATAATTGTCCCAACCCTCTGATACGTGATGCGTGATGCGTGATGAATTTACGCCAAAAGTCCTCACGTATCACGCATCACGCATCACGCCCGTTGAGTTTTCGGGATGATTTAAATTTCGGAACCCCCCTAA
>JAAUSP010000598.1 GCA_012032575.1 Anaerolineales bacterium | reverse complement strand
GGCTATTACCGAGTGTCTGACCCACACCCACCATCAGTATCAAGCCGAATTGGACACTTTACTCACCTTAAATTTTCAAACCTTCGATAACCTTGAAAAAGTTAATTTTGTGCCCGTGTAAAGTATACCAGCTCCGGCATTTAAGCCAGCATTACCAGGGCCGAACCATTGTTCAGATTGAACAATTGGAGATTTATCAGGGGGAAATTTTGGCCCTGGTGGGTCCCAGCGGGGCCGGCAAAAGCACCCTGCTGCGGCTGCTCAACTTTTTGGAGCGGCCCGCTCAGGGTGTTTTGAGTTTTGAACAAAGCAGCCTGAATGGTAATTTCCCCCCCCTGGAGCAGCGCCGCCAGGTGACAACAGTTTTTCAAACCCCGGTTTTGCTCAACCGGTCTGTCGCCGCCAATGTGGCCTACGGTCTCAAGGTGCGGCGGCAGGATAAAAAGGCCATTGATCAGGCCGTAAGCGAAGCCTTGGAGCGAGTCGGCTTGGGCAAACTGGCCCACCAATCCGCCCGCACCCTCAGCGGCGGCGAAGCCCAGCGAGTCGCCCTGGCCCGCGCCCTGGTCATTCAACCCACCGTGCTGCTGCTCGACGAGCCGACGGCCAATCTTGACCCCTATAATGTTAAGCTGATTGAGGAAATTGTGGCCGAGGAAAACCGCGCGCGCGGCACCACCATCGTTCTGGTTACGCACAATATCTTTCAGGCCAAACGCCTGGCCCATCGCACCGGCTTGCTCCTCGAAGGCCGCCTGATTGAAATTGCCGCCACCCCCACCTTTTTGAAGCCCCCACCGACCCCCGCACCGCCGCGTTTGTGCGCGGCGAAATGGTCTATTAGCCTGACGACAAAGTTCATTTGCCATCGGTCCAGCAAGTCGAGTTACACAAAAAAACGCCACTTTGCCAAAACGCCGGTTAGGTTTGGGCAAAATTTAAGGCTGTTTTCAAAAACAGGCTCGATGCCTGGGTAAGAGATGGGCAGTCTGATTTTGAAAAAGCGGTAAGTAAAAATAAAAATCCCGGCAGCTTATGGCTGCCGGGATTTTTAATCTACGCGGTCTATCTGTTTGTCATCGCGCTGGACCCTAAAGGTCTGGCGCAGGGAATCCTATCTCCTTTAGCCGTGACTGTGGCCGTTGTAATATCCCGCCGGTACAGCCATTGCCTTCCGGGCTTCAGCCGGGTGATGCCCGTTCATTCTGGGTAGAACTCCTCCATCCTTTGCCGCAGGTACGGCCGCCTCTGCTCCGCTGCCCGCCAGCTTGAACTGGCTGACCAGACCTTGCAGGATTTGAGCCAGATCGTTGAGGCTTTGGGCCGAAGCGGCCACCTCCTCCACCTGGGCGCTCATCTCCTCGGCTGAGGCGCTGACCTCTTCCACCGA
The DNA here is from genome assembly GCA_012032575.1 of Anaerolineales bacterium. The sequence goes on along the minus strand of JAAUSP010000598.1, from coordinate 3,393 downwards.
GGCGCTGTTCTCTTCGCTCACACTGGAAATATCGTCAATGGCTTGCGTGACTTCACTGGTGCTGGCGGCCATTTCCTCGGTGGCCGCGGTATTCTCCTCCACCACCGCCGAAACCTGATCTACCAGCTCGCCCACCGCTTGGGCGGCGCGCTCCATTTCGGAGGCCAGGGTGCGGTTCTGCCCGGCCACCTGCTCAACCCCGCTGATGGCCTGAGCCAGTTGCTGCACCCCGGTCTGGACGGCCTGGATAGCAGTCAGGGTGGCCTGGATTTGTTGCGCCGAGTCAGCCGTGCCGCTAGCAATAGTTTCAAAGGCCGCCCCGGCCTGGCGGGTCAGAGCGACGCCGGTTTCGACATTACTGCCGGCCTGGTTCATGGCTTCGACCGTGCTTTCGGCCCCATTCTGGACCATCTGGATCATCTCGCGGATTTCCCTGGTGGCTTGCGAAGACCGTTCGGCCAGCTTGCGGACTTCATCGGCGACAACGGCAAAGCCCTTGCCATGTTCACCGGCGCGGGCGGCCTCGATGGCGGCATTGAGGGCCAGGAGGTTGGTTTGAGAAGCAATGTCGTCAATGGTTTCGATGATGGCTCCGATTTGGGTGGAGCGTTTGCCGAGGTCACGGACGCGCTGGGCGAGTTGTTCGGTGGCTGCGCCGAGTTGGTCCATGCCGGAGACAGCCTGACGGGCAGCCTGCTGGCCGGATTGGGAAGCCTGGAGATTGACCTGCATAAACTGGGCCACCTGGTCGGTTTGGGCAGTGATTTGTTGGACGAGCGTTTCGACGGTTTGACCGGCAGCTTTGGCTTCGGAGACGGCTTGGGTCTGGGTTTGGGTCCCGGCAGCAATAATCTGGACTAGACTGGGTCAAATTGCTGACAGCCTGCGCCGTTTGGCTGATGGAGTGGGCTTGTTCCTGAGCGCCCTTGGCCACGCCGTCGATGACACGGGCCATCTGGTCCATCGAACTTGGCGGTTTGGTGACCGCATTAGTTTGTTGCTGCGTGCCGCTGGCAAATTTCGCCCATAGTTTGGGCAATCTGGCCGGTAGCCTGACCGGCCTGTTCGGCCACCGCAGCGAGTTGATCGGAGGCGGTTCTAACATTGTGGGCATTGTCGGTGACTTGACCAATGAGGTGACTTAAATTGGTCATTGCTTCTCCAAAGGACTGACCGGCTTCCTGGAGGCCGGTAATCATTTGATTAAATACCCTGGCCAGTTCGCCTGTTTCATCCTGTGATTGAAGGGTGAGGACCTGCGTTTGAACTTTTAGGTCTTGGGTTAAGTCACCCCTGGCCATCGCCGCAGCAACTGAGGTCATCGCGGCCAGGTCAGTGCGGGCAATCTGTTCAGCGGCCTGCACGACGGTGCGCAGTGATTGGGTAACGGAAAGGAAGAAGCCCGTAAACAGCCAAAATGCCAAAATTATCGAACCCAGGGTGAGGGCAAGGGTCCAATTCCGTTCGCCGGTAAGTCGCCCCACCCGTGTTGCTAATAGTTCATCCAGTTGTCCGGCTAAAGTGTCCACAAAACCCAATTCGAGGTCAATGGCGGCAGTGGTAGCATCAAAATATTCTTTTGGGGTGAGGGTTACAGTTTTGGCATTGATGATCTGTTGGTCAAGCAGCTCCAGAATGATTTGCTCCTGGGCCAGTGTGGCTTGAAAAGGCTCTTCGAGTTGAGCCTGTAGCGAGGGGTTGGCCTGTAAAGCCCTTTCAAGCCCGGCTTTGGCCTGTTCCGAGTAGGTTCCAATCAATTCCTTAAGCGACTCTAGTTTTGCCCGTTCTGCGGCCGTCACATTTTTATCAATCAGCGTGCCCGAGCCAATCGCCCGTGCCTGGCCCATGTGTTCGATGGCGTTGGGGTATTTCTCAACGACAGCACTCATGATGTAAAAAGAGTCAATCTCCGGGTCCAGGGTCAGGTTGGAGACATCGGCAATATGAAAGCGGAAGGTCAGAATATTTTTGATCAAAGCGGTATGCCGGGCAAAGCTCTCGGGTGCTGAGAGACTCTCGACGTCGCTTTGCAAATCCTGCCACGCCGTTTTGATAGCTGCCCATTCTTCACCCTTCTGGAACTCCGCTCCATACTTTGCTCCATGGCGTCAATCGCGGCAATATCTGCTGTAATAGCCGTTTGTTTTTGAGCCATTATATCTTTGAAGGTGGCGTCGCCGCCCAAAAAGCCGGCTGAAGCGCCCCGGTGTTGCTGTACGTGCTGCATCAACGCCAGGGTAGGCCGCAGATATTCGTTGCCTTTAAGTTCCTGTTCAGCAAAGGTAATATCCGCTTCAAATCCCGCCACCACTTGATAGGTCAGGATGATCAGGGGCACAATAAACACTGCCGCTACGACCATCATTTTTCGCGAGTAGGTGAGGCGGTTCATCAGCGATATCGCAAGTTGAAAGATAAATTTTTTCATGGGGTAACTCCTTTGATTTCATGGTTTGAGGGTTAAATTTTTTAACAAATTCTCAATTGTGAAGAATAACAAAAGCCTGATGAGGTTGGTCAGGTAGCGGACGATTTGGAATGTAATGATTAGATATTTATCGGCAGATCGGACTATCTTTTCCATAAAAGTAATGTAAAGCGCTTGCCCAGGTCAGATAGGGACTTGGCGAAAACCAGGCCCAGCAAAGCCAAAAGAGCAGAAATCAAATGACCAGTCATAACAGGTAAATGGTATGACTGGCCTGTTCTAAAAGGGTTCAATAAAAATGATGCCTTAGCCCCGGCTGTGACCGTTGTGGTATCCAGCGGGCGCAGCTATTGCCATCCGAGAGTTGACCGGCTGGGGTCCGTTCATTTTCTTGGGCACAACCAACTTGCTCGTCGTCATCGAGGTGACTCCCGGCTCGGCTTTGCTGTCGGACAGCTTGAACTGGCTAACCAGACCTTGCAGGATTTGAGCCATCTCGTTGAGGCTTTGGGCCGAAGCGGCCACTTCTTCCACCTGAGCGCTCATCTCCTGGGCTGCGGCAGTCACTTCTTCAACCGAAGCGCTGTTCTCTTCGGAAACGCTGGAAATGTCCTCGACAGCCTGGGTCACTTCACTGGTGCTGGCAGCCATCTGTTCGGTTGCCGCTGAATTTTCCTCCACCACCGCCGAAACCTGATCCACCAACTCGCCGACCGCCTGGGCGGCCCGCTCCATCTCGGAGGCCAGGGTGCGGTTCTGGCTGGCGACCTGTTCGACGCCGCTGATGGCCTGAGCCAGTTGCTGCACCCGGTTTGAACGGCCTGGATAGCAGTCAGAGTGGCCTGGATTTGTTGGGCCGAGTCAGCCGTGCCGGTAGCAATGGTTTCAAAGGCAGCGCCGGCCTGGCGGGTCAGAGCGACGCCGGTTTCGACATTGCTGCCGGCCTGGTTCATCGCCTCGACGGT